>NZ_CP013650.1:2502191-2814965 GCF_001466725.1 Lacimicrobium alkaliphilum
GGAGATGCTCGACAAAGCCGTTGAAGCCCTTAAAGAAGGCAAGGAACCCTCTCTGGACGAATCACTGTCCTCTCACACAGATATCGAACTGCGTATTCCGGCCCTGTTACCCGAGGATTACATCCATGATGTCAATATTCGCCTGTCGCTGTACAAGAAGATCGCCAATTGCAAAAATAAAGACGAGCTGGACGACGTCAGGGTTGAGCTGATTGATCGTTTTGGTTTGTTGCCCGATGCAGCGAAAAACCTGATGACAATAGCCGAACTGAAGCTGGAAGCGAAAAAGGTCGGAATCAGTAAAATAGAAGCCAGCAGCCAGGGCGGATTTGTCGAATTTGACCAGGATACCCCGGTTGATCCCGGTTTTATCATCCAGTTGCTGCAGTCCCAGCCCGCTGTCTACAAACTCGACGGTCCCCAAAAACTCAGGTTCAATATCAAAACAGAACAGCATCAACAGCGTGTTACACTGGTACAGGACATGCTTACTCAATTTAAACGGAAATTACAGGCGGCCTGATGAAGCACCTCATAGTAAAATCAGTATTGCTGCTCGGTATGCCACTGAGCTTAAGCTCTGCCGTACAAGCCAATGACTGGTGGTTTGATGTGGAAATACTGCTATACAAACAGGACCAGTCATTGCAGGCGCTGCAGGAGCACTTCCCACAACCGGCCTCTGTGGATATCAGTGACACGACCGATCTGCTCAGCCCGTTTTTGCGCCCGGATATCAGTGTGTTGCGCAATAGCCTGCCACTCTGTGATGCCCCCTTATCAGGGCACAATTTGCCAGCGATTGAGTTCACTAATACTGAGATCATTGGCTTGCTGAACCAGATTGAGCAAATTAATCAGCAAATTGAAAAGCCTGGCCCTGCATCAGAACCGGTCACGCCAGAAGCCGACGCCCAGATAGTGGGGCAATTGTCGGCGCCGGGTCAGCCGAATCAGGCAGCGCAACAATCAGGATTTAATATCAACCGCTGGCTGCGCAGTGATTGTGTATTAGCAGCAGAGCGCAGATGGCTGAAAGACCTGCTCTTTCCAGCACAAAGTTCTGAAGCCATGATCACCTCTGTACCGACTGTGATTAACGATAAAGAGCGACGATTTAACAATCAGCCCCATCTGTTACCGGCCAGCCAGATGAACCTGAAGGACATCGCCAGAGACCTGCACCGCCAGCGCGGTATTCGCCCACTTTTGCACCTGGTCTGGCGACAACCTGTGTTATTTGGCCGCGACGAAGCAGAGAAATACCGTCTGTTTGGCGGAGTTAACTTTGCCCAAAGTTACGACAACCTTGGTTATCTGCTGCAATCATCTGAACAGGCAGAATCAGAACAAACAGTGACCTCTGAAGCTACAGATACAGATTTAATCAGACGTGTGGAACAGGCTCTGGCCCAACCTCTGATTCTGGCTGAGCAGGATATTGAAGCCCTGCCCCAGGGCAAAAAGGTTGATCAGCTGTGGGAGCTCGATGGCTGGTTTAAAGTGTACCTGCAATATATTAACAGGGTGCCCTATCTGCATGTTGACTCAGAGTTAATCTATCGCGCCGAAGGCCCACCCGGGCTAATGCAACAGTCTTCTCTGGCAACGGAGTCACAATTTATCAGTCAGGACAATCTGTCAGCGGACGAAACTGAAAACCGCTACCAGCTTTATTCCCTGCCTTTTCAACAGCTAAGACGGGTCATCAGCACTCAGATTCATTACTTTGATCACCCCATGTTCGGAATGGTAGTGCAACTACGCCGCTATCATAAGCCTGAGCCGGCGGCAGAGGAGTCAGAATGAAGATTTATACCAGAGGCGGCGATCAGGGCAGTACTCAAATCTATGTGGATAAACCTGAAAAGCTGGATAAGCACGATATCGTACTGGAAACCTACGGCAGTCTGGATGAGCTGAACGCACAACTGGGATTACTGGCCAGTCAGCTGCAGGACAGGGAACTGGCTTTGGTGCAGCAGGTGCAGCAGTGCTTGTTTCAGATTGGTTTTGCGCTTTCGGCCAGCAGCAACCTCAAGGACAAGGATATCAGCAGTCTGGAACAACAGATTGATCGCTGGCAGGAACAGTTACCGCTACAGACTCATTTTATTTTACCGGGCGGCAATTTCAGCGGGGCGCTTTGTCATGTTTGCCGTACTGTTGCCAGACGAGCAGAACGTCAGTTAGTTGCAATGAGCAAGGTCCGGGATGTGCCACCAGTATGCCTTAAGTATCTGAATCGCCTGTCTGACTGGCTGTTTGTATTTGCCCGCTATTTAAACCAGCAAAAGGGTGTCGAAGAGGTTAAAGTTTAAGGCCTGGTGGCAGCTCAAGTATGTTGCTTATACCCGTGCTGCTTTATCACCTGTTGCAGCCCCTGACGCAACAGAGATGCGTAGAGCCGGCGAAACAGAAAAATCCCGCCACTGATCCCCATCAGCATGCCGATAATCCTGACGTAATATTCTGACCAGATAAACTGCGGTACCACTGCCACCAGGCAGGCTATGAGCAGGGTCATAATAAAAAAACAGGCCATTTTCAGGTTCATACCAGGCTGGCGAAAAGCGGCATATCTGGCCTTTGATAACAGAACCATCTGCTTGGAGGGCGGCATCCCTTTGAGCTCGGGGAAATAATTCAGATAGTTGTGCTCCATTTTTCCTCCATGCGTTACAGCAATCTCATTATGTGGCAGTCGTCTCACCCCATGGTATGCACTTTCAGACGTAAATACGCTCTGCAAAACCATAACCGATGATCTGTATCGATACCCAATTCAACGCGCCGATCATCATGTCTCTAAAGGTAAGACGCTAGCGGATCCAGCCACGATGTACAGTACGAAACACATCTGTATCGGCACCTTCGAGCCATTCAAAAGCCAGCATTTCCTTATTGATCAAAATAACCCCGGCCTGCTGCATCCGGGCCAGGGCCTGCTCCTTGTGATCAGGCTGTCGTGAGCCTGTGGCTTCAATCAGAACATACACGCCAAAACCCGCCTGCAACAGTTCCAGCGCCGTTTGCAACAGGCAAACATGGGCTTCGGTTCCCATCAGCACCAATTGTTGGCGCTGACATCGCCGGATACGCTGCTGGAACAGCGGCTCACGCCAGGCACTGAAACTGAGTTTGTTAATTACGGCATTCTCAGGCAAAAGTTCAGCCAGTTTCTCAGTGGTATGCCCAATTCCCTGCGGATACTGCTCTGTTGCCAGAATCGGTACGCCAAGTTGCAGTGCCACCTGCATGGCCCAGGCCGCAGCATTTTCTACCTCGTTACCCGCATCAATTGCCGGTAACAGTTTTTGCTGCATATCGATCAGCAGCAACAGACTCTGTGTTTTATCCAGTAACATAATAATCCACTGTGCTTGTGCTCATTACTGTTAAATGTTGTAACTGATTAGCATATACCATCAATCACAGGAAACCTGATGAAAAATTTGTTAGCCTGATAACATCTTCTGCATATCCACACACGAGCGTATGAGCCCCTCTACTCCTCCACCGCCTGTTCGCACTGCTGTCATCGGCTTTGGACTTTCCGCCAGAGTATTTCACTTGCCCTTTATCCGCACATCGGAGCGCTTTGAGCTGGTTGGTATCAGCACCTCACAAACACAGCAGGTTCGCCAGGCTTATCCTGATGTCGGCATATACAATGATGCAAAACAGCTGCTCAGCCAGTCAGGGGCTGATCTGGTAATTATTACTGCACCAAACCATGTCCATTATCCCCTGGCCGAACAGGCACTGGAAAAGGGCCTGCATGTGCTGATAGAAAAGCCGATGGTGATTGATACCGGGCAGGGGCATGCACTGATTGAGTTGGCGAAACAACGTAACCTGGTGCTGGCACCCTTTCATAACCGGCGCTGGGACAGTGATTTCCTTACCGTGCAGAAACTGATACAGGAGCAACGCCTCGGCGATATCAAAGTATTTGAATCCAGCTTCAACCGGTTCAGACCCACACCGCGCGAGCGCTGGCGGGAGCAGGACATTCCCGGTGCCGGGATCCTCTATGATCTGGGGCCCCATCTGATTGATCAGGCCCTGTGTTTGTTTGGTATTCCACAGACAATCAGTGCAACCTTGCGAAAATCAAGGCCGGGCTCACAGGCGGTGGATTATTTTCATCTGCAACTGCACTATGCCGATAAAGAGATACTATTACACAGCGATCCCTACAGCACCGGGCCTAATCCACGATTCCGGGTCAAAGGAACCAAAGGCACTTATATCAAAGACGGCCTGGATCCCCAGGAACAACGGCTGCGGGATGGAATGTTACCTGATCACAACGACTGGGCGGCGGAAAAGCCCTATGAATACGGTACGCTGTATACCGAAACAGGCAAACAGCGGGTTACCAGCGAATGCGGTGGCTATCAGCATCTTTACAACAACCTTGCCGATGCCATAGTCGCAGAGGCTCCTCTTGCAGTTAGCGCAGAGCAGGCATTGGATGGTATAAAGATAATCCAGCAGGCATGCACTATGCTGAGGTAACAATTTGTCTTTCAGTGCAATTGCCAATATTTAATATGATGATGTTTAAAGCAAAGGCTCTTGGTGTCTTGTTGTTGCTTATCGGACTGTTCAATACCGGTATTGCGGCCGAATTGCCTTTGTCCGAAGTGCAGTTGCACTTTAAACGCTTTTCACTCAACGAAGGCTTACCCTCCGCCTATATCAATACGCTGACTCAGACTGAAGAAGGGTACATCTGGATCGGCTCAAAATCAGGGCTGAGCCGGTTCGATGGCTATGATTTTCTTAATTTCAGACTCACCGATGAACTTGAAGGCACAGGCATCAGTAACGATGTTACCGCGTTGTTGGCCGATGACAGTCATAACTTATGGGTTGGAACCGACAGCGGTCTTCATCATTTTGATATACGCCAGCAACGCTTTACCTCCGTGCCTTTTCCAACAGAGCAGGACTATACCGTACTGACTCTTTACCTGGACGAGACGGATCGACTCTGGATCGGCACAGACAGGGGCCTGTATTATCTCGACACCGGCGCTCAGCCTTTCTCATTGTTAGCACAGGAATCCGTCCGTCAAAGCATTAAATTCCTTGCGCAGAGCGAGGATAAACTCTGGATTGGCAGCAAGTCCGGGTTGTTTGTGAAAGACCCTCAGAGCAATGACATACGGCAAATTATGCTCAGAGAAAACCCTGACTTTGATGTCAGATATGAGCGTATTTTCGATGCGGTTATTGATAAAGGTCGTCTTTACCTGGCTACTGATGGTGACGGCGTGCTGATTGTCGATACGACAACAGAAAAACTGTTGTCTCAACATCTGAAAGACCAGCCTTTTATTCAGTCAAACAGCATCTGGAGCATCAAGAAACAGGGAGAATGGCTGTGGCTGGGGTATTTCTATGATGGCCTGACAGCATGGCAGCCACAGAGCAATGACCATTTCCATAGCCGCTATCACGCGCAGATCAATTACAGTATTCCCTTTGACAACATCAGTCAGTTATTTTTCGATAACCAGGGGCTGCTGTGGATTGGAACCACCAACGGCCTGGCAGTTGGCGACATCAGTAACCGGCATGTTATCCATCTTGGTGAATTTCAGGCATCAGTGATAAGCATCTCTGGTCTGCCCTGTTCAGCGACAATGGGCTATGGTTTGGCAGCGAGAACGGTCTCAATTATTACGACTTAGAAGCCCATAAACTTCACACCTATAAGGGCGGCAACAAACAGGATCAGATACCCCGAACCATTTTATGGTCACTGGCCGACACCGAAACCCATCTCTATATTGGCTCTAATCAGGGACTGCTGAAATTTGACAAGCAAAGTACCGCTGTTTCCCATGTTGGCGTGCCCGATACTGATCTTGAATATGCTCCGGTTTACTCAATAAAACGGTTCGAAAAGGATCTGCTGGTCGCTTTTGACGAAGGAGGACTGGCGCGCTGGGATTTAGAACAGGAACAATACAGCCGTTTTATGGCCAATGCCGCTGACGAATACATTACCAGTATTGTTGAATATGACGGCGGCTATGTGGCCGGCAGTCGCCGTGGCCTGTATCAGATCGACAGGAATCTGACCAAATCTGAGCCGCTTAAACTGCAAAACACCAACTTATCGGTGCAACAGTTGCATATTACCAGCATAGCGGAACATCAGGGTACCCTGTGGCTGGCGACTATGAACCAGGGCATTGTCGCCATTGCTTATCAGGACGAAAGCTGGCAACTACTGCATCACATCACTAAAAAGCAGGGACTGGAAGAAAATCAGATTCGCTCGCTGGTGATAAATGACAGTGGCGTGCTTTGGATCGCCACCGCCACTCAGCTCATGCAGCTGGATATCAACACGCTGCAATTAAAGCATCTTAGCCACCTCACACACTGGCTGAATATGGAATACCATGCCAACGCAATGGCCTTGTCGGAAGACGGCTCCATTGCCTTTGGTGGCAATCAGGGGATATTAGTGTTTAATCCCGGGCGCCTGCCCGTTCAATCCTTCAACCCACCGCTCAATCTTACCGCCTATCAGGTTATGGATGAAACCTATCATCAGACTACCGACCAGCTGGAACTGAAACCAGGGCAAAGCTATATAGCGTTCACCCTTGCTGCACTCAACTTTCTGTCTCCTGAGTCAATGAAGTATCAATACCGGCTCAAGCCGTTACACGAAAACTGGCAAACCATGTCCTCAAGGCAGCTCAGTCTGAGCCAGTTACCTTATGATAGTTATTTGCTGGAGATTCGTGCTGCCGCCAACACGTCCCAATGGGATGGCACAGTATTCCGGCTGCCAATCGAAGTAACCCCACCCTGGTGGTGGTCACCTCTGATGCAGTCAGTGTATGGGGTACTGGCACTCATCGCGCTTGTCCTGGGGCTGTATTACGTTCACCGGCGATTGCTGTCGCTGCGGTTTTTCGCCCGTCATGACAGTCTGACGCAGTTACCCAACCGACATTATTTTCAGCAGATACTCAAACAGCGGATGCTGCAGGCATGCCGTCAGAAATCCCCTTTGGCGCTGGTGTACATGGATCTCAATGCCTTCAAGCAAGCCAATGACCAATTTGGTCACCAGGCCGGTGACAGAATGCTGATACATTTCAGTGAAACCGTACAACAGGCAATCCGGCATACCGATTTTCTCAGCCGCCTGGGTGGCGATGAATTTGTACTAATTCTTGATCAGGTTGAGCAGCGCCAGGCTATTGTTCAACTGATAGAGCGCATACATCAGAGCCTGCAGCAGGGCATAAACTGGCAGCAACAGCATTTAAAGGTAGAAGCCAGCTTTGGTATCAGTCTGTTTGAGCCCTCAGCGCCGGTAAGCGCAGAAGAGCTCATCCGCCGGGCCGATAAAGCCATGTACAACTGTAAGCAAAAACAACTGGCTTATTGCTTTTACCAGCATACCAACACGCCCTGAATAATTGATTTAGTGCTCTGTCGCCTCAGCCGCTTCCATTTCTTTCTCCAGTCGCAGGCTCTCATCGGCTCTGGGTTTGGTAAATCTGGCCAGCGCCAGATACAGCACAGGGGTCAGATACAGAGTAAACACCACTGCCAGCCCCAGCCCACCAAATACCACCCAGCCGATGGCATTGCGGGCTTCTGCCCCGGCACCGGAGGAGAGAATCAGCGGCAGACCGCCAAGAATGGTGGAGATCAGCGTCATCGCGATAGGACGCAGACGAATCTTGGCCGCTTCTTCTGCGGCTTTTCGCACCGTGAAGCCTTTATCCCTTAACTGGTCGGCAAACTCCACCAACAGAATTGAGTTCTTGGCCAAAAGACCAATCAGCATCACCAGTCCGATTTGTGAGTAGATATTGATTGAGGTATTGGTCAGAAACAGCGCAAACAGTGCTGCGGCGATACCAAAAGGCACCGTCAGCATCACCACCACGGCGCTGTTAACACTCTCAAACTGTGCTGCCAGTACTAACAACACAATCACAAAAGCCAGCACATAGGTCAGCATCACCTCCTGAGCGGTTTCCTCAAAGGTCAGCGCCTCCCCCTTAAACACCATATTGACGCCATCGGGAAGGTGTTGTTGAGCCAGTTGACGCAGTGAGTCTACCGCATCTTCCATCGCCACTTCATCGGGCAGATCCATATCCATCTCGATGGCGCGGCGCTGGGCATAGCGCTCCAGCTCAGCGGCGACACCTTCTTCGGAAATATTGGCAAGGCTGGACAAGGGCACCAGATTATTGGATGCAGATTTAACGTACAGATTAGCCAGGTCGCTGGGGTCGTTGATAATCATATTCTGCGCCTGCAACATAATTGGCACAGACTGATCACCCACATTCAGGTCAGCCACATCATCACCATTAATGGCCACTCTCAGGGTGCTGGAAATATCTGACAACGCGACCCCAAGCTCCTGCGCACGACGGCGGTCAATATTGACCCGTAATTGTGGCTGGGTCGGTTTGTAGGAGATATCCACCCTTCCAAGCTGTGGCAGATTCAGCTCAATCTGTTTAGCGAAGAGTTTTGCGGCCGCATAGATTTGCTCATAAGTGTTACCGGTCAGCGCCAGTTCCAGACCGCCTCCCTGCCCGCGCAGATTAAGGCTGTTTGATCCTCCGGCTCTTGCCGGAGCACCGGGAATAGCGGCCAGAGGTTCGCGTATCTCGTCAATAATTTGCTGCTGAGAGCGCTCCCGCTCTTCCCAGTCTTTCAGTGGCACGGTAATAAACACAATGTTGGGATCCCACTGGCCAACCCGGGTGTAAATCGAATCGATCTCACCCTGATTCACATAGGGCAATAAGATCTCCTCCATTTTTCTGGCCTGACGATCCATAAAGTTAAGCCCTACCCCGTCCGGGCCTCTGGCAAATATGCGAATACTGCCCCGGTCTTCTGTGGGCAATAACTCATTTTCAAGCTGAAAATAGATACCCGCGGCACCGCCTGCGGCCAGCAAACAGATCACAAAGGTGGTTTTGGCATGATCCAAAGCCCAGTGCAACGAACGGGAATAGACGCCCAATAAGTAATGACCGGCACCGGCGAATATATGCTCACTGTCTTTTTTCAGCGGCAGCCTCGCGGTCAGCGCCGGCACCAGCGACAGGGCTACGAAGGAGGAAATAATCACGCCGCCGGCCAGCACACCACCAAATTCGCGAAACAACCGGCCCGCCGTAGAGGGTAAAAAGGCAATCGGAACAAATACCGCCACCAGCACGGCGGTAGTGGCCACCACCGCGAAGAACACCTCACGGGTGCCGATGACCGCTGCAGCTCTGGCCCCTAAGCCCATGGCCCGACGGCGCTGAATGTTCTCAGACACCACAATGGCATCGTCCACAATCAGACCGGTAGCCAGCACCAGCGCCAACAGGGTCAGAATATTGATAGAAAAACCCATGGCCCAGATAATCGCCAGCGCACCAACCAGAGACACAGGTATCGACAAGGCCGGCACAATGGTGGCCCGCCAGGAACCGATAAACACCCACAGGGTAGCGATCACCAGCAGGATAGTCAGTCCAAGGGAGGTAATCACCTCAGTCACTGAACCACGAATAAACTCAGCATCGTCAGAGGTCACCTGGAGCGTGATTTCGGGGAAGCGTTGCTGCAACTGCCCAACCATTTTCAGCACTTCGTCGGAGATTTCTATGGTGTTGGAGCGGGCCTGGCGGATCACGCCGATACTTAAAACCGGTTTGCCGTTAAGCCTGACCATAGAGCGGGCATCGGCCGGGCCGAAATACACATCCGCCACATCACCTATGCGGGTGTCACCGCTGATAATGATGTTCTCCACCTGCTCTGCGGTCACAGAAGTGGCATCGGCGCGCACGATCAGTTGCTGATCGGTCGATTTCAGGCTGCCTGCCGGCACATCAAAAGGTGCCTGGCGCAGCGCAGCAGCCACATCGGTCACCGCCAGATTAAAACTGGTCAGACGCAGGGGATCCAGGCGCACTCTCAATACCCTTCGACGATCACCGTTCAGGCGCACATCGGCAACACCGGGAATACTCAGAAATTGTGGTGCCAGATCCGTTTCAACTCTTTCTGTCAGGGTTTCCAGGTCCAGTGTTTCACTGGATACCGCCAGGCTCACTACCGACTGGGCATCGTTATCGGCCTTGATAATGGCTAATTGTTCCACTTCATCGGGCAACCGCCGCTGTACCCTGCTCACCGACTCCCGGGTCTCATTGGCAGCAGTATCCAGATCTGTGCCTGGACGGAACTCCACCACAATACGGGCATTATTTTCTTCACTCTGAGCCCGGATAGATTTCACTCCGCTGACTCTGGCCACCGCGCCTTCAAGATGACTGGTGACTTCCGTATCTACGGTTTCAGGGGATGCCCCCGGAAAGCTGGCCGTCACCGAGACAATGGGCCTGTCCACATCCGGCAGTTCGCGAACCTCCACGCCATTAATTGCCGCAAACCCGGCAATAATAATCAACAGATTGAGTACAACAATGAGTACCGGGCGACGAATAGCCAGTGAAGGTAAATCACTGGTTTGCAGATATTGCTTTAAGCTCATACTGTTTACACCTCAGAAGAGAAGAAAACAGGCTGATCTTCACGAAGACTTTGCACCCCTTCGACGATCAGTAAATCTTGTGGTGAGAGATCCGCAGCCACCAGAATATAGCCCTTAAAACGCTGTTTGATCTGCACATCGACCCGTTTGGCTTTTTCATTTTCCGCTACCCAGACATAAGCACCGGTTTCCCCCCACAACAACGCCGCTTCGGGTACCACGGCGTAGCGATCGCCCATAATTTCCAGGTTTACCCGAAAGCTCATGCCAGGGCGATATTTGTCTTCACTGTTATCAATAATCGCCCTGACTCTCACCGTGCGGCTTTGAGCATCAATACGCGAGTCAATCTGGGCCAGCGCGGCGGGTATACTCTGTGAGGGGTTATTCCAGGGCCGCAGCGTCAGAGAGCTGTCTGCCTGTAGCATATTCAGTGCGTCTTCCGGGGCCTGAAAATGCACATAGAGTTCTTTCCTGCTGTCGATACTGGCGATGGCCGTCTGCAGATTAATCCGGTCTCCCACTTCCACATCCGTCAGCCCCATTACCCATCAAAGGGGGCCTTAATAAACCTATCTTCCAGCTCAACCTCAGCCTCACTAAGTTCCACTCTGGCGATATTGCGCAGTGTTATGGCATCATCCAGCTGACTCTGCGGCACCGCCCCCTGCTTACGGCTCTCCTGCAAACGTTTGACGGTACGCTCGGCGTCTGCAAGTACAATCCTGGCCCGCTCCAGGGCCACCTTTTGCCGTCTGGCATCCAGCTCCACCAGGACATCACCGGCTTTGACCCAATCCCCTGGTAAGAAATGCACCGCCGTCACTCTGTCAGCCACGGCCGGATACAGCACCACGGACTTGGTCGCTTCCGCTGTGCCGACGGCTTCAACTCTGGAGCTCTGACGCTCAAACTGCACCGGGCTTACCACCACCTGAACCTGACGGGCTTCGGTTGACTGCGCCTGTGCAGCACCGCTAATCAGAAAAAAAATAGACAGGCTGCAAATTAGCGACACCGGTGACAGTTTCATTCAAAATCCTCGGGAAAAATTAAAATACAGGGGAGGTACGCACTATGCCACAGAGATGATCAACTTCTTACAGGGGATACGACCAACAGGGGATCAGACTGGACGACCTGCCTTAATCTGATCAATTCCCCGTCAAAACCCGATTATCACACCAGCACCAGATACACCACTGCAGTAGTGACCAGTGCAATCATCACATTCAGCACCATCCCTTCTTTGGCCATAGTACGGATAGAAACCTTGTCGGTGCTGTAGACAATGGCATTGGGCGCCGTGGCGACCGGTAACATAAAGGCACAGCTTGCACTGATGGCCGCCGGTATCATCAGCAACTTGGGATCCACACCCACTGCAATCCCTGCGGTAGCCAGAATCGGCATCAGCAATGTTGCGGTGGCCGTATTAGAGGTAATCTCGGTTAAGAAGGTGACAAACAAACAGAGTGTCAGGATCAGCAGAATCAGTGGTAAGTGAGATAACCCTGTCAGGGCTTCACCCATGGCCACGCTTAAGCCTGAGCTGTCAAAGGCCTTTGCGATACAAATACCACCGGCAAACAGCAGCAACATCCCCCAGGGAATGTCATTGGCGGTGTTCCAGTCCAGCAGTTTTTCTCCTGGTATCTTACCCGTTGGTGTCAGAAACATGGCCACCACGCCCGCCAGCGCAATAGTGCTGTCGCCCACCGCATCAAGTCCCAGCCAGGCAGTCCAGTAAGGCCGGAAAATCCATGCCATAGCCACGGTGGCAAACACCATCAGCACCCGCTTTTCCTCGCTTTGCCACTGCCCTGCCTGTGGCAATTGCAGATTATCCAGACGCCCCAGCCCACGGGTCAGCCACAGCGCCATCAGCGGAATACCGATCAATACAATCGGCATACCAAAACGCATCCATTCGAGGAAGCTCAGTTCCTGCCCCTGCACTTCGGCATACACGCTCATAAAAATAATATTCGGCGGTGTACCAATGGGCGTGCCCACCCCGCCAAGGCTGGCGGAATAAGCAATACCCAGTAAGATTGCGGCGGCCAGACGGGGCTCCTGCAGTCGCTGGATCACAGCAATAGCAATAGGCAACAACATCAAAGTGGTCGCGGTATTGGAAATCCACATGGATAAAAACGCTGCGGTCAGCATAAAGCCCAGTACCAGCCTGCGCGCACTATGGGCGCCGGTCAGGCTGACCATGTAAAAAGCAAAGCGGCTGTGTACATTGGATTTTTCCAGCGCCTTTGAAAGCATAAACGCCCCCATCAGCAGGATAATCACGTGGCTGCCCAGAGAGGATGCCGCCTGCTGATGGGACAATACACCAGTCAGAGGAAAGGCAGCAAAGGGGATCAAAGATGTCGCCGGGATCGGCAGGGCCTCGGTGATCCAGTAAAAGGCGGTCAGCAAGGTAATACTGGCGGTCCAGACAATCAGCAGAGGCTGACCCTGCCAGTACAACGCCAGTCCAAGTGCCAGAGCCAGCAAGGGCCCACTGAGTATCAACAGGGCCTTAGTCTGCATAAAACGCCTTGAGGGCTTGCTGAGCCCTTTGCCATTGTGGGGACTGCTGAAGCTGTTGCAGATCAGAAGTGCTGCTCTTAGCCATGGCGCTCAGTCTCGGGTTATGCGGATAATTGGTGTCCAGCCGGTCTAGTACCTGAATCGCGCCTGCCCGGTCATTACATACCAGCAGCATGTCGCAACCGGCACCCAGTGCGGCGCTGGCGCGATCTTCAAAGTCCCCCACTATCACGGCACCCTGCATGGACAAATCATCAGAAAAAATTGCGCCATCGAATTTCAGTTCTTCACGCAGGATGTGCTGCAGCCAGCGCCGGGAGAAACAGGCCGGCAACTTATCCACTTCGCTGTAGATAACGTGGGCGGGCATGACTGCATCCAGCACACCTTGTTGTTGCAGATTAACAAACACCTGCATATCCAGGCTGCGAATCTCAGATTCCGCTCGCTTGTCCACCGGCATAGCAATATGGGAGTCCTCCAGCACACTGCCATGACCGGGGAAATGTTTACCTGTGGTCTTCATGCCGGCGTTGTGCATACCTTGCATAAACCGACCCGCCAGTAGGGTGACCTGCTCAGGTTGTGACGCAAAGCTGCGATCGCCAATCACCTCAGAGATCCCTCTGACATCCAGCACCGGCGCAAAGCTGATGTCGATATCCAGGGCTAACACCTCTGATGCCATCAGCCAGCCAAACTGTTCGGCCCAATTTCCGGCTATATTATTGTCGCCACCGGCTTTCTCAATCAAGGCACCCATGGCTGGAATCGCACTGAACCCCTCACGAAAACGCTGTACCCGTCCGCCTTCATGATCCACTGCAATCAACAGAGGTTTGCCGGCAGCGGCCCGGATTTCCCTGATCAGTTGCTGTAACTGAGCCAGACTTTCAAAATTGCGGCTAAACAGGATCACACCACCGGTCAGGGGGTGCGCCAACAGTTCCTTTTCTTCCGCGGATATCCGGCCGGCGGCCAGATCCAACATCAATGGGCCCATAGATTTAACGTATTGATATAAAAGAGGCTTACTTTACGTGATTGACGCTAAAAGGCAAAGCCATGGCAACACCTCTGGAGTCTGGGAGGATTGCAGGGCTATACGCAGGAACTCGCCTCAAAGAGCTTTCAGAAAAGCCTCCAAAGAACAAACAGGTGAGCTGTTAATCGGCAATATCTGTGCTAGGGTTATTGTGAACTTTTTCAAAAGGAGCGATCATGTCAACAGCTACAGACAACGATATCAAGGAACTTAAAGAAGAGCTCAACAGCCTCAAGTCGGACATCTCCGCACTGGGCAAAACTTTATCAAAGTTCGCCAGGGACAGCGCTAATGACGGACGTGAAACCCTGCGCAATGCAGCGGAACAGTCAAAGAAACATGTCCAGGAAGGTTACCACACCGTAGAAAGGCAAGTAGAAGAGCGGCCGATGACCAGTCTCGCTATAGCACTGGGGCTCGGCTTTATCCTTGGCCGGTTACTCGATCGCTAATGGCCGTTATGCAGTCCTCTAATGCTACGTTCAGAGCGATGCAATACCAGTGCTGAAACGTTTTAAGAAAAAGCTTGAAACGCAGGCAATTGCGTCACTGATCATCGTGCCGATGGTCTTTTTTGTCATCGCGTTTCTGGCTCTGGCGTGCTACCTGAGCTTGCGCGAAACACTGTCTCCGCCATTATCGGCACTGGTTACTGCTGCCGCTGGCATTGTAGTGATTGCGATTGTGCAGGTGCTTGCCAGATTCTCATATCGTCGTTCGACACTGAGACGACCTCCGCCGCAATCCCCGGAGCCGGAACAGGAGTTCGAGAAACTTTTACTCGAACACGCGGATCCGGTGCTGGCAAAATGGATAGGTGATAATCCGGATAAGGCCGCAATAACGACCTTATTACTTGGCGTGGCAGCAGGTTACAGCGAAGCGGTGCGACGGGCATTGCTGGATATGTACATGCGTTACTCCGAAGCTGAAATACAGCGAAGGAATGCCAGCGAAGGGGATTGATGCTTGCCGGTCAGACCTCAGGCCGGCAATCAGGCCGTCTGTTCAAAGTCAGGGTTTAATTCATCGAACTGAATACCAATACTGAGTAAATTGTCCTGATAGCGTGAGTTTCGGACTTTACCAGGCACTTCTCTGTCCACCGATCCATCTTTACTGAGCAAGGTGATGATAACAGGCAGCAGATTAACCTTACGTCCGGTGTGAGACTCATCGAACTGAAAGCGACAACCGCCGGGTGAGATATCCTGCACAATGCCATCGAAAGGCTGCCCTCGCAGCCCGTTTTCACCAAGCATTCGGATCGTCGCACGTACATGGGCGAGCTGGCGTTTCTTTTCACGCAGCGCGCGGCGGTGTATTTCCTTGGGAAAATCGAGAAATAGCAGGCGATCCGGCCGACGCATCATATTGACGATTTCGGTTTTAAAGGCGAAACACTCTCCGAGGCTGTCCTCTATCAAAAAGCGACAGATGGCCACCATCCCGGCCACGCCTTCATGCTGGGGAAAGTTACCGTCTTCGAAACGGATAATTACATAGCGACCAAATCGATAACCCACCATTTCACTGTGGAAACGGCTGTCGAAATGGTCGAGAAACTGTACTTCAAGCCTGGTACCTACGGCCACCTGACTAAACCAGTCCTTGTCCTGTTCAGAAAAAGTCTGAACAACTACCTTTTGCATATAAGCCAGCCTGTTGATCCCTTACCAATATTTAGCCTAGCAGAATTACCTCTTTGCAAAATCTAAATTAAATAAAAATTCCAATTTCCACAAGCACAAAGAATATTTATTTACCAGGGAAGGTTGTCTCCGTTGGCATGCCAGAAACTACCGCTGTTCTGAAGTGTCAGGTCATCGATCCGCTTAATCAGACGCTCAGCCGACACCTCTGGTGATACATCACCGCCGTAGCTGACCATTTCTGTCTGCACATAGCCCGGATGCAGCAGTGCCACTGCAATCCCCCGTGGCTGAAGATCTCTTGCCAGTGAGACACCGGCCGCATTCAGCGCCGCCTTGGACATACGATAACCGTAATAGCCACCAGAGCCGTTATCAGCCATGGAGCCCATACGACTGGTGATCATGGCCACCTTAGAGCCCTTGTGCAGATGTGGTGCAAGAATCTGTGTAACCAGCAACGGGCCAAGGGCGTTAACCCTGAACTGCTGTTCAATACTTTGCGTATCGGGATTTTCCAGTGAATCTCTGCCCAGTACCCCGGCGTTATTAATCAGCACATCAATTTGCACGCTCGACAGAGGTGACATGGCCCGGGCCAGATTATCCGCATCGGATGCCACATCAACACCTTCAACCACCTCTGCGCCCGACTCATGCAGTTCCTTTGTCGCCTTGCGGCATAAGCCGTAAACCTTATCGCCACGATCAAGATAATGTTTTGTCAGGGCCAGCCCGATACCCCGTCCTGCTCCGGTAATTACTATGGTCGCCATAATCTTCTCCTTAGCAATATTCGCCATTAACCATTGAGTATACGCGCAAGATCTGCCGGTGTGTCTATACCCGCTGGCGGAGTTTCGGCGGCGATATCCACATGAATTTTTTCACCGTGCCAGAGCACCCGCAACTGCTCCAGCGATTCAATCTGCTCCAGCCCGGAGGGTGTCATATTCACATACTGACGAATAAAACCGGCACGATAAGCATAAATACCGATATGCCTCAGGTAATAGTCCCCCACTTCATCAATATTGTCTTCATCCAAAAAACGACTGCGATCATAGGGCACAGTGGCTCGGCTGAAATACAGCGCATAGCCGAGTTTGTCGGTCACCACTTTTACCACATTAGGATTAAACACCTCTTCCACCTCTCGCAGCCTTACCGCCAGGGTGGCCATTTCAGCCTGCGGGTGAAGATTGAGATTCTCAGCCACCTGCTGGATATTTTCAGGCGGAATAAAGGGTTCATCGCCCTGCACATTCACCACCAGTTCATCGGCGTCCAGCTCGAGTATGTCCACCACCTCGGCCAGACGTTCGGTGCCGGATTCATGATGCCTGGACGTCATACACACCTGACCACCAAAATCCCTCACCGCTTCAGCGATACGCTCATCATCTGTCGCCACAATCACCTGAGCGGCACCGCAATCAAGCGCCCTTTCTACCACACGCTGGATCATCGGCTTGCCATGAATATCGGCCAGCGGTTTGCCCGGAAAGCGGGTCGAGCCATAACGGGCAGGAATAATAACGGTGAATTTCATGGTTGTTACTTACCTTTAAGTTTTTCCACTTCTTCACTGCTCATTTGTCTTGCTTCATTTTCCAGCATCACCGGAATATTATCGCGCACGGGGTAAGCCAGGCGATCAAAGCGACACACCAGCTCGCTCTCTTGTGCGTTCCAGTACAACGCCCCTTTGCAAACAGGACAGGCAAGGATATCGAGTAATTTCTTGTCAAAGGCCATGGATTCTTTCCAGCAGTTGTTGTTTGAATTGTTCAGTTAACTTAGCACTTACCGGCAGGTACCACCATTGAGAACTGGCGAAGGCACGGCATTTGACCGCATCTTTTTCTGTCATTAACACCAGGTCATCGGGGATATCTCCCGCCTTAAACGCATAATGATCCGCATACACCCGTGTTTCTTTCAGTTTCACCTGACGGTGTCTGAGCAGATTAAAAAAGCGCTGGGGATTACCAATGCCGGCCAGGGCAATAGCGGGCTTTTTCAGTGCCGACAGCGGCTGGGTTTTACTCGGGTATTTGAGATTCACCAGTTGCCCGGTTTCCAGCGACATCAGGTGTTCACCCGGTGCAGCAATGCCGCCATTGACTACCACAAAATCTACTGTCGATAATCGCCACTTTCCCTCGCGCAGCGGCCCCATGGGCAGTAAATGGCCGTTGCCCAGACGGCGTTCGCCGTCCATCACCAGAATTTCCAGGTCACGAGCCAGGCGGTAGTGTTGCAGCCCATCATCACAGAGAATGACATTACAATGATGTTTTTCAACCAGATAAGCGGCCCCTCGCACCCTGTCAGGATCCACCACCAGCGGGCAGCCCAGATGCTGACGCATCAGTACCGGCTCATCCCCCACTGTGGCCGCATCACTGTCTGGCAACACTGTGTATGGGTAAGCCGGGGCCTTACCACCATAACCACGGCTGACCACTCCGGGATGATACCCTTGTTGCTTCAGCCACTGGCACAGACGGATCACCAGCGGGGTTTTACCACTGCCGCCCACCGTAATATTTCCCACCACAATAACCGTTGCACCCACCTTATGGGATTTTTTCAGGCCAGTCCGGTAACACCAGCGCCGCAACGCTGAGACCAGATAAAACAACAGCGCCAGCGGCGCTAACAACCACAGCCATATGCCGCCCTGATACCAGGCTTTCTCCAGTGCCGTCACTAAATACTCAATCCATCTTTAAATTGCAGTTTATGCAGTTGTGCATAAGCGCCATTTTTTCCAGCAACGTTCTATGGTCGCCCTGCTCGACAATACACCCCTGATCGATGACCAGAATTTTATCGGCATTCTCGATGGTGGATAAACGATGTGCCACCACCAGGCTGGTGCGGTTTTGCTGCAACTTGTCCAGCGCATCCTGAATCAGGCGCTCAGATTCTGTGTCCAGCGCTGAAGTGGCTTCATCCAGAATCAGAATTGGCGCATCCCGGAGGATAGCGCGGGCAATGGCAATACGCTGTCGCTGGCCGCCAGAGAGCATCAGACCATTCTCACCAATATTGGTATCCAGCCCTTCTGGCAAATCTTCAACAAACTCCAGCACATGGGCGATACGTGCCGCTTCAATGATATCCTCCCTGGAAACCTTATCTTCAGCCCCATAGGCAATATTGTTAGCGATGCTGTCATTAAACAGCGTCACATGCTGGGATACCAGCGCAAACTGGCGGCGCAAATCTTCGAGATTGATCTTATTAAGATCCTCACCATCGAGCAGAATACGGCCCTGCTCCACCTGATAGAATCGGGTCAGCAAACTGGAAATGGTCGACTTGCCGCTGCCGGAACGGCCCACCAGTGCCAGGGTCTGACCGGCATTGATATCAAAGCTGATGTCTTTGAGGGCTTCCTGCTCTTTGCCCGGATAGCTGAAGGTGACCTGATCAAACAGAATATCGCCTCTTGCCCGATCAAGATGCAACGAACCGGTATTGGGCTCAGGCTGCTGATCGAGGATCTCAAAAATACTGCCACAGGCAGCCATACCACGCTGAAATTCGCTGTTTACCGTGGTCAGTTGCTTCAGGGGTTTTAACAGCATGGTCATACAAAATACCACTGTGGTGAAGATACCGGCGGTAAGTTGTTCGAGCATATCGGGCAGGCTGGAGATATACAGCACCACCGCCAGGGCAATGGAAGCAATAACCTGAATCGAAGATTCGCTGAACAGCCTGGACACCACCAGCTTCATATTTTGCTGGCGGTTATGATTATTGCGCTGATCGAAGCGCTTTTTTTCCATTTCCTGACCACCAAACATCAGTACCACTTTATGACCCTTTATGACCTGTTCAACGGTACTGGTCAGATTGCCCATGGCCTGCTGAATACTGCGGCTGACAATACGAAAACGCTTGCTGACCACATACACAATTGCCGCCACCACCGGGCCGATCAGCATAAAGATCAGCGACAACTGCCAGGAGTAGTAAAACATCACGCTGAGCAGACCAATCACCAGTGCCCCTTCGCGAACCAGTGTCAGCAGGGCCTTGCCCGCGGCATTAGTAACCTGTTCAGTGTCATAAATCACTTTGGAAATCATCTGACCGGATGAATTGCGGTCATGGAAGGCCACCGGCAGGTGAATAAACTGATCAAACAACTGGCGACGCATTTTCATCACTACCTGATTGGCGATCCAGGCCAGGGTATAGGTACCCATAAAATTGAAAATACCGCGCAGAATAAAAATCGGTACGATCAGATAAGCGGCCATGCGCAGATAACCAAAATCCCCTTTAACCAGACTGTCGTCAATCAGAGGCTTTAGCTGGGAAAACACAAAGGCATCCACGGCCGAGTATCCAATCATCCCGAGAATCGCCACGGCGAACGCCAGCTTGTAGTCTTTTTGATAGCGCAGAAAACGCCTGAATACCGTAGGTGAAGGCTTATTTTTATTCATTTATTCACTATTTGGCAGGCCCCTGACGGGCAGAATGCCCACATTGTACCGTCCCGATGCGGATTACCCAACTACCAATCTGATTGGTCAGAAATGAAGCGGGGGTGGTTGGTACCAGTATCGGTGATAGTAACGCCGGTATGTCTGCACTCTGATGCCACCATCCCCGAGTACAAAATCTGTCTGCCCTTCTATGGACGTCTGTAACATCTTAACCCCTTGTTCCTGGTAACGCTGCACCACAGCTTCGGCCGGAAAACGCCAGCGATTCAGATAGCCCTGGCTGAATACCACATACTCTGGTGCCACCGCACGGATAAACTCAGAAGATGACGAAGTATTGCTGCCATGATGCGGCGCGATCAGAATATCAGCCTGAATATCCTCACTGGTGGCCAGTAGCCGCTCAATGTCACTGTCGATATCCCCCGGCAGTAACAGGGTATTCCTGCCATCTGTAATGCTCAGCACACAGGAAAGGTTATTTTCAGAATCCTGATAGCCGGCCGGCGGCCACAACACACCGATAGTGAGCTCCTGCCATTGTTGCTGCCATCCACGCTTACATAGATCCTCATGTTTAATCACCTTTTTAAGAGGAATGCCCTTAGCCAGTTGAGTCAGACTGCCGGCATGGTCATTATCATTGTGGCTGATAACGACCTTATCTAACTGGTTAATTCCTCTGGCTTTTAACAGCGGCAAAATATGATTATCGGCGCTGTTATAACCCGATGGATAAGCCGGGCCGGTGTCATAGAGAATGGCCCTGCCCTGTTTTTCGATTACCACTGCCAGCCCCTGGCCCACATCCAATACTCTGACAATCCAGTTGGGATCCCGTGACGGCAGCGTCCAGCTAAGCAAAGGCAGAATAAACAACGCGCAAAGCAACCAGCGGCGCCGGCAAACAGGCAGAGTCAGTAACGCTAACGCCACGACCATCAAAACCCAGACCATTAACGGAATCTGGCTGACCTGCGAAAAGGCCGGCGGCAGGCTGGCAAACCAGTGCAGCCCCTCAATACCAAAGCCAATAAGCGAATCGGCCAGACTAAACACCAGATTACCGGCCGCCGGCCAGATAAACAGCAGCAACAGCCCAAGCAGACACAAGGGCACCAGCACCAGAGTTACCACCGGCACCGCCAGCATATTCACCAGAGGTGAGATCAGCGACACCAGATTAAATTCCCAGGCCACCAGTGGCAGCATCAGTAAGCTCAGTGCCAGTTGCATACGCAGCAAAGATATAAAAGCAGTGCGCCAGTCCACTCTGGCGCCGGCGACCGGCCAGCGCCAGAACACCAGCCAGATAATCAGAATGGCGCAGAAGCTGAGCCAGAAACTGAAGGAAAACAGACTTAAGGGGAACAGCAGAATAAAAACCAGCAGGGTAGTCAGAAAAATCTGCCGGGGCCGCCAGTGCCTGTCACTCAGCCACAGCCAGGTTACCAGCGCCAGCATGACCCAGGCTCTGGCCGTTGGCAGGCTGAAACCGGCCAGTGCCGCATAGCCAAAGGCCGCCACCAGTGCCCCACCCATCGCGACTTTAAACAGGTTAATGCGCTCGCTGCGGCCACATAATAGATACCCGCTGCACCACAGCAACACAGACAAACTCAGACCACTGATGATCCCCAAATGTAAGCCGGAGATGGCAATAAGATGGGCGATACCGGTACGTTGCACCAGTTGCCAGTCAGACTGTTCCAAAGCGCCGCGGTAGCCCAGCGTCAGCGCCTGTAGCCAGGCGCCGTGTACAAGATCCAACTCCAACATCTTATCCAACACCTGCTGACGCAGGCTGATGTGGTTCTGCAACAACTTATTGGACGGCTTAGCGACCACATAGCCGGTGGCGCGGATACCACTGGCAAACAACCAGCGCTGATAATTAAAACCACCCAGGTTAAGGCTGCCATGGGGCGGTTTCAGGCGTACCGCCAGACGGACCTGCTGCCCCTGCTTAATATCCCAACCCGGCTGCCGGTAACTCAGCCGCACCTTTACCCCTGCAGGTACCGCCTGACCATCCAGAGTATCGAGGCTTAAATTAAAGCGCTGAGTCGATTCAGGGCGGCTCAGAGTCTCTATCCAGCCTGTTACCATGACAGTTTGCTGAATCTTTTCTTCAGGCAGTTGCCAAGCCTGCTGCCAATGCCCTACACTCGCCATCCAGAATATGGCAGCCAGCGCCCCTGACAGCCAATATCTTTGGTAGTAAAGGGCGAGGATAATTGCCAGAATAAGTAAAGGCGGCAAGATCCACACAGGCGGCAGTGCAGACCAGAGTAAAACGGTCATACTCAGTGTAATGAAACTGAAACGCCAAACATCCATATTTGCAGCCTTATCTGTTCATTCCCTGGCCGGAATGACGTGAATCAGAGAGCCTTATGCCAAAGAAAATTATCGGGCGTTTTTTGCCCGATCACAAAACAATTAAGCGACAAAAAGCCCTGGCCGTGTTTGGCAGCCTGCTGCATGATCCCAATTTGTGGCATCTGAATCGCCGTTCGGCCTCCGGCGCCTTTGGTATCGGCATGTTCTTCGCTTTCTGGCCTGTGCCTTTTCAGATGTGGCTGGCCGCGGCACTGGCCATTCCTATGCGGGTCAACCTGCCCCTATCCGTAGCAACAGTCTGGATCACCAACCCGCTGACCATGCCGCCGATCTTCTTTGCTGCCTATAAGGTGGGTGTGTGGCTGCTCGGCGCCCCGGCTGAACCCTTTTACTTTGAGCTGAGCTGGGAATGGGTAGTCTCCAGCCTCAATACCATCGGCCCGGCCTTTTTGCTCGGCTGTGGTGTATGTGCAGTGGTATTTGGCGCGCTGGGCTATTTTGCCATGAACCTGCTATGGCGCTTTTCTGTTAACAAAGCCTGGAAAGCCCGCCGTGAAAAGCGCCAGCAGAAGTAAGGCAAACAGGACTTAGCCAGACTTTATCCTGCATGCATTCGCCTGACACAAAGCCCGGTTTTTGACTAACGGATAATGTGCAGCTCGTTCCCCTGATGCCCTGTCTTCCATTGCGTTATTGACGGTTATTGCAATGCAGGAAAGTGCCGCACCACCTTCCTGCTGCGCGTTGATGGTGGTGCCCTAACGGCTATAGCTAACCGCCACGCTCAGGCCTTTGCGGTCGTTTGCGAGGCAAGTGTCGCTGCAAAGTTGCGATAACTGTGCAGCGGTCGGCCCAGGATTCGGGTCAGACGCTCTACATCGCCTGACTGGGGGAGCATACCCTCGCTGACATAACGCTCGGCCATCAGACGCATTTCATAGGCGGTCCACTTCGGCATGAAAGTCGCCATGTTTTGCTCGAATTCACTGGGATCATCGCCGCCATAGTTAATAGTGCGGCCGAGGATTTCCGACCAGATCGCGGCCACATCCGCACCCGTCAGCGTATCAGGACCGACTACATTGATGGTTTCAGCAGGCAATATTTTCAGGGCCTGATCGCGACGGATTAATTCGATCGCAGCAACCTCAGCGATGTCTCGGACGTCAACCATGGCAATCCCTTTACTACCAATCGGCATCGGATAGACGCCATAATTGAAAATCACATCGCTAATCATTTGTTCGTTGTCAATAAAATAGACTGGACGCAGAATAGTCGCACTGAAACCCATCTGCTCTAGCATCCGCTCAGCACCGTACTTCACGGCAAAATGAGGCACGTTTACTGCTTTATCAGCATCGAATACCGACAAGTAGACCACACGTTCAACCCCCGCCTCGCGGGCGATGTTCAAAGTGATGAGGGCCTGAGTGAATTCGTCGCCGGTGACCGCATTGAGCAGGAACAGACTATTGATACCGCTAAACGCGTTGCGCAGCGACTCAATATCGAGCAAATCGCCTTTCGCGACTTCCACTCCGTCCGGAAATGTAACCTTAGAAGGGTCACGGGTGAGCACGCGCACATTTGCGCCGCGATTAACGAGTTGATCTACCACGTGTTGGCCAACACGGCCAGTAGCGCCAGTTACCAGAATAGTCATGAGGTTTACTCCTAATAAATTAAAGATAAAGGTATTGTCTTACTGCTTACTACGACTCTCACTCTAATCGTTTCATAATCGGTTCGATAGGTGCTATATTTGGACAAAGGGTCTCATTTATGGAACACTATGAATCTACTTGCTATCGCTGATTTCAATCTGGTCGCCCGTCATGGCGGATTCGGGCGAGCTGCACGGGCAACTGGACGCCCCAAGGCAACCTTGTCACGTCGGATTGCAGAGATGGAGAACAGCCTTCAACTGAGGCTCTTCGAGCGCGGCTCGCGCAAACTCAAGCTGACTCAGGAGGGAATGGCACTTTACGAGCGAACCAGAACGTTGCTTACCGATTTGGATGAGACCGTCAATTCAATTGCTTCCGGCGCAGCCCGGCCCTCTGGCCGCTTGCGCATCAGTGCGCCACTGCTGTTCTGCCAGCTCGCAATGGGCAAGCTTGCTGCCGAGTTCGCCGTGAAATACCCGGATGTACAACTTGAGGTAACGACTGAAGACCGGCCCGTGGATATGGTTGATGAGGGTTATGATCTGGTGATTCGTGTGAATCCTGAAATCGATGAAAACCTCTACGGGCGGATATTTCTGCGGGATCGATTAGTGGTTGTTGCCAGTCCCGACTTGATACGCCCCTCCGGCAATCAACAAGTCCCGGCTGTTGTTCGAGGATCCGGGCAGCAAACGTCCGCATGGGATTTAATCACGGCTGGCGGGAAGGAGCGCCTGGCAGTAAATCCAATTCTTCATCTTTCGTCGATGATCATGGTGCGCGACGCGGTACGTGCTGGCGCCGGGGCCGGTCTGCTTCCGGTTTCATTGGTTAGTCAGGATCTGGACGCCGGGCGACTCGTGCGCTGGGGTGAAACCGGGAGCCCGGAAATCGCCCTGTGGGCGCTCTATCCGTCACGCCGACTGCTCAATGCACGCGTTTCAGCCTTCCTGAAACTGCTAAAAGAAGTGTTTCCATCAGGTGAGCCAGAGGAACTCGCTGCCTATGCCGGGGCGTAGTCCTTGGCCTTTAGCGCCGCCGCCCTTTTGTTTCATTCAGGCCAAAAACAGATAATGTGCACGATACAAGACCTTGTATCCCCTTAAAGTGCCCCGCCGCCTATACGTCCGGTTGATGTCATTCTTGTGTTTGATCCTTCTTAATTTTCGGATATCAGCAGCCGCGTTTTTTTACTTCTATGTCAATCCTTGCCCAAAACAAATGTCTGGTCTACATTACATTATGTAATCTTAAAGTTACGTTAAACTTCGTTAAGAATCATACAATCGGGAGATACCCAGATGGGCTTTCAGGAGAAAAATGCATGGGCATGCGGCTGTTCTATTCTTGTGGTATTCATGCCGTATTTCGGGTTTGTTTTCAGCTATCCGATGGCCTATATTCCGTTGTTCGCCATCGCCGTTTTCGCTCTGGTGGCTTTATTGGTTGGTTTTCACATCATCAATTCAATTGCCACCGCTTCCATCCGAAAATCAGGGGCGGTACCGCCCACTGACGAACTGGATCGAATTATTGAATTACGCGCTGCCAGATTGGCAGGAATGGTCCTGGCAATAGTAGTGCTGAGTTGGTCGATTGCCGCCATGGTCGGGATACCCGCTGAAGGCGTCAACAACGTCGTCGCAGCGAACGCTAAACAAGAGCTCACCCACTCAGTTTTTGCGATTCAGGTTACCAGCGCGATATATTGGATCCACCTCCTTTTTGCAGGTTTTGTTATCTCTAACATCGTATATTACGGCAGTATTGTTGCGGGATATCGAAGGCTGGCAAATGGATAAGATGGTGATTCGCAACCGAATTCGCGAACTACGATTCAATGCTGATGAAATGACTCAACAAGCTTTAGCCGATCGGGTCGGAATCACCCGACAAACAGTGATCGCGCTGGAGAAAGGCAGATACTACCCATCACTTGAACTGGCATTTCGCCTCGCCGAAACATTTAATGTTCCGCTGGAAGATATTTTCAGACTGGATAAATAGCTCTTCCATGGCGACAAATGGTGCAGGAAAAACCACTGGCCAGGGCTCAGATCCGCGGGCGTGGGTAATGCCGGTGTACAAGAGTTTGCAGCTGACAAACTGGCTCGGATCATCACCCAGGCATAACTGTACAACCTGGAAAGCCTGCATTCGGCCAACATGAGTGAAAGGTCTACAAAACATTACGTTTTTAGTAATTTCGTGTAAACCTGTGCATTGCCAACAGAGGGGATCCTGGTTCCTGTGCAATCGCTACAAGAAGCGCTGGCGGACAAACTGATCGCATTAGCCTATCGTGCAAGACGAATAAAACCGCGTGATATATGGGATTTAGTCTGGATCAAACAACGCGGTATCAGTCTGTCAAAAGAGCTGGTTGAAAAGAAATTATCAGCCATAAACAAGCAAACAGACGACTTTCGTCAAACACTTGCCATGCAACTCGCTAAACTGATGCAGGAAGGTGAAGTACACGATGATTTTAATATGGAAATAAGCCGCTTTATTCCTGAACAAATCAAGCAAAGAACCCTGGATAACCCCGAATATTGGACTTATGTGCAGGCGGAAGTAAAAGAAATAGCCACTGAACTGCTAAATGACAATGCGCCGAAGAACAAATTCGATATGGGGTGGTAGATAACAAAATGTGGCGGTAATACATCATAACGAGGCTCGATAACACGCCCGTCTTTTTTTCGACGCCGCCTTTTTATTCTATTCAGGCCAGAAACGGATTATGTGCACGGTGCAAGACCGGACCCCGCATCCGCATGCTGGCCCTTTTTATGCAGCATTCAGTGGCTTGATCCGCTCCACTTCATCCTTGACTGACTGAGCGGCAGTCCACAGATCGACAGATCGCTGCGCGTTCAGCCAGAATTCCGGCGAATTACCAAACAAACGGGCAAGCCGGAGCGCCATTTCAGGACTGACAGCACGACGTTCGCGCAGTAATTCGTTAACTGACTGGCGTGAGACGCCCAGAGATTTAGCCAACCCGGCAACGGTCAGGCCATAGTCCACCAGGAAATCTTCTCTGAGCATTTCACCAGGATGAGTCGGTTTGCGCTGCATGCCGGCAGTGTTAAGAATAGCCATAGTCATCACCTCACTCAGTGGTAGTCACACACTTCGACCTCGTACGCATCACCATCTTCAAAACGAAAACAGATACGCCACTGATCATTTATTGATATTGCGTGCTGCCCCTGCCTGTTTCCCGTCAGCGGGTGAAGGCGATTGCCGGGCGGCACCTTTAAATCCTCCAGCTGCACAGCCAGATCCACGTACTCGAGTTTTCTGGCGGCTCTCGGTGCAACATCCGCAGGAAATTTCTTTGACTTACCTTTGGAGTACAGTTCTTGGGTTCGTTTGTCAGCGAAGGATTTGATCATCAACCAGAGTGTATTGCGTCACGTGACAGTTGTCAAAGAACGCTTTGGAATGGCTGCATAACCTATCGTCTTTACGGCACTTACGCACACTTTAGCTGCAGGCCAGCAAAAGGGAGCGTACGTAATGGCTCTGCTATGTGTTTGATGCATAAATGGCGGCCACACCAACGAGCAGAAAACAGATCCAGGACAGATGCCTGCCCTTCGAACCAAACAGGGCGATGACGAAATGAATCAGGAAGGTAACGCCAATAATATTGCCTACCACTTTGGCATCCGCCCCTGACCGAGCAAGATGGAACAATATAGCCGCAAAGCCCCACCACGCCACCGTGGTTATATGCCAGGCAAAACGCAGAGTGTTTTTGGTGAACTCACTGCCACCAAATAATTTCGGCAAGTCATCCCGGCGGAAGAGGCGGATAAGAATATAACGTTCGCCCAGATATGAATGCGCAACGCCTATTATCACAAGTAAAATGGATCCTATGTAATACACTTGTGCTCCTTACTCCCTACCCTAGACTATAACCGTCAACATAGATGCGCCGTTTGCACATCTGTGCCAGCGTTGTTGCTGGCGTTTTCGCTGAAGCGTTTTATGAATCAATAGTCTCGTACTCGAACTCAAAGCCCCCAAATCTAGGTGATAACAGGTTATACAGCCATAGTCCCACACGAACCATTATGTAGCCAAATATACCCTGGAAAATCGGCATTAATATGAAGAGCGCCGAAAACCCAAAAGAACTGCTTCCACCCGTGGGTGTAGGTACGAGTGACGACAGAAACATAAATGGCAACATAAATAACAATGAGGTGACTACCATCAATAGTGCAAAAATCTTAGCGGTTTGATGTGTAGAAAATCGACTAATTTGAATTTTCACTTTTTCTCTCCTTGATTTCATAACCTTAGATAACAGGACTCTTTCTGTCCCAAACTTAACGGATGACCTATTACTGACAAAACTTCCGGCCAATAGCCTTTGGTTTGTCGCTTTCGGTGCTATGCGGATCCGATTCCATGCTGTGAGTTTACTATGCCCCAGCCTTAGAAGCAGCGCAATTCTCAGGTGTAGGAAATACCGGGCATTACATTGACAAGATCGCCAATGTAGCTACAATGTATATACTCTGACCAACAAATCTGAACGAGGTTATTATGACCGCATCAATTGCAAAATGGGGTAATAGCGCGGCCCTTCGGCTGCCTAAAAATATTCTTGATGCGCTATCTTTGAATATTGGCGACAAGGTGAATATTGTTCAGAAAGGCGGATGTGTTGTGATTGAGCCCTGCAAGCCCTCGCTGGACGAACTGCTCGCGCAAG
This sequence comes from Lacimicrobium alkaliphilum, assembly GCF_001466725.1. Lineage (NCBI taxonomy): Bacteria > Pseudomonadati > Pseudomonadota > Gammaproteobacteria > Alteromonadales > Alteromonadaceae > Lacimicrobium > Lacimicrobium alkaliphilum. The sequence continues at coordinate 2,531,223 of NZ_CP013650.1, forward strand.
TCACGCCTGAGAACCGGCACGAAGAGGTGTTCAACGACCAGACCGGGCGTGAACTCCTGTGAGCCGCGCTCCGGATGTGGGGGATATTGTAATAGTTGATTTTGATCCGCAGGCTGGCCACGAACAAGCGGGAAAGCGCCCTGCTCTGGTATTAAGCCCGGCACAGTTCAACAAAATCACCGGCTTTGCCTGGCTCTGTCCTGTGACAAATCAGCAAAAAGGCTATCCATTCGAAGTTAAAGTTCAGGGAACTAAAAGAACTAAAGGGGTTATTCTTACCGATCAGCTGAAAGCGTTGGATTGGTCGGCAAGAAACCTTCACAAAGTAGATAAAGTCAACGCCGGGTGTTTGACAGAAGTAAAGAGTCTAGTCTCGACTATCCTGGATATATAACCCAGAACATACGAATGGATGTGGAGCGACATCTTTAAAAACCAATGAGTCATCATCAGATAAGCAGCTTGATCTGACTTCAACAACCCCGCCCTTTTATTCGATTCAGGCGAGAAACGGATAATATGCACGGTGCAAGACCTGACCCCGTATCCGAGATGGCTGATTAAAAAACGTTCACGCGGTTGCCCTGTCTAAATATCGGGATGGGTATCGTTGTTTACTTGACACGGCTGATTAATGGGTGACCCCGTATCTAATATCTAATTAAACGAAGTGGCTAACAACGTAATCCAGATTGGTTTTTGCCTTTATTACCGACCCTTGTCCGGACAAGTTCAACTCTCTGTCCTCTACACCGGTTTCAATCGCGTTGAGCATGGATCTGCATGCATGTTGGAACGCATTTTGATTCTTTCTAGATAATTTAGAATAGCAAGACTCATAAAAATCCCTATACTTTTCAACCTGCCTAAATTTATAAATATCGTTTTCTAATTTTCGGAGAAGATTGTGGCACTTTTCAAACCCAGCATACATCTTAGCAGCATCATCCCTTTCTTGAATCGAAACCAGCAAGTGTAGCCGCGCTTGTTGGGTGTCTATATTGCTGGTGTAGTATCCAGCTTTTTTATGTGCTAATGAATACGCCTGATCCAAATATTGCTGCGCCTTACCATATTCTTTAAACGGCATATTTGCCATAGCGTACTGAAGCCAGAAATGTGGATCATTTTTTAGCCAGGGCACTATAACTTTAAGATTTTGATAATACCCTCTAAGATTGTTTTTCTTGTTTTCTTCAGGAAGGACACGCTCAACAAACGAGAAACGTAGCGCTGATTTAAATATTCTTGTGTGTTCGTACCCCTTATCCTCTCTTCGATCGAGAAGTTTGGCAATAGCTTGAAGCTTTTTGATTACATAGGATGGAGGAAAATGATCTCTAATAAGAGACAAGCAAAAAAGACTAGATTTTGCTTTTACCTCTAAATCTTCTGGCTTAAAAAGGTTCCTGAAGTTCTCATTGCCTTTAAGAGATGACTTATAAATAAGATCGCAGCCAGCAATATCAGAAACCAAACTGAATTTGCAAGGTATATCCAATACATTTATTAAAGCGATGGAGAAGACTGTATCTTTGTGATCATCGCCTAACAATAATGATTTTAGTTCTGAGGAAACCTTTGTCTTTATTTGTGGCGAGTTAAAAAGATCCAATAGCGCTAGTGAGATTTGTGATGAATTTCTTAATTTTATATGCTTGGTCTTGTTTTCATGTGAAAGACCCGCTTTTTCACGCCACATACCAAGGTTATCAATAATATCCACCAATCTCGATGATTCACAATCTGTCAGAATATCTAATGATACCTCATTGTAATTAAACCCAATTCGCTTCAGGTCCTGCCTCATTCTTTCATGCTCGGCTATTCGAGCTGTTGCAACAATAACAATATTACTCGGCGCACTGTTACAATAGTGTTTCAATATATCAAAATATCTCTCATACCCATCAATGCATATAACAGTTTTTTTCCCAGACCGAGCTAACAAGTCAATATCGCCAATGTAATCTCCCTCAAAGTCATATATGTAATATACGTCTGTAGGCCCGATAGATAATACGGATTGCAGTTCACGGAGCAATATACTTTTACCATTCCCGAGATCTCCATAAAAAATCAAGTTCTCTCCGTTCTCCACAAATCTCTTTGCGTCGCTTAAACAATCCCTTAGAATAAGGTAAGGAATTCTCTGCTCACCAATTACTCCATCATCAATCAAATGATTTGAGATATCACCATACATAATCATCGTTTCGACATCTGCGTCTTTAACTTCTACAGATTCGTGAGATACTTCATATCTAACAAGAGATTGCAGCTCTGTTTCAGGAGAATCGTCGAAAATTTCCTCGCTATGCTTGTCAATGAGGTTGGAGAATCCGTCTACTCCTATTGGCAAAATATAACCGAAGCGAGACAAAGTAAATTCGGTCTTTTGGTCTGGATTTTTTCGGGTGATAAAATAGGTCTTTTCCTTAAGCTCCTGATTTTCAAAAAGAGTTTTTTGTATCTCAATGTCATACATAGAATAGCCAACAAACACTATTGCACTAGCTCTTTCTAGGTCTTTTTTAAAATAGTAGTACCAATCAGACTCGGTGAACGACTCTGGCGATATATATGACGATGTAGATAATTTAAAGCTTTCCTCAATTGTTTCTTCAGTTAAACTATCTATGGATCCATTAAGATGTATGCAAAGGGATTCTCTTTTATAATACTCGGTTGTTGGATAGTTTGTATCCACACATTCGACAACCTTGCCAACGTTTGCTGATGCAATTTCTACGCTTTTATCGTAGTTAGTAGTGTATATTCTACGCCAGTTAATTTTGCAAATATTGTCGTGAGTCCTGTCTGTATTTTTTAAAGTATACTTTTTCTTTAATAGACTTATAAGATCACTTTTTTCGCCAACTTGCAGGTAATAGTCAGTTGCGAAGCGTAAATCATCATCCTCAGGAAATTCGCCAAGCCGACATATTTCTTTTGCCAAATCTTTTGCCATTGATGGATCTTTATCAGATACATCTTTTGTACACTTGGAAAACCCAGCACCTGTAAACATAACTGCCTTGCCAGTAGACAGTAGTGAAACTAACTCCGCTGTATCAACTTCTTCTTTTTTTAAATTTCTTCTGTCTACTTTGATTTTCATATATTTACCATAGTAAAAATTTCAACATTTAATGCTTGAAAACTAAATTTCATAATTAACAATAATGGCGATATAATGTTTAGATAACCGGAATCGTTCTATCCCAAACTTGCCGTAAAACCTGTCACTAACAAGATTTCCGGTTAATCGTCGTTGTTGACTCGCCGCTACTGGAGCTATGGGGATCCGATTCCCTTCTTTGGGTTTACTATGCCCCAGCCTTAAGAGCAGTGCAATTCAATGACGGATAAAATGGCAGGCTTTTCAGTGACATCAGTGTTATTTATAGAATAAACGCTCACCTGTTGAGTTTAATAGAAGTGTGTTTAAATAACGCCCTCTAACCACCCTGCTGCAATCGCCAGGTGAGACCAGAGCCGCGCTGGCTGACCGTATCCAGGGCGTTGTGCAGTTGCTGGGTGGGGGCGAACAGGGTCAGTTTTTTACGGGCTCTTGTGATGCCGGTGTAGAGTAACTCGCGGCTGACAAACTGGCCCGGGTTATCACCCAAACACAATATGCCATGCTCAAATTCTGAGCCCTGGGATTTGTGAATGGTCATGGCATACAAAGGCTGCCAGGCGGGCAGACGGCTGGTCAGCACTGCGCGCAGTTCGCCGTTGTCCTGCTCAAACCATACCTTTAAAAGGCCGTTATCATCGGGCAGGCAGATGCCGGTATCGCCGTTAAAAAGCTGCACCTGATAGTCATTTTGGGTCACCATTACCGGCAGGCCGGGGTAGGGTTCCTGCTGCGGTTTGATCCAGTTACGGCGGGTCAGGTTCAGGGCTATCTGACGGTTCAGCGCTTCGCTGCCCCAGGGGCCTTTGCGGGTGGCACACAACACCTGCTGTTTGGCCAGTTCAGCAAAAGCACCCTTAACATCTTCGCCGGCCACTGCGGCAAAATAATCGCTCATTCCACGGCAGGCCAGTTCCACCAGTTCTGCCGGGCTGGCTTCACCGTACCAGTCAAGATCGTCAAACTCCCCTACCGACAGGCACTCCAGTACCTGAGTCAGGCTGCCCAGATTCACCGCCGCCGCCAGTCTGCCAATGCCACTTTTAATATCAAAGCGATGGCTCTTACTCAGCATCACCAGATTATCCTGTAAGCGACTTTTTTGTTCGCTGCAGGGGGTGAGGCTGAGCCCGGTGATCCGCTCAATGCGCTCAGTGGTGCTGCGGCTGAATTGCTGTTCTCCCCATAAGGGCACGCTGGCACAAATATCACTTAACACCGAGCCCACTTCCACCGAGGCCAGTTGCTGGCGATCGCCGAGCATCACCAGGCGGCAATGTGCCGGTAAGGCATCCAACAGCCTGGCCATCAGCGGCAGGTCCACCATCGAGGCTTCATCCAGGATCAGCATATCCAGCGCCAGCGGGTTATCCTGATTGTGACGAAAATGCTTACGGTTAGGAATGCTGCCGAGTAACCGGTGCAGGGTTGCGGCCTGGGCAGGCAGCGCCAGTTGCATGTCCTCGGGCAGTAATTTACGGGCCTGATTCATCGATTCGGTCAGGCGCATGGCGGCTTTACCCGTTGGCGCCGCCATGGCAATGCGCAGGGTTTTACCCTGTTCACGGGCCAGTGCCTGTACCAGCGCCATCAGTTTGGTTACTGTGGTGGTTTTACCGGTTCCCGGCCCGCCGGTAATAATACACAGGGCCTTACTGGCGGCCTGTACCACCGCTATCAGCTGCCAGTCCGGGCCATGCGCTTGCCCGTCCTTTAAGCCGTTTTCGAATAAGCTTTTCACCAGCGGTTTGCAGGCCTGTTCATCCAGCTGCAACTGCACCTCTGCAAGCCGGCAAAGCTTGTTGCACAGGTTCACTTCATACTGCCAGTAGCGTTGCAGGTACAGGGCCTGATTATCCAGCACCAGTGGCGTACTGACGCTGCCCTGCTGCTGAGGTTTGGTAACAGTGCGGCTTTGCTGTAACAGGCTCAAAAGCTGAGATTCAAATAACATCGGCAGTGGCTCACGCAATTCCGCCACCCACAGGTTATATAAACGGCACAGTTCGGTCAGTTGCACACACAAATGCTGGGCGCCCAGTTGCTGGCTGAGAATGCAGGCCACCAGGCCCATTTCCTGTGCCTGTTGTTCTTCCTGCTCTGCTATAAACAGCCCCAGCGCGGTATCCAGCGCATCAACAAAGCCCTTTTCCTGCAGGGGTTGCAGATAATGCCCGGCGCTTAACATAGTTCCAGTTGCTCCATCTGATTATCATCCCGGCTAATGCCGCTGAACAGCTTATCCAGCGCCATGATCAGTGCCTTCTGGGGGCGGGTGAAATAACAGCCGCTGTTCTTTTGCTCTGCCGTCATGCCGCGCAAAAACAAATAGCAGGCACCGCCCACATGGCGATCATAGTCATAATCCTGCAGGCGGCTTTGTAGCCAGCGATGCAGCGCCAGGGAGTACAGAATCGCCTGCAGTTCATAATCGTGCTCCTGCATGGCCTGGGCCATTGCCTCCTGGCTGTAATCGGCAAAGCTGTCACCCAGATGATTGGACTTATAGTCCGCCACATAGACCTTACCCTGATACATAAAAATCAAATCCACATAGCCTTTGAGGGCACCGTTTAAGGTCTCAAAATCATAATGGGCGTTCAGATCGGAGCGATAACGGTTAAGCACGGCATTAAAGGCACTGGCCTTGATCTGATTCACCGGCAAATGAAATTCCATTTCCGCCAGCAGCTGCTCAAGGTTATTCAGGCACAAACCGGCCTCAACAAAGGGGGTTTGCATTGCATCAGATAACCAGCTGGTCACCACCGGCCACCAGCGCGATTCAATACCATAACGCATGGCCTGCGCCTCAACCAGCTCTGCAAGTGGCGGGCTGTCGGGTTGCAGGGCATGTTCGAGTACATCGTGTAAAAATGAACCGGGCCGTGCGCCGCGGGGAAAGCTGAATCTGTCATCCTGCTCAGAATGTATTTCCGGCAACGGTGGCATAACAGTGATTGGCGCCTCGTCATAGCCCGGGGCCGGTAATTTATCCTGCTGCTGGCTGATGGCTGAATAACTGGTCAGGCGCCAGCGCTGATGATGGCTGTTACCCGGCACCGCACAGCTCAGCTGCTGCTCCTGTTGCTGCGCCTGCCGGTTTAGGCTGATAGGCGGCGTGGGTTCAATCAGCCGGTACTGAATATTCACCCCATCGGCCAGCGCCTCGAGCTTATCGGCCAGGATCGTACTATGCAGATTCTCTGTACCGCCGATAACCAGGTTACCCAGCGCGGTCTGTAACAGCCCTGATGCCTTGGTATTACCGCCGGTATTGGGGTGCCAGACGCCGAGGCTGCAATAATGCTCGGCCCGGGTCAGTGCCACATAAAACAAGCGGATATCCTCGGCTAAACGCTCATAGGCAGCCCGTTCAAGGGCGCTGTCGGCATTGGTAAAATCCACCCGCAACTGGTTTTCATCGTCGTGATACAGCGCCTCTTTGGTGGCGCTGTATTTACAGGCAAAAGGAATAAACACCAGCGGATATTCGAGCCCTTTAGAGGCATGCATGGTCACTATCTGCACCAGCTTGTCATCGGTTTCCAGACGCAATTGCTGGGCTTCATGATTATCATCGGGCTCCAGCAGGCTCTGGTGGTACCAGCGCAATAACTGGCTTTCGCCCCGGTGTTGCTGTTCCTGCTGTTGTAGTAATTCAAGCAAATGGCGCAGGTCTGTCAGCCGCCGCATACCATCTTCGAACCGGCGCATCAGCGATACCTGGATCTCCAGATTATCCAGCATCTGTGCCAGGGCGCTGGCGATCCCCTGCCGCTGCCACAGCTTTTGCCAGTGGAAAAACTGCCAGAGCAGATCCTGCCAACGCAGTTCATCTAAAAGCCACTGTTCAAACTGAGCGGCATCCAGGCCGACCATTTCAGTGAGCATAGCGGCCTTGACCAGACGCTCATCGGCAGGGTTGTGTATGGCCTTAAGCAGAATGTAGAGGTCGCGGGCCATCTGTGTGCTGAACACACTGCGGCGCACTAAAAACACGCTGTCGATATTGGCCTGGCGCAGGCCGGTGCGTATCATATCCGCTTCAATTTTATCCCGCACCAGTATCGCACAGTCACCGGGTTGCAGCGGCCGCTGCTGATCTTTTGCCTGGATCACCGCCTCGCCCTGCTCCGCCATTTGCAGCAGGCCGGCAATCTGATTCACACAATCCTGCACCAGAGGGGATTGCACCGCAGATAAGGCTTTGGGATCTTCGGTAGCCAGATAATTAAAGCAGATACCGGCCCGGGGCTGGCCCTGAACCAGTAAACGGGCTTGTTTGTCGGCTGCTTTGACCGGCATAAAGGGAATATCGCGGTTAAATAAGAAGCCGTCGCGGCTTTGCTCGAACAGATGATTAACCCCCTCTACCAGTTCATGGCGTGAGCGCCAGTTGGTGTCCAGGGTAAAACGGCGCTGCTCATCCACCAGCCGCTTGGCCTGAATATAGGTAAAAATATCGGCGCCACGAAAGGCATATATCGCCTGTTTAGGGTCGCCAATCATGATCAGGCAGTGCTGGCCCTGTGGCGGGTACAACGTAGAGAAAATCCCGAACTGGGTAGCATCGGTATCCTGAAATTCATCAATCAGTGCCGCCGGATACTGATTGCGTATGGCGGTGGCCAAGTCAGCGCCCTGCCTGCTGCCAAGAGCCCTCTGCAGATGGCTGAGCAGATCATCGGGGCTCAGCTGATTAGCCTGATCTTTGTTGTTACTTAGCCGCTGGCGCACCTCGGCCAGGGCCTTAAGGCTGAGACTCACCTGCAGGGCCTGACGTAACTCGCCTTCCAGCTTATGCAACAACTCAAAAGGGCCGAAATTCAGATGGGACAAGTCTTTGCTGGTTTTAGCCGCTGCACCTTGTACCTTGTGGGGAAACAGCACCTGCCAGCCATCCTTATGGCCACTGAAAAACACCTCTTCAGAGCGGAAAAAATCATCCAGGCGGTAAATCACCTCGCCTTTACCTAACAGTGTATTTTTCTTTAAGCCGGCCTGTAATAACTGCTCGGCCACCTGCTCCTGCAGCCACCAGTCACGGGTTTGCTGCAGGCACTGTCGATAGCGGCAAAACAGCTGCTGAGGATCCTCATCGGGCTCCTGCACCTGTACCGACTGACTTAACAGCGGCCGCAGTTTTTTCTGCAGGGCCACAGGCTCGCCCCAGAACGACAACACCAGTTCCAGCAATGGTGCCTGTAAAGAGGCAATTTCACTGCGCCAGAAGTCCTTTACCGCCAGATTCAAATGTTCAGATTCATCCAGGATCAGCTCCTGCTGATAACGTTCGCCGCTTTCAAAGGCATGTTGTACCAGCGCCCGCTGACAGAAACTGTGAATGGTGAAAATGGCCGCCTCATCCATTTGCCGGCTGGCCAGTTGCAGGCGCTGGAAAGCCTGCTGAGGATCCTCAACCTCATCAATAAGGCGCTGAATTAAGCTGTCATCACTTTTACCGGCATAAAAATCCACACTACAGCGGTGGATCAGGCTGCGAATACGGTGCTTCAGTTCGGCGGTGGCGGCATTGGTAAAGGTCACCACCAGAATCTGATCCACCTTTAAGGGCGTACACTGGTGGCCAATCAACAAACGCAGGTACAGATGTACGATAGTAAAGGTTTTACCCGTGCCCGCGCTGGCTTCAATCAGCGACTGCCCGGATAAGGGAAAGCCGGGTAAATCCAGTGGCTTCATGCTTCACTCCCTGCATACAGCGGTCCGATAAGCTTTTCACTGATATCGGCAAATTCATCGAAAATCGCCTCAAGGTCGGGCCAGATACGCGCAATATGCTGCTCCAACCCTTCTCCGGGCTGAAAGTCATTGCCCAGATAGGTCTTCAGGGTCTTATCCTTATCGCCGGTTTTAAGCCAGCACCAGGCACTGGCAATCAGCAAGGGTAAGGGCCTGCTGTGGCCGCTGCGCCAGGCCGCAACAAACTGCTGTAAATATTCCTCCGCCTGTTGAGGCTGTGGTGCTGCTACCACAAAGGGGTCTGATTCGGTGCCGACAAATACCGCCTGAGTGACCGGCTCCTGCTTAGCCCTGAGCAGCAACAGGCGCAGCCACAGATCCAGTTTATCCTGCTCGCGCACCTTACCGGAGCGCCACAGCACTAACTGATCCTGATACAGATGATCCTGCACGCCCTGTAATAACAAGCCGTCGTTCTCCAGCTCCAGCAATACCCTGCGCGGGCTGTACTCGCGCCGATAAACGGCCAGCCGCTGGTTCAGCGCCTCGCTGTCCTGTCGAACCTGATTAAAGGTCAGCCCGGCACTGTTACCCACTGGCAATACACCCTCGGCACGCATCTGCACAAAACAACCCTGCATATCTTCGGCTTCCACCAGCCTCTGGCGCAACTGATAGCGGCTCAGGCCATCCAGCGCAAAAGGCTCTTCATCTTCAAGCTGTTGATCCAGTGAGGCGAAACGGGCCTGCCAGCGCAACTGAAAAAAGCCCAGCGCCGGATTACGGAAAAATCTCAGCCACTCTTCTGTGCTCACCTGCGATTGTGGCTCCACAGGCTGCAACGAGGTGAAAAAGGGTTGTGATGTCGCAGGCTGGCCCAGCAGTCTGGCCAGATTCAGGCTCTGAGAGTCATAACTGCGGCCGGGATCCTGACTGAAATATTGCGGATGGAAGGGCTGTAAATGGGCCTGCTGATGCAGGCGATCGCGCACAGAACAGCCCTCTTCGGCTGCATACACCTGCTCACAGTAATCCAGTAATTCTTCCACCAGTACGCTGGGTACCTGCACGCTGTTGTCCCGTTGGCTACGGCCCAGATAACTGATATACACCGCATCGCGCGCAGACAGCAGGGCTTCAAGAAACAAATAGCGGTCATCCAGACGCCGGGAGCGGTCCCCTTTGCGCTGAGGCGTCAGGCCCATTAAATCAAAGCCCATGGGTATCATCTGGCGGGGATAGTCGCTGTCGTTCATGCCCAGCAGGCACACCCGCTTAAATGGAATACTGCGCATGGGCATCAGGGTACAGAAATTCACCGCCCCGGCCAGAAAGCGCTGGCCCACACCACTTTCCTGTAATTGTTGCTCCAGCGCCTGACAGAACACCCGCTGTTCAATCTCGCCATCATACTGGTGCTGATGCCGGGCCAGACTTTCCAGCGCCTGACGCAATCTGAGCAGATAGGGCTCTTCGTCTTCTTCTGCGGCGTAGATGTTTTCCAGATGCTGATCCAGCCAGGCGATTTTATCTTTTAGCGGCTGTGGCTGGCGGCAAAACTCAAGCCACTGGCCCAGCTCGCGCAGAAAGTCCAGCAGTTTGGCCAGTATGCGGCTGTCCTGACCTTCCATATCGGTATAGGGCGCAATCAGGCCGCTGGTACCCGGCTCAGATTTACCCTCATCAGATGATCTTCCATGATAAAGGGGCACCGACATAGCATAGCCACTGATTAGCCGGATTAACCCCTGCAACCAGCTGTTCTGTCCTTCCTGTGGCAACTGCCAGCGGCTTTTATCCTCTGCATCCAGCCCCCAGCGTATGCCTGCATCGGCCAGCCAGAATCTGAGCTGTTCAAACTCGGCCTGAGCCAGAGTGAAGCGGCGCATTACCGCCGGTACTTCAAGAATATCGAGGATTTCGGTCAGTGACAGGCGTTTAAGCTGCAGGCGCATCAGATTAGAGAAACTGATTAAAAGCGGTGATTCCTGCATAGCGCCGCGATCAGATATGGCAAAGGGAATGGCCCGCTCGCCCTTATGGCCACCAAACACACCGGGGATCAATGGTGCATAGTCGCTGACATCCGGCATCATCACGATAACATCACCAGGGTGCACCTGTGGATTGTGGCGAAAATAATCAAGCAGGCTGTCCTGCAGCACTTCCAGCTCTCTGAGCCGGGAATGACAGCTGACCACCTGCAGGCTGTTGTCGCTGCCCTTAAGCTCAACTTTGGGATAGACAGCAGGCTGCACCAGCTCATCGGCCGCTAAAGGCTCGGTACTGCCCCGGTGCGTCAGCTCAAGCACCTCATCCTGCAGGTGCAACAATAAGGTATCAGGTACCTGCTGAACAAACAGATCCTGCTGTTGTGGTTCAAGCTGCAACAGTAAATCGAGAAAATCCTGGCCCTGCTTGCCCCAGGAGGCCAAAAGCGGGTTGCCCACATCCAGGTAATCGGCATCGGTGTTTTGTTGTTCCAGCGCCTTAAGCTGACCTCTGGCATGGCCCTTCTGATCAATAATATCGCCCCAGTAATGGCAACTGGGATTGAGCCAGTAAAGGTAAACCGGGATTTGCTGCGCGATGGCCTGTAGTACCTGCAACTGCTGGGGTGGCAGCGCCGAGATCCCGAACACCATCAATTGTGAGGGTAATTTCTGTCTGCAATCCTGCTCTTTGAGTTTATCCAGCAGCGCCTGATGCAGGTTGGCCCGATGCCAAGGCGATTCACCCAGTGTTTTGCTGTAGGCCACCAGCTCCCGCCATAGTGCGCTCTGCCAGGCATGTTTATGCATATCAGCAGTAATGACGGCGTCATCACCCTGCTCCCAGGCCAGGATCCAGTCGGGCCGGTATACCAGATACTGGTCAAATAAATCCGCTACTTTTTGTGCCAGCTGAAACTGTTTTAATTCACCGTCACCAGCCAGATAATCGGCCACCGGCGCAAACACTTCCTGCGAGCAAAGTTGCGGCAACAGCGCCATCAGCTTCCAGGTCATATTGTCTTTGGTAAAGGCCGAGGATTCGGGAATATCCGGTAACAGCTGGCGGTATAACTGCCAGATATAGCTTGAGGGTAACGGAAAGGTGAGATTAGCGGCAATACCGGTGTGCTCTGCCACCTGCAATTTGAGCCACTGCGCCATACCAGGACTTTGCACCCATACCACCTGGGGCTGAAACAAGGCCTGTGCGCTTTGTGATTTGACAGCCATGGCCTGGCAAAGCTGGCCGGCCAGAATTTCCATCTTATTTGACTGTACCAGATACAACAATGCCAACGCCTCCAAACTGCCTGTTATCTCAAAGTGTCACCTGAGACTGATAATCTTAACAACCTGATCTGCACGTGGCGATAATTAATATCAATTGCTACAGGTTAAGCCTTTGTGACAACAGGCGAAATGACCGGCAAGAATAGGAAAATATGACCTGGATCAGAGCCGAAGCGCACAAACCGGTTAGACTGATAACTACACCCGGAAACTCAACACATTCACGGACCGGAACAAAAATATGACTGACTGGCACACTAAAAGTGGCGAAGAGGTACAAGACTCACTGCAAAGTACCGCAGAGGGATTAAGTTCTGAGCTGGCACAACAACGGCTGGCAGAAAACGGCCCCAACCGCCTGCCCGAGGTCAAAGGCAAACCCGCCTGGCTGCGTTTTTTGCTGCAGTTTCACAATATCCTGATATACGTACTGCTGATATCCGCGCTGATCACGGCTCTGCTCGGTCACTGGCTGGATACCACAGTGATTCTGGCCGTCGTGCTGGTGAACGCCATAATCGGCTATGTGCAGGAGGGCAAGGCCGAGCAGGCCATGCAGTCACTGCGTAATATGCTGGCGCCCAATGCCTCAGTGATCCGCGATGGTAAACGCCAGACCATTCCGGCCACAGATCTGGTCATCGGCGATCTGGTTTTACTCGAAGCCGGTGACAAGGTTCCGGCCGATATGCGCCTGCTAAAAGCCCATAACTTAAGTATTCAGGAAGCCATACTCACCGGCGAATCGGTGGCGGTAAATAAAAATACCGATAGAGTCAGCATCGATGCGCCCTTAGGAGAGCGAAGCGGCATGGCCTTCAGCGGCACTTTTGTAGGCGCAGGCCAGGGCCGCGGGCTGGTTGTTGCCACAGGCGCCGCCACTGAAATTGGTAAGATCAACCGCATGCTCGGCGAAGTGGAGCAACTTACCACGCCTTTAGTTGAACAAATGGCCGGCTTTGCCAAATGGCTGAGTGCCCTGATTCTGGTGGTGGCGGGCATACTGCTGATCGTCGGGTACAGCCTGTTAAATTACCCCTTTACCGAACTCTTTATGATTATTGTCGGTCTCAGCGTCGCCGCGATCCCCGAAGGCTTACCCGCTGTGCTGACTATTACCCTGGCCATTGGTGTGCAGGCCATGGCCAGACGCCATGCCATTGTCAGACGACTGCCCAGTATCGAAACCCTGGGGGCAGTATCGGTGATTTGTACCGATAAAACCGGCACCCTGACCCGCAATGAGATGACGGTTACCCAGGTGCAGATGCCAGCGCAGGACTATCAGGTGGAAGGTTCTGGCTATGCCCCCACAGGGGCAATTCTCGATGAACAGCAAAAACCCTTGCAAAGTACCCCGGCGGCCCTGGAGTCTGCTGCCCTTACAGCCCTGCTTTGCAATGATGCGGCGCTGCATGAACAGCAGGGACAGTGGTCGATACAGGGCGACCCCATGGAAGCGGCACTGTTAAGCTTTGCCCTTAAGGCTGGCCTGAATCAGCAGGACAGTCACAAGGACTGGCCCCGCACCGATGCCATCCCTTTTGACAGCGAACACAAGTTTATGGCCAGTTTGCACCATGATCATCAGGGCAACGGGCGCATTCTGGTTAAAGGTGCCCCTGAAAAGCTGATTAATCTGTGCACCAGAGTGCAGGGTGCTGACAGCACGAACGAAATAGACAGAGGCTACTGGGCACAACAGGCCCAGGATATGGCGGCACAGGGCCAGCGGGTACTGGCGCTGGCGGTAAAAGAGGTGCCTGGAGAACATAACCTGCTGAAGATGCAGGATCTGGATGAGGGGCTTTGCCTGCAAGCCCTGATTGGCATTATGGACCCGCCCCGGGAAGAAGCTGTGCATGCCGTGGCAAACTGCCTGTCAGCCGGTATCAAGGTGAAAATGATCACCGGCGATCATCCCGGTACCGCACAGGCCATAGGTAAAAAAATAGGCCTGCAAAATACTGAAAAGGTGCTTACCGGTGCAGAGATTGAAAGCATGGATGATGCCGCACTGGCCTTATCGGTCAACGATGTCGACATCTATGCCCGTACCAGCCCGCAACATAAATTACGCCTGGTAATGGCGCTGCAATCCCATCACCTCACCGTGGCTATGACCGGAGACGGTGTTAACGATGCGCCGGCACTAAAACGGGCCGATGCCGGCATCGCCATGGGCCTAAAAGGCAGCGAAGCGGCCAAAGAGGCTGCGGACCTGGTGCTTGCCGATGATAACTTCGCCACCATTGCCGCTGCGGTGGAACAGGGTCGCACGGTGTATGACAATATTAAAAAGGTAATCAGCTGGACCCTGCCCACTAATGGCGGTGAGGCCACTACCATTATTGTTGCGCTTTTGCTGGGCATGAGCCTGCCCATTACGGCGCTGCAAATCCTGTGGGTGAACCTGATTACTGCCACTACCCTGGGGCTGGCGCTGGCCTTTGAGCCCACCGAAGCCGGTACGATGCAGCGCCCGCCAAGGCATCGCCATGCGCCGATAGTATCGGGCGTATTAGCCTGGCAGGTGGTGCTGGTCAGTTTATTGTTTCTGGCCGGTATGTTCGGCATTTTCAGCTATGCCAACGCCCGTGGTGATAGCATTGAACTGGCCCGCACCCTGGCCTTAAATACTCTGGTAATAATGGAAATGTTTTACCTGTTCTTTATCCGTCACAGCTACAGTACTTCATTCAGCTGGCAGGCCATAAAAGGTACACCCGTAGTGTGGCTGATGGTGGGTATCGTCATCGTCGCACAACTGGCGATTACCTACCTGCCCTTTATGCAACAGATATTCGACACCCGCCCTGTATCCCTCACCGACGGGCTGTTTATCACAGGGATTGGTATTTGCCTGTTTATGGTGGTGGAACTGGAAAAGCAGATCCGGCTCAGGCTGACGTCATTCAACTAATCCTAACGGGCCACTAAGGCGCTGGATTCCCGCCTGCGTGGGAATGACAGGCGTAAGGGTCATGCCCGAATGCTGTTATCGGGCATCCAGTGCCTTTAAGACTTTTCCCTTACAAAAAAGCCCGCTAAGTGCGGGCCTTTGCATTAATATCAATTAGCTTAACGGGGATATTGGGCCGGTACGCCCTCAGCGGGCAGTGAGGCTTTGATAAATTCACGCAGATCTTCGTTTGAGGCTTCCAGATCGGCGCGGCGCAGATACATCATATGGCCGCTGCGATAGCCTTTGAAGCTAAATCTGTCGCGCATCTTACCGCTGGGATCGATATGCCACATATTGTACTTACCATCGAAGTAGTTGGTGGCGCCGTCATAATAACCAGACTGGATCATCACATTCAGGTAAGGGTTCTGTGCCATGGCCTGACGCAGGTTTTTACCCGTATTGTTATCGCTTCTGTCCCAGGGATGAACCGGACCGAACATATTGTATTTAAGATCCGTCTCATACTTGAGTTCATGCTTGATATAGTGATTGATAGCCGGAGTAAAAGAATGCAGCCATGAGGTCAGCTCGGCCCAGTAATCAGGGCGATCACCGGATTCTTTTTCATCAATGCCCAGATAGCGGCTGTCCAGACGCCCTAAGGTTTTGCCTTCATCACGCAGCAGTTCTTTCCAGAAAAACGCGGTGCTCACATCCAGATTATTCTGCTCAATGGCTTTTTCACTTAAACCGGAATAACGGGCCATGGTGGCTGTGATCTCCGCCTTTTCCTCTGGCGAAATAAACGCGCCTTTGGCCAGTGCCGGTAATAATTTGTTGAGGGTGAATTCTTCTACCTGTGGCAACAGTTCATCCAGATCCAGCTTCTGTAGCTCCGGCTCCAGCTTGTTATGGTGCCAGGCTGTGGCGGCAAAATATGGCAGGCGGTTGGCCGACTTGACCGGGCCGTTTCGCTCAATGCCGATATCTGTGGGTGATACCAGCACCACACCGTTTAAGTACATCCACTGGCTATTTTGCAGCTCCAGCGCCAGCCCGGAAACGCGGGTAGTACCGTAACTTTCACCAATCAGGTACTTGGGCGATGGCCAGCGGTTATGACGGCTGACAAAGGTATTCAGCCACTCGGCCAGATACTTCACATCGGCATTGACGCCAAAAAACATTTCCTTTTGTTTTTCTTTGGAGGGCAGTTTGCCTTCTTCATCTTTGAGCACCCGGCTGTATCCGGTGTTGACCGGATTGATAAACACGATATCCGCCACATCCAGAATTGAATAGGGGTTGGTCTGCACACCATAAGGTTGTACCGGATAGCCTTCTTCATCGATTCTCAGGGTGCGCGGGCCGGTATAGGCCACATGCATCCACACCGAGGCCGAACCCGGCCCACCATTAAACGACATGATCAGCGGGCGCTTTTCCTGCTCTTTCACATCGGTGCGCTGATAATAAGTGTAAAACAACGAGGCAACGGCTTTGCCTTCCTCATCCCACACCGGCTGTGTACCTGTGGTGGCAGAGTAGCTGACCCGCTTACCTTTGATGGTGGTTTTATGTTCGGTTACCACCTGATTGTCTACTTCGATTTCACGGTTATTGGCGCTGGCGGCAAAGCTGCCAAACACCAACAGGGCACAGATCAGGCCATGTGCTAGGGAATTTGATTTCAACATAGAGTACTCTTCTTCTGGTTATTAACTGATTAACGGCATCATCATAACAGCCGCAGCAACAGGCCGGCATAGCCACAGACAAAGTTTATCGCACCCTACCCGTCGCCCGACGTTTTTATCAATAACAATAGCAGCGAAAACCCGCATAAGTTATGTGTCCGTGCGAGGTGCTGATTTATATCTGATGTGCGCCAGCAGTGGCGTTAGTGCTCTATACAGCAGCGATTGTGAGCCTTCGGGCAATTATCCCGATAATCTGGTGTTGGACTCTTTGTTAATAATGGTAACGACAGGAAATTATTGTAATCGCACCATCGTCAACGGCATAAACCAGCCTGTTTGTATCGTCGATTCTTCGCGACCAGAAACCAGCTAAATTCTCTTTCAACGGTTCCGGTTTGCCAATCCCCTCAAACGGAGAACGTTTAACATCGGCAATTAACTTGTTGATACGTTTAAGCGTCTTTTTATCTTGCGTTTGCCAGTATAAATAGCTGTTCCAGGCTTCATCAGTCCATGACAACAACCTGTTACTCATCTAATAATTCCCGCTGAGAAGTTTTCCCCTCTCTGTATTGAGCTATAGATCTGTTCAGGTGCTCAGCATTTGCAGGCGAACGGAGTAAATGCACGGTTTCCATTAAACTGTTGTAATAATCCAGGGACATGACCACAGCATCTTCAGAATCACGACGTGTAATTACAGTAGTGTCTGCATCGTTTATTACACTGTCCAAAACTGCTTTCAAACCATTTCTGGCTTCCGTAAAAGAGACAATCTTCATATACCACCCCAACATGTACAATTTATTGGACAAGTATAGATTGTAAAGTATTACCTGTACAGAGAGTTGTGCAAGTGTGTGCTAAGCGCAGTGGATTACGGGGTATAAGAGCTCTGTTAATTATCACTTGCAGAGCCGCAGGGGCTTGAGCGCACGGAGGTTGCAATAAATACCCTTGCTCCTGTTCTGTGCACCTTAAATGGTTACTTTTATTTTCACGCAGGACGCTGGATGCCCGATCACCGCATTCGGGCATGACAGATAGAATCGTCCCCGTTGTAGTTGACCGAAACCCAGTGCCTTGCTCTGAACACCAACCACACAAAAAACATCAACAGGAAATAGCATCTGATCTCCTTTACCTCTGCGTTCTTCGCGACTCTGCGGTGAGAAGCTTTTAAACCTCTGTGCCCTCCGTGGCTCTGTGGTGAAGACTGTTTTTAACCCCGCGGGTTAAAACTCCGGCATGGATTCCTGCTTGTAGCCCTTGGGAATAGTAAACATATCCTCTTTGGGCTGCTGGCTGTCAAATGTCAGACTGATCACCTGTATGCCAGTGTCTTTATGTTCCTTGATCTGTACCGGCACCTTGTTATTGGCAAACAGATGCTGATTAAGCATGGCATCTTCCACATCGCCGCTCATCTGTGAGGTGAAATCACTCATTTTTTTGAAAAAGCCCGCCAGAGTCTGATAGTCAGCGGACTCAATAGCGGTGTCATCCAGATCCGCCACACAGGCTTCACTGATGAGTTTGTCGCCCCGTTTAAGGGCAATCCACTCACAATCAGTGCCATTGATACTGTCGGATTTACCACTGGACTCGAGACTGACTTTTTCGCTGGGCTTTTTGTTCGCCATGCCCGGCATCATTTCTTCCATCATTTTTTGCATCTGTACCCGCTGTTCAGGGGGCAGATTGGCCATTTGCTCTTCCATCTGTTTCATGGCCTGATCCTGCATTTTACTGATGCCACCGGCCATCTGCTGCATTTGTTCGTCGTTAAGGCGCATATAACGGCCTTCTTCATGCATCAGCGTGATCATCTCTCCGGCTTTATCGTCATAAATAAATTCGGTACGGCCAGAGCTGTCCAGGGATGCCGCTTTACCTTCATGCACATAAAGCTGCTGAGCCTGTTCCTGGCCCTGGATATGGGTGGATATACGGGTTCCGGCCTGAGCAGCCGACACCATCAAAAACGCGCTGGCCAGTGTTATGGCCGTATTAACAGAATATTTCATCACTTCTCCTTGTTTCATTTATTAGCCTGTTCGTTGTTATCATTACCGGCCTGAGTCAGGTTTTCAACACTAACCGATGGTTTTCTGAGGTCCAGCACCAGGGTTTCAGAAATCTTATCCTGAATTGCCTGATGATTGCTGTCCCAGAAAATCTGCAAAAAACCCAGCAAACCGGTGGCCAGCCCCGCACCATAACCGCCATAGCGACCAAAGCTTTCCCACAGATTCGGTGCCCGGCCATCCAGTCGGATCACTCTTAAGCCCAATAGTTTTTTACCCGGGGTCTGACCTTTGAACCAGGCAGTAAATACAGTGAAATACAGCGCTGACCAGCCAAAGCCCAGGCCCAGATCCGACAAAATGCCCTTAAACCAGGCGATAATGCTGGGCTGGCCTGATTCATCCCCTCCTTTGGGCGCAATGATTTCAGTGGTGTCATCGGGGGCTTGTTGTGCGGCTAATTCCTCGGCTTCACGCCGACGCGCTTCCTGAGCTGCTTTTATCTGAGCATAGCGGTTGTCAATCAGCCCTTTGAATTCAGTCAGTTGCTCCGGGCTGAGGGTACCCTCAGCCTCCTGATACATCGCCTCAATAATCTCACGCTGTTTGTTTTGTGGCAGGGTAAAACGCTCCAGATCACTGAGCAGTTTATCGCCAATAGTTTGCCAGCAATCCATGGCCGGGGCGCAGTCACCAGAGTTGATGTTTTCTGTGGTCATACCCATCTGCACCATATTGGCGGTAAAACGCCCTACATCTCCTATTTGTTGGGCTTTTTTCGCCATCTCTGTGACACTGCTCTCTCCCGTTGTGGCACCACGGTAAGCCTCCAGTGCACCGAAAATCACTACAAAGAGTAACAATCCGGCTACCCCGGCCAGCAGTTTTCGCACCACAGGAAAGCGGCCTTTATTGCGTAACCGGCTGCTTGAGCGCACCAGCACCACTGAGGCCACGGCGGCCATAAACAGGGTGTTGATATGGGTCAGCAACGCCACCAGCAGCAGATCAATAAGGATCGCCGCTCCCCGCTTCCAGGGTTTTGCCAGCGCCAGACCATACAAAGAGGTGGGTATGGCAAAGGCATAAGGGGTAACATAATCCCGGCTTTCCACTATCGCCCCGGATGTGGTTATCAGCTGTGACTCTTTCTGAGCCGGGTTGTCTTTTACTGAAGTTGTCATGGCCTTTATCACTGTTCGTTTTGTCGTACCAATAAGGTTAAAAGGTCAGTTAAGGGTTTTAATCGCCGCACTGATCCCATCCAGTGTCATCGGGTAGAATCTGTCTTCCATCAGTTCACGAATGATGCGCACAGACTGATAGTAATCCCAGTATTGTTGCGATTGCGGGCATAGCCATACCGCCTGATGGAAGTGCTTCAGCAGTCGCTGCATCCATAGCGCTCCGGGCTCTTCATTCCAGTGTTCGACACTGCCACCGGGATAGGTGATTTCATACGGCCCCATGGTGGCATCGCCTACGAAAATCAGTTTGTAATCACTGCCGTATTTGTGGATCACATCCCATACCGGCATCGCTTCGTTGTGACGACGCAGATTATCCTGCCACACGCCTTCATACACGCAGTTATGGAAATAAAAATACTCCAGATGCTTAAACTCGCTGCGGGCCGCTGAAAACAGCTCCTCACAGGCCTGCACATGCATATCCATGGAGCCGCCTACATCAAAAAACAGCAATAATTTTACCGCATTGTGGCGCTCAGGCACCATCTGCAAATCCAGCAAGCCGGCGTTTTTGGCGGTGCCGCGTATGGTGGCGGGCATATCCAGTTCATCACTGGCGCCGGTGCGGGCAAACTGGCGCAATTTGCGAAGGGCCACTTTAAGATTGCGGGTGCCCAGCTCAACATCACTGGCCAGGTTTTTAAACTCACGCTTATCCCAGACCTTGACCGCAGAAAACTGATTATTGCCATCCTGACCGATACGCACCCCTTCGGGATTATAGCCATAGGCGCCAAAAGGTGAGGTGCCGCCGGTGCCTATCCATTTATTACCGCCCTGATGGCGTTTCTGCTGTTCCTGCATGCGCTCTTTTAAGGTCTGTATCAGTTTTTCCAGCCCGCCCATGGCCTTGATGCGCTGCTTTTCTTCGTCGGTAAAATAACGATCCAGCTCCCTGCGCAGCCACTCTTCCGGGATCTCTTTACCGAACAGATCGAGGCTTTCAACCCCGGCAAAATAATCGGCAAAGGCGCGGTCAAACTTATCGTACTGGCTTTCATCTTTGACCAGTATGGTGCGCGACAGCATATAAAAGGCATCCATATCCGCGAACACCAGTTGTTTTTCCAGCGCGCTTAACAGGTCCAGCAATTCACGCAGGCTGACCGGCAACTGGTACTGACGAAGACGAAAGAAAAACTCAACCAACATCAGCGGCGTGCCATAAAGGCCAGTTTTTCAAATAAATGAATATCCTGCTCGTTCTTCAGCAAGGCACCGTATAAAGGCGGAATCGCCTGTTTGCTGCCTTTGTTCTGCAATGTTTCAGGGCTGATATCTTCTGCCACCAGCAGTTTCAGCCAGTCGATCAGCTCCGAGGTCGAGGGTTTTTTCTTCAGGCCAGGGATCTCCCGCAGGTTAAAAAAGGACTCCAGGGCCTGATTCAGCAGGTTCTTCTTCAGATCAGGAAAATGCACATCGACGATGCGGGCCATCTCTTCTTTGTCGGGAAAACGGATGTAATGGAAAAAACAGCGGCGCAGAAAGGCATCGGGCAGTTCTTTTTCATTATTGGAAGTGATAATGACGACAGGCCGTTGCGTGGCCTTTACGGTCTGGCGGGTTTCATACACATAGAATTCCATCCGATCCAGCTCCTGCAGCAGATCGTTAGGAAATTCGATATCCGCCTTGTCGATTTCATCGATCAGCAGTACCGGACGTTGCTCTGCCTCAAACGCATGCCAGAGCTTGCCTTTAACAATGTAGTTGCTGATATCTTGTACTTTAGGGTCGCCCAATTGTGAGTCCCGTAATCTGGATACGGCATCATATTCATACAGGCCCTGCTGGGCCTTGGTGGTAGACTTGATATGCCAGGGGATCAGTTCGGTTCCCAGACTCTGTGCCACCTCTTCTGCCAGCATGGTCTTGCCGGTACCCGGCTCGCCTTTGATCAGCAGCGGCCGCTCAAGGGTAACGGCAGCATTGACCGCTAATTGCAGTTCCTCGGAGGCAATATACTTATCGGTTCCGGTAAAGCTCATAGTCCCTCTTTACTCGTTGGTTATTGTGATGAATCACAATATCATATAGCAAAAAAGCAGT
Organism: Lacimicrobium alkaliphilum; assembly: GCF_001466725.1. Taxonomy (NCBI): domain Bacteria; kingdom Pseudomonadati; phylum Pseudomonadota; class Gammaproteobacteria; order Alteromonadales; family Alteromonadaceae; genus Lacimicrobium; species Lacimicrobium alkaliphilum. Next base: position 2,553,289 of record NZ_CP013650.1, read on the forward strand.
TTGATTTTAGTCGCATAGGCTTAATCTATGTTTAATCCCTGACGGGGCAACAGATTCAGTCTATTGTTTGGTTAATTTACAACCGGCAACAACATGCAAGGAATACCCATGCAAGTATATAAAGATAATTCAGAGTCCATCGGCCATACCCCGCTGGTTAAACTCAACCGGGTAACCGGCGGTAATGTGTATGCCAAAATGGAATCCCGTAATCCAAGTTTCAGTGTTAAATGCCGTATCGGCGCCAATATGGTCTGGGATGCTGAAAAACGCGGTGTACTGACCGAAGGCAAAGAGCTGGTGGAACCCACCAGCGGCAACACAGGTATCGCGCTTGCCTTTGTGGCGGCCTCCCGCGGTTACAAGCTGACCCTGACCATGCCAAGCACCATGAGCCTGGAAAGACGCAAGCTTCTTAAGGCGCTGGGCGCCAATGTGGTGCTCACCGAAGGCCCTAAAGGCATGAAAGGTGCGATTGCCAAGGCCCAGGAAATTGTCGACTCGGATCCGAACAAATATATCATGTTGCAACAGTTCGATAACCCGGCCAATCCGGAGATCCATGAAAAAACGACCGGTCCGGAAATCTGGCAGGATCTGGACGGCAACATCGATATCTTCATTGCCGGTGTGGGTACCGGCGGTACTATTACCGGTGTCAGCCGTTATCTGAAGAAAACCAAAGGCAAACAGGTACTCAGCGTTGCCGTTGAGCCAACAGATTCACCTGTTATTACTCAGGCCAAAGCCGGTCAGGAACTGACCCCCGGCCCACATAAAATTCAGGGTATTGGAGCCGGTTTTATTCCCGGCAACCTGGATCTGGAGATGGTGGATACCGTTGAGCAGGTCAGCAATGACGATGCCATGGAAATGGCGCACCGGCTGATGCGCGAAGAAGGCATTCTGGCGGGTATTTCTTCCGGTGCTGCGGTTATCGCGGCCAAGCGCCTGGCGGAAAAGCCGGAAAATGCCGGTAAGAACATTGTGGTGATCCTGCCCAGCTCTGCCGAACGTTACCTGTCCAGCCCGCTGTTTGCCGGTGCCTTCAGCGAAGAAGACCTGGCCCAGTAAAACACCGCAAAGCGCTGTCGATAAAAGCCGCCATCAGCACTTACTGATGGTGGTTTTTTTGTATTAAAGGGTATAGCTTTACTTTTTTAACGGTTCGTCGCAGACTTTCAGTCAATAGCACCAGCGGAGACTGATTTTGAAAAAGCTGTTTATTATTCCATTGTTACTGATTTTGACGGCGTTAACAGCGTGCACCGAGGCGGATAAAAGTTCCGGTGTGGGTAAATACGGCATGATGGACAAAGGCACACCTGAATATGCGGCGATCAGTTTTTTTGATTACCTGTATCATGATGAGAATATCGAGCGGGCTAAAACCTTAAGTACTGATCGAATGGATCGCCTGCTGGACAATTACCGCACCAACCGTAACTTTCAGCGTCACGTAATTAACTTGCCCTACGATAAAGTGGAAATGCAAATCGACAGCGGTAACAGCAATATGCGCTCAGAGTTTGCCGACCAGGCCAGTATCACCATCTTCTTTACCGGCACACTGCATAATGAAACCGTTCAGGATCTGCGCACGGTTAATCTGACCAAGGTCAATGGTGAATGGCTGGTAGATGAAATCGAAGCGGATAAATTCCTCTGATTTGTGCCTATTGATATAACAACCACAACCCCATTACCGCCATCATGGCATTTTCGGTGAAACTGATAATGCCCAGTGGCACCTTGTTATTGCCGCCAACACAGGCGCAGTTCAGATCTGTTTTGTCGATATAGACCGCTTTGAGCACCGAGACGCCACCAACAACACCGATAAACACAGACACCAGCCCGACAACCGTGGGCAGATACAGTGACAAAAAGCCCAGGCCAACCAACAACTCGGCAAAAGGGTATACATACGCATAAGCAGCCACCCGCTTACTAAGCAGATCATACTGCTTAAACCCCTGCACAAAAGCCGGTATGTCCATCAGCTTTAAGATGGCCAGCACCGATAACGACAGTCCCATAAACATCATCACCGTGCCGGTCATTGCCAATGTCATCAGCAAGGTGCTGGCAAACACCGCAATCACCGGGATATAACTGCTGTCTTCCTCTTCTTCACCGTAATACTCAGCCAGTTCACTGTAACCACCAATGCGTTTACCTTTAAGAAAAAACTGCGGCGTGGTGGCCACATCATGTTCCTGTCTAAACGCCTGTTCCTCCTGCTTATCGGCAAAGGTTTCCACCTCAAACTCAACATCCTGTTCTTCCAGCAGCGATTCGGCCTTGTCAGCAGCGCCGCACTGAGCTTTACGATAAAGGATATTCTGATCGCTCATTTAACCTCCTGTCAGGGATTGAAAAAAAGCCGTTTGTGGGAAAAGGTTAGCACTGATTGAGAATAAATTATTAGTGATGTGGCAAATAATAGCAGGCCAGATTGAACCGCTGGCCACATAGAGGTAAATAATAATCAGTGACATCAGCGCCGCACTGATGGCCTGGGCCGGAACAATATGCGAAGCGCCAAAAATGACCGAGCTGATAATGGCCGCCAGCCATAGTGGCCTGCGGGAAGCGAACCACTGAAACAAAAAACCACGAAAAAACACCTCCTCGGCCACAGGTGTCACCAGTACCGTCAGGCCAAGAAACAGACTAAGGGCCGGTATGCTGGTCTCACTCAGTTGCAGCGGAGCGGCAGTAAAGGCATGCCACTGAGGCATCACAAATACCATCCATTTGGCTAAGACTACGCGAACCAGAAAACCCGCTATGGCCAGAAAAACAGCCAGGTATAACCACTTTGTTCTGAAAGGTTTAAAACCCACAGCTTGCCAGCAAAGGCCTTTGTGTTTCAGAGCAACAGCGATGACGGTAAAGATAAGCCCCGCTTTCAGGGCCTGATTAAAGACAAGCAATTTTGCCGGCATGGTGGTGCTGCCAGCGAAATAGGCCTGATAACCGATGCTGTGCTTAACCCAGAGCATATGCCCCATGGATATGGCGGTATATAGCAGCATAAAACAAAACAGTAAGATGATCCCCTGAGAGAAAGTCCAGGGACTGGAAAGTCTTGAGTTCAACATAAGGATATTCACCTGTCAGTCAAAGGCACTGACAGACTATTCACAAGTGAACCAAAAGACCCGGATTAAGATGTCAGTTGTTGTTAATCAACATCACCAACACCCAGCTCCCGGGCTTTTTCAATGGCTTGCTTACGGTCATTTACGGCGAGCTTACGGTACAACGCGCTATTATAGGTACGTACCGTGGAGGGACTTAAATTTAACTCTCGGGCAATATGTTTATCACCGAGCCCCTGGCTGATCAACTTCAGTAATGCCTGTTCCTGAGGGCTGAGCATCAACGCTTCTGTATCAGTCTGGCCTTTTTCCGCTACCTGCTGCACCGATAACAGGCATTGTGATTCTGTTGCATAACGGACGCGGACCTCGGCTCCGGGATACAGGTTCACTGGTTTCAAGCCATCGGCTGAGAAGGTTTTGCCCTGCACGGCTAATATGGTGCGGGAAGGACTCAACAGCACACCGGGTTTAACATACACATTAGCCAGCCCTTGCAGGATCTTCACGTGCTTTAGCTGTAGATCCCGTTTTATCTTCAGCCACTGACCGGGAAAATGGCGCAATAACCAGAGCCAGAACAGGATTAGCGGTCCAATGAGCAGCCACTGGCCTCTGTCCAGAATCACCACTCTATTCAGCGTCAGCCAAATCAACACAACAACCCCAATCAACAGCAGTGTTATAGCGATACAGCCTAAGTTCGCCCTTAACCAATACTGCTTTAGTCGCTTTGTTTCCGCCGCCGTCAATATCACCCCCAGCGCCTGTCAGCAAGGCAATTACAGCCCCAGTGCCACGCCTTCGCGCCTGGGATCCGCGCCGCCAATACGTTTACCGTTTTTGAGCAACACACCATGAATACCACTGTTCAGATCTATCACCCTGACATCATGGCCTCGCTTTTCAAACTCTTTAGCGAACTGTGCCAATGGGGTACCCTTCTCAAGGGCCGTATAATCGTTACGATTAGTGATCTTAGCCAGATTAATGGCCTGCTGGATATCCAGCTTCCAGTCCAGCACCCCAATCAGGGTCTGAGTGACATAGTTGATAATACGACTGCCACCCGGTGAACCGACTACCAGATACAGTTCACCTTGTGAATCAAACACCATCGCCGGCGCCATCGAGCTGCGCGGCCGTTTACCCGGTTCAATGCGATTGGCTACCGGTTTGCCATTTTTTTCTGCGATAAACGAAAAATCTGTCATCTGATTGTTCAGCAAAAACCCGCCAACCATCAGACCAGAACCGAAAGCCATCTCAATGCTGCTGGTCATAGACACCGCATTACCTTTGCTATCGACAATAGCAATATGGCTCGTGTTCGGCAACTCATATGCCTGACCTGCGGTCAGGGTGTTTTCAGCATAAGGTTTACCCGCCAGCGCCACGCCCATGTCCTGATCTTTTTCAATCAGTGAGGCACGCTCTGACAGGTACTGTTTATCCAGCAAAGGTTGCATATCCAGGCCGGTAAAGTCGCTGTCTGCCACATAGGCTTCACGGTCAGCAAAGGCGAGCCTGGATGCCTGGGTAAACAAATGCAGGGCCTCGAGGCTGTTTGGCTGATACTGCTCCAGTTCAAAGGACTCCAGCATCCCTAAGGTCTGCAATATCGCCACGCCACCCGAACTCGGCGGTGCCATGCCACAAACCCTGTAGACCTTGTATTCCCCGCACAAAGGTTCACGCTGCACCGGCTGATATGTCTGCATATCTTTAAGGCTCAGTCGTCCCGGATTAATACTGGCATGCTGCACAGCATTGACGATTCGCTCCGCCAGGGGCCCCTGATAGAATCCCTTTGCACCGGCTTCCGCAATCCGGCTCAGGCTGTCAGCCAGTTGCGGGTTTTTCAATACACTACCAGCGGCAATGGGTGCGTCGTCAGGATAAAAGTAGGCTCTGGTTGTATCAAAACGCTTTACTCCCGGATGAATATCCATGGCCACCAGTTTTGCCAGCCGTGGTGACACTTCAAATCCCTTTTGTGCCAGCTCGATACTGTCTTTAAACAGACGTTTCCAGGGCAAAACGCCAAATTGTTGATGAGCCATTTCCAGCGCACTGACAGCGCCCGGAACACCGACAGCCTGCCCGCCAACGATGGCTTCACGCCAGGGCTTGGGTTTGTCCCCCTGAATAAACATATTGGGATCCACATTCTGTGGCGCTTTTTCTCTGCCATCGAAGGTATGCAGGCGTTTGTTTTCATTATCCCAGTAAAGAATAAAGGTGCCGCCACCAATACCCGAAGACTGAGGTTCAACCAGTGTCAGCATGGCCTGAATGGCCACTGCCGCATCGATGGCACTGCCACCTTCGCGCAGAATAATTTTACCTGCCTTTGAAGCATGAGGGTTGGCCGCACTGACCATGGCGCTATCAGATTCTACCGCCGTCTTTTGTTGATAACCGGTTGCCGCTTCCGGCTCCCGGTCTTCTCTTTTATCCGGTTTGGCAACACCATTGAGTGTGACAAGACAAAGTAATATCAATACCCGCAACTGCATCCTTCTACCCCTTAGTTATAACGTGACGGATCTGGCTTACGCTTTTCCAGAAAGGCCGCAAAGGCCTCTTTGGCAGCATCTGACTTCAACTGCTTAACAAACAGATCCAGTTCATTATGCATATGTCTGGTGACTTCCTGATGAGAGGTTTTCATCAATAGTTTGGTCAGTTTCATCGCCTGCCTGGGCTTGCTGACCAGATTCTGCATCACCTTATTCACCTTGTCGTCCAGCTCTGCAACTGGCAAGGCCTGATTAACCAGACCAAACTGGACCGCCTCACTGGCGTCAAAGGGCTCACCCGCCATTAGCCATTGTGCAGCCTTACGATGGCCCACCAGTCTGGGCAGCAGGTAACTGGAGGCATATTCAGGTACCAGCGCAAGGTTAATAAAGGGCATTGAAAAGCGGGCGTTATCGGCACAATAGACCAGATCACAGTGCAGCAGCAATGTGGTGCCGATCCCCACTGCCATACCCTGCACCTGAGCAACCACAGGCAAAGGACATTTCATCAGTGCGGTCATAAAGCGCACGGTTTGCTCAACCTGCTCAGGGCCTGACGCTTTGGCAAAATCATTCAGATCATTTCCGGCAGTAAAATCCTGCCCCTCGCCTTTGAACAGCACCGCTCTGGTTTGCTCAGAGGCAGTGGCTTGCTCAAGCGCCTCAGCCATTTGCTGATACATGGCATGGGTCAGGGCATTTTTCTTGTCTGCCCGGTTAAAGATGATTTCCGTTATCTGATTGTTTTGTTGAATGAGAATTTCTGACATTGCGACCCTGCCTGATATTTCTGCCATAAAGTAGCCGCACTTTACCAGTGTGTAAAAACAATAAACAGATGCTGATCGGGTACCTTGACGGTATGATGCTAAAAAAGCGTCATCCATAACCGCAGCCTTCAGTCATTTATTTATGTTAAACCTGCCCTTAAAGACCCCTCAGTTTTCAGGCCCCCTGGTATTATTGATACTGATTGTGCTTGCCCATGCCCTGAGCCCGGTAAGTTACGAATTACTTGCCTATCATCGCGATGGCATTTCTGAATATCAGTGGTGGCGACTGCTCAGTGCACATTTGCTGCATACCAATCTGAATCATTTATTGCTCAATAGTGCCGGTGTGGTTCTGTTGTGGGCGGTGTTTGGTGAATACTACCGGCCCTTTTACTATGCCGGCATTACCACAGGCTGTGCCTTAGTGACCAGCGTGGGTCTCTACCTGCTGGTACCGGAATTACAGTGGTATGTAGGACTGTCCGGTGTGTTGCATGGCCTGTTTGCCTGGGGAGCCCTGAGCGATATCAGAACAGGTCGGCGAACAGGATGGCTGTTGCTGCTGGGTCTGGCCGTGAAAATTGGCTATGAAGCTGCTTTCGGCGGCGACCAAAGTGTAAGCCGGCTTATTGAAGCCAGAGTCGCAACGGAAGCCCATTTACTGGGCGCCATAAGTGGCTTGCTGTTCTGTCTGCCGGTGTTATTCTTTAGCAAGAAAAGTATTACAACTTAAACCGCGATACGGCCTTATTCAGCTGTTTCATCAGCTCTCCTACCTGGCTCATAGCCGCACTGGAATCACGGGTGGAGTCGGCACTTTTCTCCGCCAGTTCCACTATCCGCTCCAGGCTGGTAGTTACGGCATCGAGTAACTGGTCCTGATGCCCTGTGTCTTCAACAATCTGCTCGTTAATGGCATTTAGATCACTGATAATCTGCTCAATAGCCTGTATTTCCTCATCAACCTGCCCTATCTGCTCGACGCTGTCCCTGGCCTGCTGCTGACCGGAGCTCATGGCATCCACAGCCTGTTTCGCATCCGCTTGCAAGCTGGAAATCATCTGTTCAATCTCTTCGGTGGAGCTTTGTGTACGATTGGCCAGAGTTCTGACTTCATCGGCAACCACCGCAAAACCCCGGCCCTGCTCACCTGCTCTGGCGGCCTCAATAGCAGCATTCAGAGCGAGCAGGTTGGTCTGCTCGGCAATGGTCTTGATCACATCCAGAATACCGCCGATATTATTGCTGTTGGTCTGCAGACGATTGATAATTTCAGCGGAATGACCTGCCTGATCCGCCTGGGCCAGGATCTGTTTTTTCGAGCGGCTGACCAGATCGCCGGCATGGCGGGTCTGGCTGGCCACTTCAGACAGCCTCGCCGTACTTCGCTGTATCTGATCCAGATTACTTTTACTGGTCTGGCGTACACTGGTTGTATTGTCCGCCGTCTCCCGTACCTGTTCGGTTTGCTGCTGAACCTGCCTGAGGGTGTTTTCAGACAAGTTTTCGCTGCTGGTAATAGCTTCCTCAAGCAGGGTTTCCTGACGCAATATCTGTGATACCACCTGATGCAACCCGGTGCTCAGCTCATTCACATCCCGGGCCAGAGCGGCAAACTCATCCTCACCGCTGCTGTCCGCTTTATGAGTCAGATCACCGCTGCTGATCACACTGAGACTATTGCGGATCCTGGCCAGTGGCCGTGAAATGCTCCTTGCAGCAGTCACTCCTATGATCACCACCATCACCAGTGCCAGCAACATGATCAGCACACTTTTAAAGATATTGCTTTGCACCGCATCGAGTATGGCATTCTGTCCCTGCAGGGTATCGGCGTTAACCTTATCGAACAGCTCCCCCATATCGGTGCGAGCCTGCCGCATACTGGCTTCTGCAGCAAGCATCTGTTGTTCGGCCTGAGCCAGACTGTCGAGTCGCTGAGTCTTTAACTCAAACAGGCCATTGCTGCCCTCATATTGCTCAACAAATTTCTGATATTGCTGATTAAACGCCTCCATCAGGCCGTCGGTATCGACCCCGTCGGCAATGCGATTGATAAACTCAACATTGTTGTTCAGATCGCCCATCGTCAGTTGCAGATTATCTCTGATGGTCTGACTCAGTTCTCTGTCGCGAACGATGGCAAACTCGCGGGTAGCATTAAGCAAAGTAACAATAATATTGTCTATCCGCGCGCCGGCGCCGACCACCTGCGCCAGGGTTCCTTCCTCTGCCCCATCCAGATACGACATATCCAGCAAATTGGCCCCGGCATCACTGCCGGTATACTCTGTTTCCAACGCCAGCGCGTCGATCTCCGTTTGCAACGACAAACCGCGGATCCGTGACTGGTACATCTTATCGGCTTGATCCAGATAGTCTTCTGTGGCCTGAGTCGCACTGGAGAGCAAGGCTTTATCCTGTGGATTCAAAGGTAATTTCTGCAACCGCTCCAGTTGGCTATAGAGCTCCTGCCTGAGGGTTTCAAATTGCTGCTGACTGGCCAGTAGCTTTTCATCAGCGCCAGTGTAATAACCTTCAGTGGAGATCTTAGCCAGAGCCAGTAACCGGGTCTGCACAATCAGCATCTGCGACTGCACCGGCATCTTTTCATCAACAACCAGGCGCGCACTCTGACGGATATCTGACAGACCCCAATAAGAGGTGACATTGGTAATTAATAACAACACACCGAACAACACAAAGCCGGTGATGATCTTCCCCACAACGGTTATACGCATAAATTAACTACCTGAAATGCCTGTTAAAACAATCTTTCCACAGTCCAGTTATAGACGAATCTGGAGCTGTTTGTGGCGATAAACCGCTCAAGATGGCTCAAGCTCAATTGGTCGTACCAGTTAACACCATAATAACAATCTGAAATTGTTTCTCAATTGCCACGGAATGCCTTTTCATCCTGGCTCACTGCCTTATAATGGTTTCATCTCGTTTTTTATCGGCGTTTTTGCATGGAACAGAACCAAGAATTAAAAAAAGCCGGGTTGAAAGTGACCCTTCCGAGAATCAAAATCCTGGAAATTCTGCAGGATCCGGCTAATCAGCATATCAGCGCAGAAGATGTATATAAGATCCTGCTCGAGCAAGGCGAGGAAATCGGTCTGGCCACAGTTTATCGGGTTCTGAATCAGTTTGATGACGCGGGCTTACTGGATCGCCACCATTTTGAGGGCGGCAAGTCCGTGTTTGAGATGGGTCAGAAGAAACACCATGATCACCTGGTATGCCTCAAATGCGGCAAAGTGATCGAATTTGAAGACGACATTATCGAGAAACGCCAGATTGAGGTGGCCGAGAAGAACAATATCAAACTCACCCACCACAGCCTCTATCTGTATGGTGTCTGCCAGCCAAACTGCGAAGACAGATAAACCGGAAATACAGGAAAAATCTTTTTAACCGCAGAGTCGCAGAGTACGCGGAGATTGAGAGATAATTTTTCTTTCTCCGCGTTCCTGGCGTCTTTGTGGTAAAAAATAGCTTCCGTTAGTACTGGTATTTAACCCGGCTAAACAGTGCCTGAGCCTGTTGCCAGACTGGCCCGGCCTGGCCATTCCCCACGGTTTCACCGTCCAGTTCAACCACTGGCGCCACTTCTTTACTGGAACTGGTCAGCCAGATTTCATCCGCCTGGCGAACTTCATCCATGGTCACCGTGCGCACCTCTACCGGAATCTGACCATCCTGCTCAAGGGCGTCGAGCAGAATATAACGGGTTATCCCAGGCAAAATCTGATTGTCGAGCTGAGGTGTCACCACCACACCATCTTTGACAATAAACACGTTACAGGCAGCGGCTTCCGTCAGCTCATTGCGCTCATTAAATAGCAGCACCTCATCTACCGACGCCTTCTGTCCGCTACGATAGTGCATAATATTGCCAAGCAATGCAGTAGACTTGATATTACAGCGCTTCCAGCGTTTATCCTGCTCAGACACAACCTTATAAGTATGGGCTTTGTCAATTTCTGCCACCGGCTCGGCGGGGATCTCAAAAGTAAAAGCAAAAATGGTCGGGGCTAATTGCTGTGGATAACGATGAGCACGGTTATCTTCCCTGCCACGGCTGATGTGCAGGTAAATACCCAGGTTACCGCCACCATTTTGCTGCAGAAGTTGCTCAAACACCCTCTGCCATTGCGCCAGGGTCATATCTACAGCAATCTCCAGCGCTGCCAGACCATCATTGAGACGCTGCATATGCTGTTTAAAACCAACCATCTTACCCTGATAGGAAGGCACCACCTCGTAGACCCCGTCGGCAAACAAAAAACCTCTGTCCATAGGAGAAATACTGGCCTGCTCTTTGGGGATAAACTGACCGTTGAGATAAACAATGCTCATAGAAGGCTCCGGCGAAAAAACGGTCGCCATCATACAACAATGTTCTGTGCCTAAACATCACCGGCGCCATCAATTTATAGATCAAATTTAGCAGCCATATAATGCCAATGCCCCTGGATAATTATTCACACAGACAGGAATCCAGTGCGCAATCCGCCCGCAGGCTATTTATCCGTGGCAACCACTGCATTGCGCAGTTTCTGACTGCGATACTTTTCCATCAGCGGTTTGACGTCCTTGGGACAGTCCAGCAGTCCTTTTTGTTGCAGATAGGCGGTATTGTAGAGCTTGGAGGCAGAGCGTTCGCCCAAATCGCAGGCAAAAGTGACAATGCATTTGCCCGGCCCACTATACAGTGCTGCAAACAGGGCACCGGCCACGTTCAGCGCCGAACTGCTGCCCAGCACTATGCCATCTTTATTGCGTACATAGCGGGCAATGGTAACCAGATCCGTATCCGGCAGGTTTATAGCATGATCGACCCTGGCCTTACGGAAATTTTCCACCATTCGCATAATACCGATGCCTTCGGTGATAGAGCCGCCATGATTCTTATATTCACCGCTTTTAAGATAGTCATAAATCCCTGAACCGTCGGGATCCACCAGCCAGATTCTGACATCCGGATTTTGTTCTTTTAAATACATGGAGTTACCGGCAATGGTGCCGCCGGTGCCTGCTGCTGAGACCAGAATATCCACCTTGCCCTCAGTCTGTTGCCAGATTTCCGGGCCTGTGTGCAGGTAATGGGCCCTGGCGTTACTGGTGTTTTCAAACTGATTAGCCCACCAGTGATCTTTATGTTGTCCGGCCACGGCTTTTGCCCTGTGGTAAAAATGATTAGGATTGGCAAAAGGACAAGGGTCGACGGTCATCAGCTTGGCGCCATAAAGCTCCAGCACCCGTTCTTTCTCTTTGGCCTGATCATTGGGCATCACCGCCAGCATCTGCATACCATAAGACTTGGCCACTAAAGCCAGGCCGATGCCGGTATTGCCTGCCGTTCCCTCGACTATGGTCATACCGGATTTAAGCTCACCTTTTTCTATCGCATCCTGCACCATCTGCAGCGCTGCCCGGTCTTTGATCGAACCGCCCGGATTCTGAAATTCACATTTCAGATAGATATCACAGCCGGTCAGCTCTGACAGGGAGTGGATACGCAACAAATCGGTATTACCTATTAGTTCAGCCTGATGGCGGGCAAGGATCATAATATGACTCAGCAAGGGAAATGACTAATCACAAGGTTAAACCTTTTCGGCTTCTATACCAATCCGTCACAGCCGATTAAAGCAAACTGCGAAGAGTATGGGACTCGGCGCGAAAATTGCGATAACAGTAAGCCAGAAACAGCTCTGCGGTAGCGATGGCATCTTCCAGCGCATTATGGGCCGGATGGGGGCCCAACTCGTATCTGGCCCGGCATTTATCCAGACTCAGCCCTTCAATTTCCGGCTCTTTGCCCCGCCGTTTGAGGGTTTTGTGCTCAAGGGCCAGAGTATCAATAAGCTTCGGCGGCAAAAACTCAAGCCCCGATAACTCATGGGCCTCACGCAAAAATGCCATATCCAGAGGGGCATGATGAAACAACCACAGGGTATTGGGATAGGCCTGAGTCTCCTCAGCCAGTTTACGCAAGGCATCCTTAAGCTCAGCCCCCTGCTCCAAATTCTCCCGGGTCAGGCCATGAATAGCTGGGCTTTGCCCCAGTGTAACCTGAGTATTGATTATAAAATTCTGGCGCTGATGCAGTAAAATATGCGGCGGCTGAACAGGCACCCAGGCCACAGATAATATCTGGTCTTTTTTATGATCCAGCCCGGATAATTCCAGATCGATGGCCAGATAGCGATATTGCTGCCATAGCAGGGTATCCTGATTGCCGCCAAACCACTGCCTCAGTCGCTGCATCAGTTTGTTCATTAACAGGCTCCGCGCATTAAAAGGCCCCCGGGAATAGCTCAGGCCAAGTCCTTCCTGTGCATCCTTAATCAGCCTGAAGGCGGCTTTGAGTTGTCGGCGGGCCAGTGAGTCGAGTTTATCCGGGGCAATCAGGTTATCCGGAATTGTCTGATTGAGCTGATGCTCAAGGCGCATCTGCACCAGAAAACGCCAGGCTGCCAGCCAGTCTTCGCCATCGCGACGATTTATTGCCCCCAACTCAGACAATCTCCGTATCCTCGCCGGGGTGCTGCAATCGCGGATACCGGCTGCCAGAGAGTGAATGCGGGCGATATCATTGAGGATAGCGATGCCGCTTTTCTTAATATCAATCACCTCCTGCTCATCATCCAGCTTCTGAGTGCGAAAGCGGTTAAACAAGCCGATAGGTACTGCCAAATCGGCGCTGTTCGCCGCCAGATTGGCCAGAAAGATCTGATTGGTGGCAAGCTTACTGACAGCACTGTCAAAACGCTCAAACAACCGGTTATCGCCGTAAAGCGCACGATGGTCGAAGAAAATATTGGTGCGCATCAGTGCATCCTGATCCGGCTCCAGGATCCAACCTTTAAATTTCTTCACCCAGGCCTGTTCCGACACCCGTAATTCGTCATTGGAGGCCATAATATTGCCACCGCAGAGCTTAAGACCGCAGCGGGCCAGTCCATCACAGACAAAGTCAGCCAATCCGGCAAACCATTTAGCCTCTTCGGCATCCGGCTCCCGTTCCAGCAATAAACCATTGTCCTGATCTGAACTTAAGGATTGATCGCGGCGGGCCTGGGAGCCAAAGGTCAGCCATACGAAAGGAAAAGGTGCGGTGCCATGCTCTCGCTTATACAAACGAATCAGGCGAATATTGAAAGCATCGGTAAAACTCGCCAGTAAATCGCCCACCAGACGCACATCCACTACCCGGTTGGCAAACTGATGCAAATGCTCAGGCACCAGCTCAGCGATGGCCTGTAACTGCTCAACGGTATCGGCTTTGCGAATCCGATTAACCAGAAACAGAGGTTCACTGCGCTGCTGACGCATCAAATCCGTTGCGGTAATAACCCCTATGGGTTTATTGTCTTTGACCACGGCCACATGATGCACATTCTCACCAGTCATCGCCTGCATGGCATCAAACAGCGGAGCCTGCCAGTCCAGATTAATCACCGGCGAGGTCATAAACTCACTGACCGGCTGGTCATAAGATTGCCTCGCTGCCACTACCCGCGAACGGATGTCCCGGTCAGTGATAATCCCCTGTAACTCGTCATTGTCCTGAATCAGCAGACAGGAGACTTTGTTCTCCGTCATCCGCTGGGCCGCCTCAGCAACACTGCAATCGGCTCCAATGGAAACCAGCGTACGCTCGAGGATATCGGCCACCGATAACTGCGTCCAGTCATGCTCCTGATTACGTGACTCGGTCAGCAACCTGTCTCCCAGTGCCCTTGAAAAATAATCCGCAAACTCCTGATTATGTTCACACAAATAATCAAAAGGGGTCTGCGACAGGCTGTACATCAGACCATCATCCAGAACCTTAAGTCTGTTAGTGATTGGGCGTTTTGTCAGCAATGAAGGGTAACCAAACAGGTCGCCCGGTTCGAGACGCTCAATCAGCTGATTATGATTACCCAGCAGATCAAATACGCCTTTTTTAATCAGGTAGAGTTGTGGTCTGTCTTTGGGTACCACCTCATCCAGGCTCTCGTCACACAGATAATGCAATTGCAGATGCTTAAGACAGTAGTCCAGTTGCGCTGAGCTCAGCCTGTCAAAAGGTGCACAGCGACTGAGAAATATTCTGGCAGAATCAATGTTATCCATCAGTATCAGTACTCCCAAAGAATCATCATTGTGTGCATACGGTCAACAACAATGGATCTTCCTTATCCAGCTTCACCCAATCTGAATCGGCTTGCTGTCCTGTTGCATTCACCGACAACTCTGCGGAAAAGTGGGCACGGGCACCAGCATGGCAGTCAATAACCTGAGGAACCCGGCGCGCGCTCGCCCGGCGCTGAAAAAAGTATAAATCCACCAGCATCAGGTGCGGATGTTGCTGATTAGCAGCCGCGTTTTTTACATCCACAGCCATAAAGCGCAGTGTTTGTGGCCACAGATAACTCCAGGGCCTGTACCAGCTTTGCTCCTGTACTTCCCTGACCACTTCAATGCCCTCAGGCAGCAGGCTGAGCTGGTGTTGATACCAGTTGTACTCTGACTGGATCTGAAATCCCAGCATACCTAATCCGGCAAACACAGGGATCAGCCATTTCGGTGCTTTTTTATTGCTTAACCAGCGCAGGAACAGTGCGATACCTGCAGCCCCGACTCCGGCGATAATAGTAGCGACAAATTCCCATAACATAATGATTCAGATTCCTGTTTCAGAACAAAAATAAAGCGGGCAAGTCTGCCCGCTTTATCGGTCAAACACGAGACGTCACTCAGTGCCCCGTTGCAACGCCTGCGCCCCTTGGATAACGCACACTTTCTACCAGTTCCTGGATTTCCTTCGGCGGCTTTTCAGTCATAGCGGATACCGTAAAGGCCACCGCAAAGTTGATCACTGCGCCAACGGCACCGAAAGACAGCGGTGATATACCCAGCAACCAGTTATCCGGAGTATTGGCCAGATTATTGGTGCCAGGAATAAACAGCCAGCCCAGATAGATAAAGATATATATCACGGTAGACAACAGACCCGCCAGCATACCGGCGATGGCACCTTTGTTGTTAACCCTGGTAGAAAATATCCCCATCATCAATGCCGGGAAGATAGACGCTGCGGCAATACCAAAGGCCAGTGCCACTACCTGCGCTGCAAAGCCCGGCGGATTCATCCCCAGCCAGGTCGCCACCACAATCGCCACTGCCATGGAAATCCGCGCCGCACGCAGCTCACCACGCTCGGAGATCTTCGGATTAATCGAACCTTTGATCAGGTCGTGACTGATAGCCGAAGAGATGGCAAGCAACAATCCGGCAGCCGTAGACAATGCTGCAGCCAGACCACCGGCAGCAATCAGGCCCACTACCCAGGGTGGCAGATTGGCGATCTCCGGGTTAGCCAGTACCAGAATGTCGTTATTCACGCTCAGCTCATTACCATTCCAGCCTCTTTGTGATGCTGTTTCGGCAAACTCAGCACTGTCATTGTAAAGCTGAATACGACCGTCGTTGTTTTTGTCTTCAAACTGAATCAGTCCGGTTTGCTCCCAGGTCTGGATCCAGTCCGGGCGCTCGTCATATTTGATTGCATCTGCTGTCGGACCATCAGGGTAGATGGTGTTAAGCAGATTCAGACGCGCCATAGATGCCACTGCAGGTGCAGTCAGGTAAAGCAAAGCAATAAACACCAGCGCCCAACCAGCCGACCAGCGGGCATCGGCTACCTTAGGTACAGTGAAGAAACGGATAATCACATGGGGCAGACCAGCCGTACCTATCATCAGTGACAAGGTAAACAGCACCATATTCAGTTTATTGGAAACATCAGCCGTATAGTCCCTGAAACCCAGTTCATTGACCACCTGATCCAGTTTTGCCAGCAGTGGCATTCCGGATTCAGTATGTTCAGAGAACAGGCCAAAGGCCGGAATCGGGTTACCGGTCAGTTGCAAGGAGATAAATACCGCAGGAATGGTATAGGCAATAATCAGCACCACGTACTGTGCTACCTGGGTATAGGTGATGCCCTTCATGCCACCCATTACCGCGTACAGGAATACCACCACTGCGGCAATCATCAGCCCGGTGTCGCTCTCTACTTCCAAAAAGCGCGAGAACGCCACACCGGCCCCGGTCATCTGCCCGATTACATAAGTGACAGAAGCGATGATAAGACAGGTCACCGCCACTAAACGGGCACCTGAGCTGTAAAAACGGTCGCCGATAAACTCCGGCACCGTAAATTTACCGAACTTACGCAGATAAGGTGCTAATAACATGGCCAGCAACACATAGCCGCCTGTCCATCCCATCAGGAATGTGGAGTTGGCATAACCGCCGGCGGCAATCAGGCCCGCCATGGAGATAAAGGACGCCGCTGACATCCAGTCTGCCGCAGTAGCCATCCCGTTCATCACCGGATGCACGCCGCCTCCGGCCACGTAGAAATCCCGGGTCGTACCGGCTCTGGCCCAGATAGCAATGCCGATGTACAGCGCAAAGGAGGCACCGACAAAAATCAGATTAATCGCAAATTGACTCATGGCCCTTACTCCTCATTCACGCCGAAGCGTTTATCAAGCTGGTTCATTTTCCAGGCATAGAAAAATATCAGCGCGATAAAGGTCAGAATGGAGCCCTGCTGGGCAAACCAGAAGCCAAGATCGGTGCCACCAATACTAATACCGGCCAGCCAGGGCCGAAACAGAATACCGAAGCCATAGGATGACAGCGCCCAGATTACCAAACAGCCGGCAATCAAACGCAAGTTAGCCTTCCAGTAGGCCTGGGCGATACTTTTGTCGTCCGCCATTTGTTTACTCCTATCGTTATTGTTGTAAAACAATTGTTAATCTATCAGTCGCTGCTTAAGCTACCAGCCCGACTTTAGTCGAACACGGCAGAAAAAATTTGGCACAATGGTGCTTTATCAGGGACTTTGCATTGTTTCAGGCACCTTGAGTCAGGGCCTAGACCATAGTCGTATAGGCCCGGATTGGGGTTTAATGCTTGTATCTGCGTTTAACTGAATGCTGTTCTGAGCTCACGCATTGGATTGCAACTGAGTGCTATCGCAGAGTAATAACAGCAATTTATTGAAAAGAGCACTGACATGGCGATAACGCTTTTCTGGATTCTGGCAGCCCTGGCTTACGTGGGCCTGTTGTTTTGGCTGGCTCAGCGTGGTGATCAGTCAGGCTCCCGGGCGAATCGGCTGGCCCGCCATCCGTTGATCTATAGTCTCGCTCTGGGGATCTATTGCACGTCATGGACCTATTACGGTGCCATTGGTGAAGCGGCCAAGTCCCAGTGGCAATATTTACCTATTCTGCTTGGCCCGGTACTACTATTCCTGTTCGGCTACCCCATGCTGCATAAAATGCTGCTGGTGAGTAAGCGTCAGAATATTACCTCTGTTTCAGATTTTGTCTCATCCCGGTATGGTAAAAGGCGCAGTATTGCCGTGCTGGTGACCCTGCTAATGACCCTGGCCACCATCCCTTATATCGCCTTGCAGCTTAAGGCAGTGGATGCCAGTTTCGCGGTCTTTGCCAACCTTGAAAGCGGTGGCGGCAATAATATCAAAGCCCTGGTCGCTACCCTGATTATGGCGCTGTTTGCGGTACTGTTTGGCACGCGCCATGCGGACATTACCCGGTATCGCTCCGGGCTGATGTTAGCTATTGGTGCGGAGTCACTGGTCAAACTGTTCGGATTATGTTTCGCCGGACTGTTCGCCTATGCCCTGTTAATGTCGCCGGACACCAACTGGCAGGCCGTTACCACGCAGGTCAATCAATGGCAGGACTGGCAAGGTTCAGGTTTTGATTTTGTGATGCAGGCGCTGATGGCAGCTGCCGCCATATTCTGCCTGCCACGTCAGTTCCATGTGATGATTGTGGATAATCACAAAAGCTCACATCTGGCCATGGCCCGCTGGATGTTTCCACTCTATCTGCTGCTCACTGCAATCGCCATCATACCGGTATCCATGGCCGGCAATATTCTGTTTGCTGGCTCAGGGGTAGATCAGGATACCTTCCTGATGCAACTGCCCTTATCCCAGGGCCATCATCTGCTGAGTCTGTTGATATTTATTGGTGGAATTTCTGCTGCCACGGCCATGATCGTGGTATCCGGTCTGGCCCTTTCCACCATGCTTACCAATGATGTCATTGTGCCGCTGCTGCTGAAGAATCAGCCGCAGCGTTGGCTCAAAGATAAAAATTACAAAAAACGCCTGCTCAATATTCGCCGCCTGGTGATCCTGCTGATTCTGCTGATGGCCTATAGCTATTTTGTCATCTGGGCCGACGGCAGCGCCTTATCCAGTATGGGATTGCTGGCGTTTTCGCTGGTGGTACAACTTGCCCCGGCTATTCTTGGCGGGCTGTACTGGAAACAGGGCCACGCCAGTGGGGTCATCGGCGGCCTGGCGCTGGGGCTGGGCTGTTGGGTGATGTTTGTGATGATGCCACTGGCCGGGCAAACAGGCACCTTAAACAGCACCAGTATTATCACTCAGGGCGTCGCCATCAGTTGGCTGGCAAATATTACCGGATATCTGCTGTTCTCCTTAAGCGCCGGGCACAGTTTGCTTGAGCGCGTGCAGGCCAGCGCCTTTGTCACGCCCAATGCCGATGCCGAAGTCAATAAGCGCGTCACTGCTCAGAGCAAGATCAGTAATGTGGATCTTAAGGAATTGCTGAAAACCTTTGTGGGCAGCAGTCGCACCGAACAGTTAATGGACCACTATTGTAAAGAGCATCACACCGAGCTTACTGACAATGCCACGCCCAGTGACAACTTCATCCAGTTCTGTGAGCGCAGCCTGGCTGGCGTGCTCGGCGGAAGCTCCGCCCGTTCACTGATCAAGGTACTGATCTCAGGCCAGCAGATGGATGTGGAAGAAGTCTTTACCTTTTTCGAAGATACCACCGAAGCACTGAAAGCCAATCAGGCCATATTGTTCAGCAGTATCGAAAACCTCAGCCAGGGGATCAGCGTAGTCGACAAGGATCTGAAACTGGTGGCCTGGAATAAGGCCTATCTGGATTTATTTGACTACCCACCGGGACTGGTAGAAATCGGCCAGCCCATTGAGAACCTGGTGCGCTACAATGCCCGGCGCGGAGAGTGTGGTACCGGCGACGTGGAAGAACTGGTACAAAAACGCCTGCAGCATATGCAGCAAGGCTCGCAACACCGATTTATCCGCCGCCGTGCTGATGGCCGGGTCATCGAAATGAACGGTAATCCCCTGCCAACCGGTGGTTTTGTTACCAGCTTTAATGACATTACCGAACATGTAGAGATCCAAAAAGCGCTGGAAGAGGCCAATATCGATCTGGAAAAGCGTATCGATCATCGCACCCGTCAGATCCGTGAGATCAATCAGGAACTCAAACATGCCAAGCATCAGGCCGAACAGGCGAATCGCTCCAAGACCCGCTTTCTGGCGTTGGCCAGCCATGACATTTTGCAGCCCCTGAATGCCGCCCGCCTGTATTTATCGGCGCTGAATGACGATGAGCTGTCTGAACACAACCTGCAGATTACCCGTAAATTGGGTGCCTCGTTAAACGCCAGCGAACAACTGATTTCTACCCTGCTGGAAATCGCCAAGCTGGAGCAGGGTGCACTCACCCCTACTCTGTCCCATTTTGCCCTGACAGATTTAATCCATTCTCTGGAGCAGGAATTCAGAGGGCTGGCGGAGATGAACGGGGTAACCCTGCATATCCGCAATTCTCAGGCGGTGGTACACAGCGACCCCACTTACCTGCGCCGGATTCTACAGAACCTTATCTCTAATGCCATCAAATACAGTCCGGGCGGCAAGGTGTTGTTGGGATGCAGAAAACGCAGTGACCATATTCTGGTACAGGTCTGGGACAACGGATTGGGCATTTCTCAAACCGAACAGGATGATATTTTCTCCGACTTCTATCGTGCTCACCGTGGCCAGATAAAAGGTGTGGGGTTAGGCCTGGGCGTGGTCAAAAAAATGAGTGAACAGCTTAACCATCCCATC
Source organism: Lacimicrobium alkaliphilum (assembly GCF_001466725.1). Classification (NCBI taxonomy): domain Bacteria; kingdom Pseudomonadati; phylum Pseudomonadota; class Gammaproteobacteria; order Alteromonadales; family Alteromonadaceae; genus Lacimicrobium; species Lacimicrobium alkaliphilum. Next base: position 2,573,708 of record NZ_CP013650.1, read on the forward strand.
ACATTGCGCTCAGAGGTGGGCCTTGGCAGTTGCTTCAGCGTGCGTATTCCCCTCGGTAGTCAAGCCCTGGGTAAAAGTAATGATCGCCATCAGGGGCCTCTGCAGCGCTTCGAGCACACCAGAGTACTCTGTGTGGATGATGACCCCACCAATCTCGATGCGCTGCAAAGTTTGCTGGGTAAGTGGGGCTGCAGTGGCGACTATCTGGACAGGGTAAACACAGCGCTGGAGTATTCAGGGCAGCACAGCGCCCCGGATCTGTTGGTGATCGATTATCAGCTCGACAGTGAAGACACTGACGGACTGGCCCTGATTGAGAAACTGCGCAGCGCCTGGCGAACGGATATACCCGCGTTGCTGGTCACCGCCAACAAGGATGAAAGCCTTAAAAATAAAGCTCAGAGAATGCAGGTAAGTTTCTTAGCTAAGCCCATTAAGCCTGCTGCGCTGAAAGCCTGGATCGAGCATCATCAGGGGTAAACAGCCCCTGATGATAGTCACATATTCAGACCAGGACGCGGCTGCCCGTGCTGCTCTGACGCCATGCTTTTTGTTGCTCAATCTTCTTCCAGACTTTCTCATGAAAGTAGAACGCCACGGTATTGACTGCAGGTTCAATCAACGCCACCAGACCACCAATCAGTACATCACCGGTAAGCAGATAAGTGATACCAAAGGCGATACTGAAATGTATCAGTGCAAAGGTAAATGTCTTAGTCATGGCCAGCTCCTTTTAATCTATGAACTGAGCATAACAATGAGCTACAAGTTTAAATAACGATTAAAATTAAATATCTAAATCTATTATTTAGATTAGAAATAAAATATTGAGTGCCCGTCATGCCCGAACGCCGTTATCGTGCACCCAGCGCCCTTTATAAAAGACTTAACCACAGAGGCACAGAGAGCACAGAGAAGCATAATTTAAGTCGTCAGTTGTCAGCCCTCAGGTGTCAGTTGCTGAAAGAGCGCAAAGGCTTGAAGATATTCTGCTATTACCCTCTTCGTGCTCTTCGCGTTCTTCGTGGTGATTTTTTTGGACCACGAAAGGCTCGAAGAGCACGAAGAAAAATACCAAGGGGATACATCACTTATAGGTTACATCCTCTGCGCCTTGTCGAGATCTTAAGCTTTTATTCCGTTGGTCTCGCTGAGGCGCAAAGGCGCAGAGATGTTTTGGCCCTTTCTATCCGCTGTCATGGTATTCACTTTTTGCGGGGTTGGTGGAAAATAACAAGGCACTGGGTTCCCGCCAACAGCATGCGGGAACGACTGGCGGTCATGCCCGAGTGTCGTTATCGGGCATCCAGCGCCTTTTGCTTTTGTTAAATTTACCGCAGAGCCGCAGAGGACGCGGAGTTAATCAGGGTTACAGATTTAAATCTCCGCGTCCTCTGCGACTCCGCGGTGGAAAATCTTTTAAACCTCTGTGTTCTCCGTGCCTCTGTGTTGAAAAATTCGCTTTTATGCATTTTTCTGGGTCCAATAAAAAAACCGGTTGCTATGGACAACCGGTTTTATTTATCAGAAGCGATTTCCCGCGATCCGCTTCGTTCCTTGTCAGGCTACATAACAATCAGTGTCTTGTAGCCCGGATGCAGCGAAGCGGAATCCGGGGGTTTTTACGTATCAGGCCACGGATTTTTTCTTCGCAGGCTGAGACTTTTTACCCAGATTCTCCAGTTCGCCCGGCTGAAAATCATCCACACTCAGGGCGTTACGGCGCAACACATCGGTGCGTTTAAGCTGTCCGGCTTCGTGCTGAGAAATAATCTCCTGCTCCAGTGCCGCTTCGAGCATTTTTTCAAAGGGCAGTTTACGGACCAGCTGACCGGCCTTTTGTGCCTTGAGCAATTTTTTCTCAATCGGCACCACATCGTGCATGGCGATAAAGGCCCGTTCAACGATACCAACCGGATCATCCTCTTTGTCACCGATATAGCACAGATGCGTAAGACGATCGCGCATCACACCAGGCTGCATCAGGCTGTCACTGACCTTCTGGGTAATATCATCCTCTGGCATCTGATAACCAATACCCCATGGGAACACCACCCGCTTGACCACATTGGCCACCAGACGATTGGGGAAGTTCTGGAAAAAACCACCGAAGGCATGGCCAATCTTATGCAGACAACGCTGCAGCGAATAGTGAACAAAAGGCAAGTCCGCCACCTGACGACCGTCACTTTCGTAACGTTTAAGTACCGCAGAAGCGATATACAACTGACTGAGAACATCACCTAAGCGCGCCGAAATCATCTCTTTACGCTTCAGATCGCCGCCTAAAATCAGCATTGAGAAATCGGCACACAATGCCAGCCCTCTGGACATTCTGGACAACTGCTTATAGTACACAGCGGTTTCACCGGATACCGGCGCGCCATTCAGACGACCGCCTGTAAGCCCCTGCCACAGCGCAGCAAAGAAGTTACCCGTTGCAAAGCCCACGTGCTTAATTAACAGACCATCGAAATCCTTCAGCCCCTGCTCGGCATCTTCATTGGCTGCCGCTTCCATTTCTGCAAACACATAAGGGTGGCAGCGCGTGGCACCCTGACCAAAGATCATCAGATTACGGGTGAGGATATTCGCCCCTTCCACGGTAATAGCTACCGGGGTACCAAAGTACTGATGGCCCAGATAGTTTTTCGGCCCGAGTTGCACACCTTTACCGGCGTGGATGTCCATGGCGTCATTGATCACCTCGCGGGACATCTCGGTCATATGATATTTGGCAATGGCGGTGACGACTGAGGGACTCTCACCCAGATCGATAGCGCCTGCCGTCATGGTACGCATGGCTTCAAGGGTATAGGTCAGGCCACCGATACGCCCCATGGCTTCCTGTACCCCTTCGAACTTACCGATAGACAGACCAAACTGTTTACGGGCAACTGAATAGGCCCTGTGGTACGGGCAGAGAGCTGGGCATTGGCGGTAGCCAGTGCCGGCAGCGAAATACCGCGGCCCGCAGAGAGACACTCCACCAGCATGCGCCAGCCACGGCCGGCATAATCAGGACCACCGATGATCCAGTCCAGCGGAATAAACACATCTTTACCGCGCGTGGTGCCGTTCATAAAGGCCATGGCCACAGGGAAATGACGCTCCCCGGTTTCCACACCCGGGTGATCGGTAGGGATCAGGGCACAGGTAATACCCAGCTCTTTCTTATCGCCCAGTAATCCATCAGGGTCATACATCTTAAATGCCAGACCCAGTACAGAGGCCACCGGTGCCAGCGTGATATAGCGCTTGTCCCAGGTCAGTTTCAGACCCAGCACTTCTTTGCCTTCGTGCATGCCCTTACAGACAATACCTTCATCAGGAATAGCACCAGCATCAGAGCCCGCCTCAGGGCCGGTCAGCGCAAAACAAGGCACATCCGTTCCATCGGCCAGGCGCGGCAGCCAGTAATCTTTTTGCTGCGCCGTGCCGTAGTGCATCAGCAACTCACCGGGGCCTAAGGAATTCGGCACCATCACCGTTACCGCTGCGCTTAATGAGCGGGTCGATATGCGTGAAACGATAGTGGAATTGGCAATGGCAGAGAACTCTTTACCGCCAAAAGACTTGGGAATGATCATGGCAAAGAAGCCTTCCTTACGCAGATAATCCCAGACTTCTTTGGGCAGATCTTTTTGCTCGTGAACGATTTTAAAGTCGTCCAGCATGGCCAGCAGGGTTTCAACCTGATTGTCCATAAAGGCCTGCTCTTCGTCGCTTAAGGCCGGCTTGGCATAGCCATGCAGGGTGTTCCAGTCAGGCTTACCGCGAAACAGCTCCCTTCCCACCAGATTGAGCCCGCTTCCATGGCCTCACGCTCCGTGCTGGACATGGGTGGCAGAATTTTTTTAAAAATTTGAAATACCGGCTTGGTAATCAGGTTTCGTCTGATCTCGGTGACGCCTAAAATAATGGCGACCACCACCAGAATAATTAACAGAATAGACATAATAACACCCTCAGGTTATGCAATTTCCAGTACCGGATTTGACTGCTGTGCTCCGGCATGGGCTTTTGCTCCCACACCAGCGGAAATATAGGGCATTAACCGGTGGATAATGCCTTCTACGGTAACTTGTTGCTGATAATCGGCCAGCGCAATCTCACTCAGCGCTTTGCTCGAAGCCATGGTGAACACAAAGGTGCCGATGGCAAAATGCAAACGCCAGAACAACTCGGCTTTAGATAATTCCGGCACCGCCAGGTGCACCGCATCCACAAAGTTCTTCAGCATTTGCCCATAATGAAAGGTAATATACTTACGCAGGTGCCCCTGGGATTCTGAGTAGCCCCGGCCCAAAAGGCGCACAAACAGCGCGGTACCATCAGGGCGAACCTGATTAAGCAACAGCAATGGCTTTACCAGGCTGGCAAAAACCTGATCAACGCCGGGCTTAGGATGCTCAGCCAGCAAGGCCTTAACTTGCTGATCCACCTGTGGCATAAAGACTTTCAGGTAGCGCTGCAGCACCTCCTGAATCAGTTGCTTCTTGGAGCCAAAATGGTAATTAACAGAGGCCAGATTCACTTTAGCCTCGGTGGTAATTGCCCGCAATGAGGTGTCGCCGAAACCATGTTCGGCAAACAGCCGCTCTGCGGCATTAAGGATTTGTGTTTTGGTATCCATCGCCATATATCAAACACCCAATTCAAACAGTAGTTTGAATTTATACGCTTATCATCACAATTTCAAGCGCGCGTTTGAATTTCTTTGAGTTATTTTTGATTACATCCTGTTACAGAAAGAACTGGTAAGAGGTGTGTAAGCTGCTGATATTGATGTTTTTTATTCGCTTTTTTAGCGCAAGTGAAAATTATTGGAACTGAACGGTAGCTGAACGGGTCATATAAGTCAGTAAAGGTTGATACCTTTTTTTCCTCTCCCTGGACCCGATTTCACTAGCGCTTTTTGAAACCGGGTCTTTTTTTATCTGTATCTCTTTTCTCCCTTCCCTATCCGATACCATTATTTCAGTACCTTGATATACTGGCGCTAATGGCTGAAATAACAACGATCATCAGCCCAATAATAAAAAGAGGGAATACTATGCAACGACAAAAACTTACCATACCAGCCCTGGTTGTAGCGATGGCACTGGGAACATCTGCCTGCCAACAGCAACCGGAGAGTCAATCACCAGACACCGCCAAGGCGCTGACACCAGAAGACGCGCGCAATTTTCTAAAAGATGCTCAGGCTGAACTGGAAAAACTGCAACTACCCGCTGTCCAGGCCGCCTGGGCTTATGCTACTTACATTAATCAGGATACTGCCGCTGTTTCGGCTTATTTAAGCGAAAAGCTCTCTTCGCGGCAGGCAGAACTGGCCAAAGAAGCCGCGAAATTCAGCGATGTACAGGTAGATGCCGACGCCCGCCGCCAGTTAAATCTACTGGTGAATTCCTTTGTATTGGCACCGCCATCCGATTCTGAGAAGTCAGAGCGTCTGGCCAAACTGTCATCCGAACTGGATGGTATGTACGGCAAGGGTAAATATTGCCCCGAAGAGGGCGAATGTATGAGCCTGGGCGATATGACCGCGAAAATGGCCAGAGTACGTGATCACGAACAACTGCTGGATATCTGGCAGGGCTGGCGGCAAATCAGCCCGCCCATGAAGCCTTTGTATGAAGAGCTGGTAACCCTGGCTAATGAGGGCGCACAGGAGCTGGGCTTCGCTGACACCAGTGAACTGTGGCGTGGCAAGTATGACATGCCCGCCGAAGAGTTCGGCCCTGAACTGGACCGGACCTGGAATCAGGTAAAACCTTTTTATGATGCCCTGCATTGTCACGTGCGAGCCAAACTGGGTGAACATTATGGTACAGATGTGGTACCGCAGGACCTGCCTATTCCGGCGCACCTGCTGGGCAATATGTGGGCACAGACCTGGGGCAATATTTACGAGCTGGTAAAACCTGAGCAAAAGATGAAGGTACCGGATGTGACCGCCGCCCTCAAAGATCAGGATTATGACGAAATAAAAATGGTCAAACAGGCTGAGTCTTTCTTCAGCTCCCTTGGCTTTGAAGAACTGCCGGAAACCTTCTGGGAACGTTCTCAATTTACCAAGCCCCGTGACAGAGAGGTCATCTGCCATGCTTCGGCCTGGGATATTGATGATAAAGACGATCTGCGCATCAAAATGTGTATCCAGAAAACCGGGGAAGAGTTTAATGTTATCCACCATGAGCTTGGGCATAACTATTATCAACGTGCCTATAAAGACCAACCCTTGTTATACCGTGGCTCAGCTAATGACGGCTTCCATGAAGCCATTGGCGATACCATCGCCTTGTCAATCACGCCTAAATACCTGAAGCAGATTGATCTGATTGATGAAATACCTGATGAGTCCAATGATATTGGCATGTTGTTGCAGGTAGCGCTGGATAAGATTGCTTTCATCCCATTCGGCTTGATGGTAGATCAGTGGCGCTGGAAAGTATTCTCCGGTGAGGTCAAACCCGAAGATTACAATAAGGTCTGGTGGGAGCTGCGCGAGAAATATCAGGGTGTCAGAGCCCCTATTGATCGCCCCGCCGATGCCTTTGACCCTGGTGCCAAGTATCATGTGCCGGGCAACACGCCTTATACACGCTATTTCCTGGCGCATATTCTGCAGTTCCAGTTCCATAAGGCGCTGTGTGAAATTGCCGGTGACGAGGGCTCCATCCACCGCTGCTCTATCTATGGCAGCAAAGAAGCCGGTGAGGCCCTGAATGCGATGCTGGAAATGGGCATGAGCCGCCCCTGGCAGGAAGCGCTGGAAAGCCTGACCGGTTCGCCGCAAATGGACGCCACCGCAATACTGGACTACTTCGCCCCGCTGAAAACCTGGCTGGATGAACAAAACCAGGGCCGCCAGTGCGGTTTTTAAACTGACAGCCTGTTTTAAATAACGAAAAGGTCGGCCATAGCGTCGACCTTTTTATTGCCTGAAATCCATGTTGATGTTGATTTCTGCAGCAGTTTGTCGCGTATTCAGGCAAGACAGAGTGTATGTAGTTACTCTGAATGAAGGGTAACCCAGTATCAATGCATTACAGACTCTGCCCGAAAGATTCGAGCCAAAACTCAACACGCCCTAATCCAACATTGCCTTAAGGTGCACAATCACACTGCGGCCCAGCGCGCTCAGGGCATAGCCCCCCTCAAGCGTTGAGACCATGCGTCCCTGGCAATGTTTATTGGCCAGCGCCTTAAGCTGACTGGTGATCCAGTGATAGTCGGTTTCCACCAGCTTAAAGTGAGCCATATCATCTTCAAAGTGCGCATCAAAACCGGCAGATATCATAATCAACTCAGGGGCAAACGCATCCAGCTTATCCAGCCAGCGATCCTGAATGGCCTGCTGAAAGGCGTCACTATCCGTGCCCGCCGGTAGTGGCAGGTTGAGTATATGCTCATTGCCAGGCCCGACATTATAGGGGTAGAAGGGATATTCGTAGCTGGAACAAAAAAGCACCCGTTGATCATTAAAAAAGATATCCTCGGTGCCATTGCCATGGTGCACATCAAAATCCACGATAGCAATGCGTTGCAGACCATACTGATGCAAGGCGTGCATGGCACCCACGGCAATATTATTAAACAGACAAAATCCCATGGCCTTATCCCGTTCTGCATGGTGCCCTGGCGGACGCACCGCACAAAATGCCTGGGACATTTCCCCGGATAATACTGCATCCACCGCCTGAATATTGGCGCCCGCCGCATACAAGGCCGCCTCCAGACTGTGCGGCATCATTTGAGTATCCGGATCCATCTGGACCTGGCCTGACTCCGGTGACAACGCAAACACCCTGTCCACATATTCCGGGCTATGCGCGCGATATAACTGAGTCAGCTCAGCTGCTATGGCCTGCTGTCTGACAACAGAAAACTCCATGCCGGAGGCGATCAACCTATCATTAATTGCATCCAGCCGCTCCGGACATTCGGGATGCTCATTACCCACATCGTGCTCACTGCATTTAGGATGACTGATAAATAACAGGCTCATTGGCTCTCCAGCGACAGGCGCAACATCACTTCACCTGGCTCTTCAGTGGGCTCACGGACAAAACTGGCATTTTCGAAAATTCGCAACATGGTTTTATTGTCGGCCCTTACATAAGCCTGCATCATTTTTACCCCTCGCTGTTTCGCTATGTTGGCCATTTCGCTCAATAGCTGCTTGGCCATACCCTTGCCCCTGTTGCTCTCACGGGTCACAAAAGCGACCTCGCAGGATTGGCCGTCATTACTCAGATAGTACCGACCAACCGCCTGGATTTCCGATACCGAGCCATATTGTTTCACTATACACAAGGCCAGGTCTCTGGACTGATCCACACTTACCAGCCCACAGGATTTTTCACGACTCATCTGAGTGGGAATATGGTTATACCTTAAATATAGGGTTTCTTTAGTATGGGAATAGAAAAACTCCTGCAAACGCCGCTCATCCGCCGGGTTCAATGGACGCAGATCATAATTCTGGCCCTCAACACGCAGGGTTTTTACATTAATCGGACTAAGCTCCGGTACTTCTCTGGGATAGTCCTTCTGATAATGCGGCACCCAGTAATGCTCACGCACCTTTTCCAGCAGCTCGGCACGAAACTTAGGGTGCGCCACCCGAATTAATTCCAGCGCCCGCTCCCGAATACTGCGCCCTTTTAATGAGGCTACCCCAAACTCAGTGACCACATAATGCACATGCCCTCTTGAGGTCACCACCCCACTGCCCGGAGTAATAGTAGGCACAATACGCGATATGGTTCCCTGTTTTGCCGTCGAGGGCAGCGCAATAATGGGCTTGCCGCCGGGGCTCAGGGCGGCACCGCGGATAAAGTCCACCTGACCACCTATACCGCTATAAAACTGATAGCCAATAGAGTCTGCCACCACCTGTCCGGTCAGATCCACTTCCAGTGCACTGTTGATGGCGACCATTTGATGATTGCGGGCAATGTTAACCGGTGAGTTCACATAGCTGCTGGGATAAAACTCCACATGGGGATTATTATGCACAAAGTCATACAACCTCTGACTGCCAAGACAGAAGCTGGTAACCGTTTTGCCGGGATGAAAGGTTTTATTGCGATTATTGATCACACCCTTAGCGATTAAATCGATAACGCCATCGGTAATCAATTCACTGTGGACCCCCAGGTCTTTGTGATTGTGCAGGTAACGCAATACGGCATTGGGAATTTTGCCAACGCCAAGCTGGATGGTCGCGCCATCTTCCACCAACATCGATACATATTGGCCGATACGTTCGGTTTTTTTATCCGGCTCGTAATCAGGCAGGGCCGGCAATGCCTGTTGCCGTTCAATGCAGGCATCCAGCTCACTGACGTGAATGAACGAGTGGCCACTGGTACGGGGCATTAAAGGATTGATCTGGGCTATCACCCGTTTTGCTTTGCGTGCCGCCGCCAAGGTCACATCCACCGCAACACCCAGCGAACAATAGCCGAATTGATCAGGTGGACTGACCATGATTAACGCCGCATCCAGAGGCAGAATATCCTGCTCAAATAACGAGTGAACCTCAGATAAAAAGCACGGCGTATAATCTGCGCGCCCTTCTGCCACTGCCCGTCGAATCTTATCACTGCCGATAAACAGGGTATTGACCTTGAACAGTTCACTGTACTCGGGTTCTACCCAGCGACTGTCGGACAGAGTCAGAGTATGGACAATCTCAATATCATGCAAACCATGACTATCTTTGATCAGATCATCTATTAAACCGTTTGGCACCCCGGCATTAGAGCCGAGAAATACCCGGCTGCCGGATTTAATCAGTGCCGGCCAGTCGGGACGATTTGGCAACGCAACATACATAAAGCTGTCTGAGCTCCTGAATCCCACGGAAGTCTGATCATATCCTCCCTATGCACAACAGTATACCCAGCGTTGCAGCCGGATTACCGATAAGTCTCAATGCCTCAATAAAAAAGCCGCTGTCTTTCCAGGCAGCGGCTTTTGCTTTCACATCTCAGTACTTTCTTATTGTCAATCAGAGACTTGTACAGGTGGCTGAAGGACTTTTTCCCATCGGGTAGCCAGAAAATCAAACAGAGTCAGCCGATCTTCTCCCTGATACTCATCTTCACCGTAAATATGACTGTCGTTAAAGTATCTATGCTGTTGAGCAAGAAAAATGCCAGCTTTGTTTTGAAGATCACCATATTCCATCGCAATCATATCCCAGACTCTCTCATGATAAAAAATGCAGTTATCGCCAGCCACAGATTCAAATGACAGGGGTTTACAAAACTGCCCATCAGGACTACCCCAGACATATTGATAACGCCGTATCAAAACTTGCTTATTATCATTAATTTGCCAATAGCCTGGCATGTCTATTATTTCATCTGCCGACAACTCGCCATCTTCATTACTATCTCTGCTCCAAGATGTCTTTGCAGAGCCATCTATGTTCAGTTCAACCCAGAACTTTTCAAATGGATCTTGCCTATACCTATACATCGGTGACGAATAAATACCCGCGATATTCTCCACCGTCAGTGCGCTATCATCAAAATTATTGGTAACAGCCCAGCCTGTGCCAGCATATGCTTTACCAGCACGGTATAATTTTATATTTACCTGCAATTTGCCATTCGGCACCTGCAAAAAACCAATATTGGCAGAGCCAAAAATCGTATCGTCATCCAGAGTAATTGACACAGTACCATCTGTTGTCGGAACCCAATCCCCACTTACTATAGTGTTGCTAACACTTCCCTCTGCATCGACAAGAGGATAAAGAGCCTCTAGCTGTCCTCCATCCTGCCAGTTACCAGAAAACTTCAGGCCGATACTTTTATAGCTGGCAGTTTCTCTACCCCATAGGAGATCAGGATTGACAAAGGGAACCGAAAGCTCAGGCAAAGTAACAACAAACTCCTTATCGAGTTGTATCGCCCTATCTAATCCAAGCAGTTGATTATTGTTAATAAACCTCAGACTATAAGTTTCCGGACGATATTGAACCTTGAATTCGCTATCACCATAGCCGCCGAACAGCTTTTCCTCATTAGTCTGAGTAATCAATAAAACCTGCTCGCCGCCTGGCAGACTTACAGCCTTAACGATCAGATCACTGTAGAATACCTCGCAGGGTAATGACGAATGAAGACCTAAGTCCATTTCCGCACAGTAATCTTCATCTGTTTTCTGTTCTGGTATAAGAACAAGCTGCAAACCATGCTCAGTTTGCTGCCACGTAAAATCAATATGGCCTTCGCTAAAAGAAAACGCACCATTACCTGCATTATCAAAAACTAAACGCCCACCTAGAGCGGAGTAAGCAACGGAAATGGAAGACTTCTCAGTCACCTCATTGTCATATAAAAATAACGTTTCATCACCAGTTTGAACGGCTGGTTCGGCTGTGACAAAAAGTTCCGACTCGGCTTGATAGTAAACCACAGTATGGTTTCGCTTAACTCTATCCAGAAATCTATCCGTAAACAGTTTATCCCGGGCATGAGCAAGCACATCACCCATTTGAATATCCAGGTAAGACAGGTTCTCTGACTCTGCATTATCCAGAATCAGTTTTATCATCAGCGCCGTATCCGCAATGTCGACAACGGCCATCTTTGCACTGACCTCAGCCAGTTTAGCTTCACCAGAAAGCGCTGCGATATCAGGTTCCGGAATTCTCTGTGCCTGCATATCAAACAAACCGTGCACGGCAGTACTGATATGATCGATTCTGGCGTTGTAACGCGCAAAGCCCTCTTCTTGCTGTATACTTTCTGCTTCCACCTGCGCGACTGTGCCAAGTATGGCACTTAACGCCATATTCTCGTTTTCTACAGAACGAGCGACCAATGCCATCATTTCAACGCCCTGGTCCGCATCAACGCTTAACGGCAAACTGAAATTGCCTGTCATATCGGCATTAAACTCGGTTACCTCATTCCCCACAGTCAGGGTTAGCAACGCCCCTGCAAAAAGAGACTCAGGTAATTCACCGGTCAGTTCAAACTCGTACTTAAACGCATTAACCAGCACATTAAACTCGTGCTCAGTAAAATCCCCCTGGTTGTCCGTCACCGTTACCTTAAAACCAAGTTCAGTATCTTCAGTGACAGAGGGCGTCACAAAACTTAACACGTGATCATTAACCTTAAGATCTGTCACTGCCGGACCGCTAACCTGCTCCCATACATAACTGACGACACTGCCTTCAGCGTCTGTTGCAACAGCCTCTACGCTATGACTGGATGCTTCGGCGGCCGTGAGTCCTTCAATGGTCACTTCAGGTGGAGCATTTGCGTTAGCTGTTAGTGTTATCTGCACACTGGCAGTAGCCCCATCGTCATCCGTCACTTGCAGCTCAAACACAAGGGTTTCAGTTCCTGACACCTCAGGAACAGCTATCGTCAACTCTGCACTGCCAGGCTGCTCAAATTCTATGGCCGGGCCGGAGAGTTGCTGCCACTTATATTCAGCAATCTGACCATCACTGTCATTTGCTGACACCGTAAGAGTGATCTCCTCGCCTTCGGTGGCAGAAATGTTAGTGGTGGATAGAGTCGGAGCCTGATTAGCGGGTGGCAAAGACGATTGCTGAGAGGACGAAGAAGAGCCGCCGGAACCGCCGCAAGCGGAAATCAATAATAACAATGCCAGACTGGCGATTTTATTCTTCATTATTTGTATCACCTCAAACTACACAGGATACAAACAATAACTTAAGTGCATCCTTTCTGATTTAATCCATGCTCTCGAAACTGAAAGCCATAGCCATTATCTATAGTTCTGTTGTTCAATCAAGCACAACATAGAACAGAAACCTGGAAAAGAGAGGTCTGGCCTATGTCAAGATTGCCTGAGCGTTAACCTGTATCACTAACACTTCCGTTGAAAAAAGCCGACAGTCCGCAGAAAGAAACACAAAAAAAGCCGCTGTCCTGGCAGGCAGCGGCTTTTGCTTTCACTATCAACGTATTAGCTTAGAAGGTGTACACACCTCTGATGTAATAGAAGCCACCATTAATCCCCATTGGCGAGGTGGTGGGGAATTTCGACCCTACCACACCAGCGAAGGGGTTCAGATCCGGTTCATTGTCGAACAGGTTCTTGGCACCACCGGCAATCTGGAAGTCATCGGTAAGGAAATACCCCAGTTCCAGATCCACCGTCAGCTCAGCACCGGGATAGATATCCAGGCCACCACCGGCATCCACATGATCTTCATAATAATCACCGAAGTAATTCAGGCGCATCAGTGCTCTGAAATCTTCTTTAGAGTAGTTCATGGTATAGGTGGCGCGGTGTGCTGGCAGGTTGTCTTCAAGCATTTCTACCTTAGCCAGGTTGATGTTATCAGGGTTGAAATCATCCACCGTGGTGTCTGTCCAGTTGTAAGCCAGTGAGTATTTCATATCACCGCCGAACACTTCGTTGCTGTAGTTCATGACCACATCAATACCCTGGGTAGTGGTATCGAAGTCATTGGTAAAGTACACCACGCTGCTGAAACTGGTCGCATCACGAATACCCTGATCCAGCAATGCCTCAATATCTTCAGGAGTCAGCGGAATGGCTGAAGTACGGCTTAAACGATCAGTCACCTCAACATTGAAGTAATCGATAGTCAGGTACAAGCCATTTTCAAACTCACCAACCAGGCCAAAACTGTAGGCCACAGAGTCTTCCGGCTCCAGCGGCTCACCGCCTTTCAGCGCAGCAATGGGGTTAGTGGGGGGCAACAGGGCCTGATCCTGTAATTGGGTGCCGACAAAGGCGGTGGTCACGTTGATGACGTTGCTCTGACCAACTGTGGGTGCCTTAAAGCCGGTGCTTACTGCGCCACGCAGGGCGAAGGTGTCGGTCATCTGCAAACGGGCCGATAACTTACCGTTAAAGGTGGAACCAAAGTCGGTAAAGTCCTCATAGCGGGCTGCGGCACCGATCATCAGATTTTCCGTCATATAGGCTTCAACATCAACATAACCCGCCCAGTTCCCACGGCTCCATTCACCAGCGGCCTCTGGTTTGATACCAGGGAAGCCGTTAGAACCTATACCAAAGCCCTGAGAAGTGCCCGTGGCCGGGTCAAAGGCCAGCGGTCCCACTGCAAAGGATGCCGGATCGCCCGCTTCCTGTTTAAAGGTTTCACGGCGGTACTCAATACCGGCGGCAAATGCCAGTGGTTCATACAGACCATCGAATTCAAATTCTTTGGACACGTCGAGGTTAAAGTTCTTATCCAGCTGGCTGGCGGTACCAGGCGCAAACTCTGTGGGGGTATCCGGCCCCAGAGACGGGTTAAGGGTGTTTTTAATCTTATACTCAATTTGCGAGTAACCCATACCAATGCTGATATCGTAGAACCATTCACTTTCAGTGTAACCTTTGGTACCCATTACGATAGAGGCGTCGGTGACTATGCCACCAAAACGCGGCGTAAAGCCGCCAGGAAACATCTCGTTAAAGGCCCAGCAATTGGCACCCACTGCGGTACTGTTGTCTGCGATTATTGCGTAATCAGCATCATCCAGCACATTGCCGTCGGTGATGCTCACACCCGGACACTCTATACCCTGCCCGACTCCATCTAAATCACCTACTAACAGGGTTTCACCACCATCATTGGAGAACACACCACCACGGGTATGGGGATTACGGTAGTAAAAGCCGCCTTCAATCTCGCGGTCAGCCCAGTTGGTAAACATATAGGCTTCTTTATCGTTGCCCAAATCCAGACCAAAATTGCCTACCAGTTTGAAATCATATTTGATTTCAGGAGTACCCCAGATTTGTGCCGGATTCTCAATATCGGGGTTACCTGCAGCGGCCAGGGCAGCCGCATCATCACGCTGCACACTGCGGCTGGTGGGATCAGCCTCACGGTATTCCATAGAGAAATTGGCAAAACCATCATCACTCAGCGGCAGGCCAATATTACCAGCCACCTGAAGGGTATCACCGTCACCTTCCATGGTTTCGCCCCAGCGTGCTTCGATCATGCCACCGTCACTATCATCTTTAAGCACAAAGTTGATTACCCCGGCGATGGCATCAGAGCCGTATTGTGCAGCCGCGCCATCACGCAGAACTTCAACCTGTTTCAGTGCAACTGCGGGGATATTAGAAATATCCGGGCCCTGGGCGCCATCTGACAAGCTGCCGCCAAGGAAGGTAATTACTGCGCTGCGATGGCGGCGCTTACCGTTAACCAGTACCAGGGTATGATCCGAGGCCAGACCGCGCAGGTTAGCCGGGCGTACCAGTGTAGAGGCATCATTAATGGGCTGATCATTAACGTTGAACGAGGGCACCACGGTGCTCATCATCGACATCATATCGGTAGAGCCCTGTGCGGCAAACTCTTCCGCGCCGATAATATCCAGAGGAACCGCAGAATCACCTACAGAACGCGGTGCGGAGCGCGTACCGACGATGGCGATTTTCTCTACGGGTCCTGTTTCTTCGGCGCTGGTTTCATCTTCCTGCGCCGATACGTTTAAACTTACGGCCAGACTGACCGCTGCTGCTGATGTGAGGGCATACTTGATGCTTTTAGACAGATGTGTGATTTGGGTAGGCATTGACCTTCTCCAACTTGTCGTTTTTATATCGTTGGTACGGCCAGTCTT
Source organism: Lacimicrobium alkaliphilum (assembly GCF_001466725.1). Lineage (NCBI taxonomy): Bacteria > Pseudomonadati > Pseudomonadota > Gammaproteobacteria > Alteromonadales > Alteromonadaceae > Lacimicrobium > Lacimicrobium alkaliphilum. The sequence continues at coordinate 2,589,334 of NZ_CP013650.1, forward strand.
AATGAACAACCGTACCGCATTTTATGACATTGCACCGCAAACTCTTATCGGTTTGTCTGATGAAACAATGCCTTATTGTTATAGTACGAAAGTACAGTTTGCGTGATGAAAACCGTCACCGGTAGCTACACTTATATTTGAAAAGCTTAGCCAGCTGGCTTCAGGAATGCTCCATTTATCTCACAAAAAGCACCACTCGCCGCTACAACATATCGACTTAAACGATACAAGACAAGAGAAAGGAGAAATTTCTTTTGAAAGCATACAGATATAGTTACAGGCTATAGATGGCAACGGCTGTCCATAACAGCCCGGCAACGCTCGCGGCCAGGGTGGCGGGATAAAGCTGAGACTTCACATGATCCATCAGATCACAACCGGTGGTCATAGAGCTGAGTATGGTGGAATCAGATATGGGTGAGCACTGATCGCCATAAACACTGCCGTTTAGCACCGTCGCGAAACACACCATCATAAACAGCTCGGGATTAGCCAGTTGCTGATCCACCGCGATCACCCAGGCCAGTGGCATAGCCAGCGGGAAGGCAATAGCATACGTGCCCCAACTGGTGCCGGTGGAAAAGGCAATAATCATGGTAATCAGCTGTAAAGTGACCGGCAGTAGCCAGAATGGCAATCGCTCACCGAGTAAGTCGATAAGATAAAGCCCTCCGCCCACTTCCTTGCTGATACCACCGATGGTGATAGCCAGCATCAGTACCACTGAGGCCACCACCACGCTTTTCCAGCCATCGCCGAAACCATCCAGCAGATCCTCCAGCGACATGCCCTTCACCAGAGCAATGGTCGCAGCCAGCACCAGGGCCGCCCAAAGGCCCAGTTAACTTTTGGTGTACCTAAAAACACAAAGCTGCCTACCGCGATCCCCAACAGTGTCACGAGCGGCAAAATAAATTCCCACTGATTAGAACGGTAGTGTTCAGGTACATGGGCCCGGTGAATCTCTCCTGAACTCATGGGCCGGGCTTGTGGTGCATCGAGCTGCCCGGTTTTTGCAGCCCGATGGTTGGCTTTTTTAAGCCGCGAGCCGGAGAAGGTCAGAATATTCATGGCCAGCAGAAAGGTACCGAACACCGCCAATATGGCGTAAAAACTTAAAGGCACACTGGAAAAGAAAAAAGCGATGCGATCGGCTTCGGTAGCCAGAAAGGCTACCCCCGGCACAAAAATAAAGGCCTGTACATAAGCCGGCCAGGCATTAAAAGCCAGAAACACGGCTATGGGTGATGCGGTAGAGTCCACCACATAGCTGAGCTCTTCATGGCTGACGCCGGCTTTATCGGCGATGGGCCGCACGGTTGTACCGACTAAAACGGTACTGATAGTGCCGCCCTGAAAGAACAGAATACCCAGCATCCAGGTCACCACTTTGGCGCTTCTGGGCCCACGTACAAAGTGTCTGGTCATGCTTTCGGCAAAAGCCTGAGCGGCACCGGTTTTAGCCCAGATGCCGGTCAGCCCGCCCAGCAGCCACAAATATAGAATCAGAATAGCTGCGGCGCTCTCAGTACCCAGACTCGGGATCAATACCTTGTCGATAATATCCAGTTGCCCCATCAGAAAAGCGCCACAGACAATACCACCGAGTAAAGCAATAATAGGCTCACGACAGATCAGGCACAGGGCTATGGTGATAAAGGCCGGTAATAATGACCAGGCGCCATAATGGTAATCGGTTTTAAGCAACACGATCTCACCATCAGGTTTTTTAACCCATTGGCGGGTCAGTTCAGGGTCGCCCTCAAGCTGATCCAGCGCGGCTTGCCTGAGCACAGAGTCCTCGTAGTCCACCAGCTTTTCAATCAGTATTTCTTCGCCCTGATGCCGGTATTTGAGTTTGCCGTCAGCGGTTTCGAAGGTTTCATACAGATAGCTCTGCTCTTTCCACTGTGGGCTCTGGTATTGATGAGCTAACAGTGCACCAACACAGCCAAGCAGCAATAAAATCCAGGTAAAGGCGTTGCGAGACACAATACAGCTCCGCTAAAAGTATGAAAAGAAAGATAAAATAGCATTAATTACGGGTAAAAAGCGAGGCTGACATATTGTCCCCATACCCTGTTCGGGTTAGTCTGAGGCATAGCGTTAAATAACCAGTCAGGCAAAATGCACGACCACCATCATCACCATCACACACCGCCACAGGATCGCATTGCCACGGCATTTTTTCTCAATCTGGGCTTTTCCATCATCGAATTTATCGGTGGGCTGTTGACCAACAGTACGGCCATTATGGCCGATGCAGTACATGATCTTGGCGATGCGTTGTCCATAGGGCTGGCGTGGCTGGCGAGTAAACTGTCTGATAAACCGGCTGACCATCATTTCACCTATGGATTTAAGCGGTTATCGTTATTATCAGCAGTGCTCAATGGTGTGGTCCTGATTGGCGGCACCATCTGGGTGTTATCTGAAGCCATTCCCAGGCTATGGGCACCAGAAATGCCTCATGCTTCTGGCATGTTTGCACTCTCTTTACTGGGCATTGGTGTCAATGGTTATGCCGCCTGGAAGTTGCACGGTGGCAAAACCCAGAATGAAAAGATCCTTAACTGGCATCTGCTTGAAGATATGTTTGGATGGGTGGCGGTACTGATCGTCAGCCTGATAATGATGTTAGTGGAATGGCCGATTCTCGACCCGATTCTGGCGATTGGATTCAGTCTGTTTATTCTGGTGAACGTGTTGCGCCATACCTATACCAGCATGGGCCTGTTTTTGCAGCGTACTCCAGATCCTGAACTGCTAAAAAAAATCCGCCATACGTTACTTGATCTGGACAGTGTCAACGACGCTCACCACCTGCATCTGTGGTCACTGGACGGTGAGAAACATGTACTGACCGTGCATCTGGTCAGTGAAGCGCCCCTGACCGCGATGCAATATCAGCAGCTTAAGCAGCAAGTCAGTGACAGCCTCGCTGATTTTGAACTGGCCCACACCACTATTGAAATCGAGCTACCCGAAGAGGCCTGCCGGGATATCAGCCATTGAGAACCCCGGTTGAACCTGCGCCAGGCGATGCTGTTGTAATTGATAACACGCTGTAAATCCTCTTACGCTGCACTGTCCTGCTTCGCTCAGAGCCCAGCCATGTCATCCCTGACATATCGTTCTCTGAACTGCGAAGCTGCGCTTCGGTTTCAGGTCACCCCTGGAAGCTCCACCACAGCATCCCTGCTGTGGAGGGTTCTCAATTACAACAACATCACCTTTTATCAGACTCAGGCCGTGCTGGCCCTGGCTTTTTGTTCACAGGCGCGCAGGTATTCTTCATAGGGCCCCTGAAAATCTACGATGCCATCGCTGGTCATATCCAGCACGCGGGTGGCCAGGGAGGAGACAAACTCGCGATCATGGGACACGAAAATCAGGGTACCCTGGTAGTTTTCCAGCGCCAGATTCAGTGCCTCAATAGATTCCATATCCAGGTGGTTAGTAGGCTCATCCATCACCAGCACATTAGGCTGCTGGTTAATCAGCTTGCCAAACAGCATACGGCCCTTTTCACCACCGGATAAGGCTTTTACCGACTTTTTAATGTCATCCTGAGAGAACAGCATACGACCGAGAATGCCGCGAATGGTCTGCTCGTCGTCATTGGCATTTTTCCACTGGCTCATCCATTCAAACACCGTCATATCCTCGGCAAAATCCGCACTGTGATCCTGCGCATAGTAGCCAATACTGGCATTTTCTGACCATTTCACCATACCGGACTTCGGCGTCAGCTGGCCCATCAGGGTTTTCAGCAAGGTGGTTTTACCAATACCGTTAGGGCCAATCACGGCCACCTTCTCACCCACTTCGAGCATCAGATTCAGATCACTGAACAGCGGATTAGTATACCCACTGCTGAGCTGTTCCAGTTCCAGTGCATTGCGATACAGCTTCTTATGCTGATTAAAACGGATAAAGGGGCTGACCCGGCTCGAGGCCTTTACCTCAGCCAGTTCAATCTTATCGATTTGCCGCGCTCTTGATGTGGCCTGTTTGGCCTTGGACGCATTGGCAGAGAAACGGCTGACAAAGGTCTGCAACTCAGCAATCTTTTCTTTCTTACGGGCATTTTCATTCAGTAACTGCTCACGGGCCTGCGTTGCTGCCGTCATATACTCATCATAGTTGCCCGGATACAGGCGCAGTTCGCCATAATCCAGATCCGCCATATGGGTACAGACCTGATTAAGAAAGTGGCGATCGTGAGAAATAATGATCATGGTGGCCTGGCGCTGAGACAGCACCTGTTCCAGCCAGCGGATAGAGTTAATATCCAGGTTGTTGGTGGGCTCATCCAGCAGCATGATATCAGGTTCGGCAAACAGCACCTGAGCCAGTAACACCCTGAGTTTCCAGCCGGGCGCCACTTCGCTCATAGGGCCAAAATGCTGCTCAACCGGAATATCCAGCCCCAGCAACAGCTCCCCGGCACGAGACTCGGCGGTATAACCGTCCATCTCGGCAAACTCGGTTTCCAGGTCCGCAACCCGCATGCCGTCCTCTTCGCTCATTTCCGGCAGCGAATAGATACGATCCCTTTCCTGTTTGACCTGCCACAATTCTTTGTGGCCCATGATCACGGTGTCCACAACACTGTATTGCTCATAGGCAAACTGGTCCTGCCCCAGTACACCGACCCTGTCGTTACTGTCCAGCATCACCTGCCCGGCTGAGGGTTCCAGCTTGCCAGCCAGGATCTTCATCAGGGTCGATTTTCCACAGCCATTAGCGCCAATCAGGCCATAGCGATTGCCTTCGCCAAATTTAACGGAGATATTTTCAAACAGCGGCTTAGCGCCAAATTGCATGGTGATATTTGCGGTGGAAATCATAATAGCCTTAAGTGGAACAGGGGTAGGTGTAAACGACACGAACACAGAAATTAAACGGCGCGCAGTGTACCCTGTTTACCCGGGTTTGTCTGCATAAGACGATGAATCGGCGTTTACTGCAAACAACCTCTTATCTACATCTCATCAGCGTAGCGCCGGTACCAATTAACAAACTCCCCTATACCCTTTTCCAATCGGGTTTGGGGCAGAAAACCAGTCTTTTGTTGCAAGGCGGTGATATCCGCACAAGTTTGATACACATCGCCAGGCTGCATGGGTAACATCTCAAGATTGGCCTGCACGCCACAGGCCTTCTCAATACAGGCAATAAAGTCGAGCAGCTTTACCGGCTGGTTATTACCGATGTTATAAATAGCATAGGGTGGCTCTGCACCCATTGGGACAGGAGCAATAGCCTGAATTTCGCCGATCCCACTGACAATGTCATCAATAAAGGTAAAATCCCGCTGCAACTGACCATGATTAAACACCTTGATAGGCGTCCCCGCCAGAATTGCCTGGGTAAACAGCCACGGCGCCATATCCGGCCGTCCCCAGGGACCATATACCGTAAAAAAACGCAGCCCGGTTACCGGTAACTGATAGAGATGACTATAACTGTAGGCCAGTAACTCGTTAGATTTTTTAGTAGCCGCATATAAGGAGATGGGGTGGTCAGTGACGTCCGTTTCACAAAAGGGCACCTTTTGCTGATTGCCATATACCGAGCTTGATGAGGCAAACACCAGATGCTCAATATGATGATGCCGACACGCCTCCAGAATGTTCATAAAACCAACCAGATTGGATTCTGTATAGCTCTGGGGGTTGTCGATGGAATAACGCACCCCGGCCTGCGCGGCCAGATGGATCACCCGGGTAAAGGCATAATCTCTGAACAGGGCATTCAGCCCGTCACGCTCAGCAATATCAAGGGGGTAGAAGGTAAATTGCTGAAACCCTGCCAATGTCGCCAGTCGGTCTTGTTTAAGCTTCGGGCTGTAGTAGTGATTCAGATTATCGATCCCGATAACTTCAACGCCGTGCTGACATAGTTGGCGGGCAACATAGCTGCCGATAAACCCTGCAACACCGGTGACCAGAATCCGCATGTTGTTTAACTCTGAAAAGACCAGAGTCACAGTTTGCAAAGGTAAGCTTAAGGCTGCCTTAAGCAACCAACGTTATGTTTACCCTATTCCAGAAGCAAATCTGTTGCCTTCATGCTAAAGCTCTCAGTGGTTATTCCGGCTAAAAACGAACAGGATAATGTTCTTAAGTTGATCGAAGAGATTATTACTGCCCTCACTCACCAGAGGGAATTTGAAATCATCGTGGTCGATGATGGCAGCGATGACCAGACCTTTAATAAACTGCAACTGGCTCAACAGCAGTTTGCAACCATCATCCGCATTCTTCAGCATCCGCACTCAACCGGGCAGAGTACCGCCATCTACAATGGTGTGCGTTTGGCAAAAGGCGAACTCATCGCCACCCTCGATGGCGATGGCCAGAATGATCCGGCTGATATCCCCCGCTTGCTGGAACAGGCCGACTCATTCCATCCCCGACAGGATTTTTGCATTACCGGTTATCGAAAATGTCGCCATGATAGTCACTGGAAGCTGCTACAGAGCCGCATCGCCAATAGCATTCGCAGCTCCTTGCTAAAAGATGATACGCCGGATACCGGCTGTGGGCTGAAAATATTCCCGCGCTCAACCTTTATGAAACTGCCCTACTTCGATCATATGCACCGTTTCTTACCAGCCCTGATTAAACGCAGTGGCGGCATTATCCGAATTGTCGAAGTCAATCACAGAGCCAGGCATGCAGGCGTCTCCAAATACACTATGCTGAACCGGGCCTGGGCCGGTGTTATCGATATGCTCGGTGTGATCTGGCTACAAAAACGCAATCGCCTGCCCGTTGACGTCGAAGAGCACTGAGTCATGTCCTCAGCACTTAGCCATCTCAGATACTACTCAGGCTTGCTGTGGCTGATTGCATTATTGCTGCTGGGCTGGGCGCTGGCTCAATCTCAGTACCTTGAAATCCTGCAACCCCAGAAAATCAACAGCCTGCTCAGCGAAAACAACCTGCTGAATGTGGCGGGCTTTGTGGCGGCGGCTGCACTGATGACGGCCGTCGGCCTGCCCCGACAGTTGCCTGCGTTTTTAGCCGGTTTTATCTTTGATATTTACACGGCGGTATTGCTGACAGCCGCCGCCGCGACACTCGGTGCCTGGTCAGGCTATATGCTAGCCCGTTATCTTATCAAAGGGCCGTTTATCAAAAAATTAGTCGATAAAAATCAACGTATTACCAGTCTTTTCAAACAGCATACGTTCAGCACTGTGTTAGCGGTACGGCTTTTTCCCGTGGGCAATAATTTGCTGGTCAATCTGCTCAGTGGTGCCGCGGTAATCCCCTTAGCGCCGTTTCTGGCCGCTTCTTTTGTCGGCTATTTGCCACAGACTCTGATCTTCAGCCTCTCCGGGGCCGGCCTGCAAACCGGGACATACCAGAAAATTCTGCTTGGCCTGGTACTTTTTATTATCTCAACACTGGTAGGTATCCGGCTTTACCGGCGCAGTGGCCGGTTAGCCATCACCCCACCAGAATCCGATCCTCAGCAGCAAACAGAAAGTATCCATGGATCAGGCTGACATCCGGCGGCTGACCTGGCTGTTCTGGGCCAGTGCCTTAGTGCTGATTTTTAGCGGACTGGGACTCAGAGATCCCTGGCCAGCGGATGAACCCCGCTTTGCTCAGATAGCCCTTGAGATGGTGCAATCCGGTGACTGGTTTTTCCAGCGCCGGGGCGGCGAGCTATACCCCGACAAGCCCCCGATTTTTATGTGGTCCATTGCCCTGTTTTACTGGCTGACTGGCTCAATCAGACTGGCATTTTTACTGCCCTCGGCGCTGTGCTCCATGCTCACCCTGTATCTGACCTGTGATCTGGGCAAGCGCTTTTGGAATGCTCAAACCGGCCTGATCGCGGGGGCCACATTACTGTTAACCCTGCAATTTACGATACAGGCAAAAAGTGCCCAGATTGACGCCATGGTCTGCTGTTGGATCACTATAGGCTGTTATGGCCTGCTCAGGCACCTTATACTAAAAGATGGCTGGTACTGGTATTGGCTGGCGTTTGCCGCCATGGGACTGGGTGTCATCACCAAAGGCGTGGGTTTTCTACCGGTGTTAATGCTGATCCCGTTTTTTATCAGTCGTCGCCAGTTCATGGTGCAGCCTGCGGTCACAGGCCGCCTGTGGCGCTGGTGGTCCGGGCCTGCCATTATGCTGGCAACCATAGGGCTGTGGTTAGTCCCCATGTTGATTATGGTTGGCTTATCAGATGATACGGCCCTGCAGGCATACCGGAACAATATTCTGTTTAAACAAACCGCCACCCGCTATGCCGATGCCTGGCACCATATCAAACCGTTCTGGTATTACCTGACCTCGGTGATTCCGATACTCTGGCTGCCATTAAGTGCGTTATTACCCTGGCTTATTCCACACTGGATAACGGCGATCAGAGCCAGAGATGCCAGGTTTATTCTGCCTTTAGGCTGGATTTTACTACTGCTGCTGTTTTTCAGTATCAGTCCCGGCAAGCGTGGTGTTTATATTCTTCCGGCACTGCCCATGCTGGCCCTGATATCGGCACCTTTTCTGCCCCGGATTATGCAAAACCCCGCGGCCTGCCGGGTGCTCTGGCTGATTACTGCATTCATCAGTATTCTGCTGCTGGTACTGGCCATCGGCGGCTGGTCAGGGGTTGAGGCAATTCGTTCCCTGGTATCTGAATATGACATTCAGCCCTGGACATTTTTGCTGACCTGTTCGCTGTTTGGTTTTATCAGTCTGATTCTGAGCCGTAATAACAAGTTTAAAAGCTGGTTGCTGTTTATCCCTTCATTGTGGCTACTCTACAGCACCTGGGGTTACCTGTTGCTGGAGCCGGTAAAAACTCCTAAAGCCATACTCAGGCAAGTGGCGATACATACTCAGCTGGACTCAGAACTGGCCATGATAGGGCTCAAAGAGCAGTTTTTGTTGTTTGCACCCAGGCCCTTTACCCATTTTGGCTATCATACACCGACCGAACAGCAACAGGCACAAGCCTGGCACTGGCTTAAACAACACCCGCGCGGGCGCATCCTGGTCGCCAGTGATGAAAACCTGGCGTGTTTTAATCCCACAGATGCTATAAAACTTGGCCACGCACATCGCCAGGACTGGTTATTGCTTGGACCTGAAGTGATGAAACCGGCGTGCGCTGGGGCTGACGTGCCGGCACCGGTTTTCCGCCTTGATTAATTGATCTGAACTGTCTGATTAACCTTAAGTCAGCGTTAAGAAAGCCACCGTATTGTAGACACCATCTGCTATTTAAAGGATGTTGTTGTGCGTCAAATCATCTTACTATTTTGCCTGCTGAGTTTTCCATTAATGGCTCAGCAGGCTCCCGACTTCAGACTCAGCGATCCGGCCCTCGGACAACAACTGTCTGATCTGAAAGGCAAAGTGGTGTATCTGGATTTCTGGGCTTCCTGGTGCAAGCCCTGCCGCCATTCTTTTAGCTGGATGAATCATCTGCAAAGCGAGTATGGCGATCAGGGGCTGGTGATACTGGCGGTTAATCTCGACGCTGAACCTGAGCTGGCTCAGGGGTTTTTACAGCGGCATCCTGCCAGCTTCCATATCCAGTTCGACCCACAGGGTAAGATTGCTGAGCAATATCAGTTGCTGGGCATGCCCAGCAGTTACCTGATCGATGCCAATGGCACCCTGCGCCATGTTCATCAGGGTTTCTTTACGGATAAGCAACCTGTCTATCACCAACAAATAAAAACCCTGCTCGGGGAACGTTACACCGGGCAGTTACTGACTAATATGGGAGCCCCAAAATGAAATCCAGACCCGTTGTTGTGCTTTGTCTTGTGCTGTCGCTCAGCGCCTGTGCCTCTGTGGGGGTCAAGCCCTGGGAACGGGATCTGCTGGCCAGAGATGAAATGTCACTGGGTGCCGATTCACTGGATCTTGCACTGGACGATCATATCTATTTCAGCAAAGAAGCTGCCAGCGGCGGCCGCGCCTTTGCAGGAGGCGGCTGCGGATGCAACTGAATCAAAGTAAAAACATACTCGGCGCCCTGGCCGCAGCAACCTGCACACTGATAGGCACACCGGCCGCAGCACAACAGGCACCCGGTGCCGAGGAGCCGTGGAAATTTGACACCGCGATTCTCTACTATGGCGAATCTGAGCGGGTCACTGCGGTTGAGGGGATATTTTCTGCCAGCAAAGATTTTGGCAACGAACATATTTTCAACGGTAAAGTGACCATTGATGGGCTGACCGGTGCCTCAGCTACAGGCGCCGTAGCGCAGCCCACTGCACAAACCTTTACCCGGCCCTCCGGCAAGGGTGAATATCAGATCGCAGCCGGTGAAACACCTCTGGATGATACCTTCCGCGATACCCGGGTACAACTCAACGGCCAGTGGACTCAGCCTGTCTGGCAGGACTACCGGGTCAGTGGCGGCCTGCATTTGTCGAAAGAGTACGATTATCTGTCTATGGCAGTCAATGGCGCATTGGCCAAGGACTTTAATCAACGCAATACCACCGTCTCGCTGGGTCTCTCCTATGCCTTTGACAGTATCGATCCCGAAGGTGGCAGACCCGTGGCTCTTTCCAGTATGCCACTCAGAACAGATTTCGCCTCAGAGGAAGAGTATCAGCAGGCCTTTGATGCCACTCGTTTAGCCGGCAGTGACGATAAAAACACGCTGGATCTGTTACTGGGCCTGACGCAGGTGATAAACCGGCGCACTATTATGCAGCTCAACTACGGACTTTCTGTGGTGGACGGTTATCTCACCGATCCCTTCAAGGTACTCAGTGTCGTCAATACACTAGGGCTGACCGAGGACATCCGTTATGAAAACCGGCCTGACAGCCGTACCCGCCACAATGTCTTCTGGCAAACCAAATATGCCATGGACAGTGGCGTTGCCGACATCTCCTATCGCTTCACCACCGATGACTGGGACATTAACTCTCACACCCTTGATTCGAGACTGCGCTATAACCTGACGGCGAACACCTATATTCAGCCTCACTTTCGCTATTACCAGCAAAGCGCCGCTGAGTTCTATCAACCCTATCTGCTGACAGCAGCCGGTTTGCCCGAATTCGCCAGTGCCGATTATCGTATTGGAGAGATGACCGCCTATACCCTGGGCTTTAAGTACGGCATCTTGCTCGATCAGGGTAAAGAACTGGCCTTCAGGCTGGAGTATTACCAGCAGGTTCCTAAAAACGCCGGTTTCGAGGAACCCGGGGTATTACAGGAACTGGATTTATATCCCAGTGTGAAAGCAGTGATCGCTCAGGTAAGTTATAGGTTTTGAGGCAATCCGTGACAGAACCTGCATTTCAACTGACCTGGCAGGGCGATCACTTTTGTGGTCGCTTTAGCGCCATGGCTAGTCCCTGTGAGGTTTTGATCGACACAACAGACAGACAGCTGGCTGAGCAACTCGCCGCCGTGGCATATTTTGAAGCCAGACGCATTGAGCAAAAATACAGCCGTTATCTGTCTGACAATCTCTGCAGCAGAATCAATCTCAGCCAGGGCCAACGGGTTGCCAGTGATGATGAAACCTACCGCTTGCTGTGTTTCGCCGATAGCTGTTATCAGCTCAGCGAAGGACTGTTTGATATCACCTCCGGTGTGCTGAGACAGGCGTGGAAGTTTGATGGCTCAGACCGATTACCGGAGGCGCAGCAGGTAGCCGCGTTACTGCCCCTGATCGGCTGGCAACAGGTACGTTTTGACCAGCACAGCATTATCCTGCCACCAGGCTTTGAACTGGACTTTGGTGGTATAGGTAAAGAGTATGCTGTCGACGCCGTGGCTACGCGCTGTTTACACCTGACACCCCAGATATCGGTCGTGGTCAATTTCGGTGGCGATATTCAGGTGACCCGCCCCAGAGTCAACAAACAATGCTGGCATATCGGCATTGAAAATCCGGACTCAGAGGGTGATGCTGTGAGGTTGCTCAGGATCACTCAGGGTGGTCTGGCAACCAGTGGTGATGCCCGGCGATTTTTATACAAAGACGGCGTTCGCTACAGCCATATTCTTAACCCTCAAACCGGCTATCCGGTCGCCGATGCACCGCGCTCTGTGACCGTCGCCGCCGATCACTGCGTTCAGGCCGGCATACTGGCTACGCTGGCGCTTTTAAAAGGCAAACAGGCTGAAGAATTCTTAAACCAGCAAGGCGTGATGTTCTGGCTACAGGCTTAGTTTTATAAATTCCAGACAAACATGATGCAGATCATAGCGTTGTCATGAAAACATTTTAAGCTCTATGACCAGTAACGGAGAGAGAAGACCAGTAACGGAGATAAAGAATGCAAAATACGACTGAAAAGTACCATCGAGCCAGTATTGCCCTGCACTGGATTATGCTGTTGTTAATTGTTGCCGTCTACGCCTGTATTGAACTAAGAGAATTCTATCCCAAAGGCAGTGAGCCCAGAGAGCTGCTAAAACAGTGGCACTTTATGCTGGGACTAAGCGTGGGATTACTGGTTCTGATTCGGCTATCTGTCCGTTTGCGCCACCCGGCACCGGTTATCAGCCCTCAGCCTCCTGCCTGGCAACACCGGCTCGCCAAAGTGATGCATGGTCTGCTCTATCTGCTGATGCTTGGCATGCCTGTGGCTGGCTGGATGATATTGAGCAGCGCAGGCAAACCTGTTCCTTTCTTTGGTCTGGAACTACCTGCTTTGCTACCGCCAAATGAAGTGCTGGCAGAACAAATTGAGGAAGTGCATGAAACCATTGGCAGTGCCGGCTATGTATTGATCGCGCTGCATGCCCTGGCGGGACTGTTCCACCACTATTTTATTAAAGACAATACGTTAAAACGGATGCTGCCCTGAATTACCGCTATGTGGTAACACGCAACTAGCTTATTCGGTGCTATAGGCCTGCAAATAGAAATTCACAATATCCAGGCTGGAAAGCATGCCTGTTACTTCTGATCCACTCACTACCACCAGGTGGTGACAATGTTGTTTCATCATCAACTCTGACACCCTGCGGATACTGTCATCGGGAGTCACTGTTATCAGTGGGGAAGATGCATGCAGGCTGACCGGCGTACAGACGAAATCATCCACCTCAAGTAAATCATGGCTGGTAATAATACCGGTGGGACTCTTCTCACTATCCACTACTAACAAAGCCCCGATGCGATGCCTTCGCATCAGCGCTCTGGCTGTCTGCGTGTTATCAGACCCGTTGACATAATGCACTGCCAGATGCAGCTTCATATCCTTTACTAACATGTTGACACTCCTTGGCATCCGGAACCATAAATTGTCTATCCAATCCTCTGAGAAACCGGTTTAGAATTCATATTCCAGCACAAAACGCAGAGTATGATCCTTGCCAATATTACTCAGTTCAGTGATAAATCCCAGCTCCCATTTCAGTTGTTTCTGGCCATCAAAACGCTGCAAACCCATTAACGCAGGACCAATGCCAATATAATCCTCTCCGCTGTATAGCTCAATGGAAGGCTGAACCTGCGGCATCCAGCGGTAACGATATTGCAGACGGAACTCACTTTCCAGTTCGTCCTGTATCTCTCTGCCCCATTCATAAATCATAAACCAGTTAAGGGTCAGGCTGTTGCGACCAAATTCTTTTTCCAATACCAACCCGGACGCCGTCTCCCACTGATCCGAACCCTGGCGTTTTTCCAGTTCAAACACCATCCCCCAGTCGGCCCAATAGCGCCCTTGTTCAGTCATCATCCAACGAGCTTCAAGTTCATAGGCCTCAAGACCGAAATCTCCGTCAATATCGCGTTCACCAATCAAATACAGCTCAAGGATCCACCTGTCGTTAATGGAATGGCCAAATCCAATACGCTGGGCAAGAAAATTTTCATCGTCGGTCTGCCGCGACATGAAACGCCATTCCACTCTGTGTTCATTAGCCAGTACATAGGGGTGATAAATACGATCCACCACCTGACCGTCAGCCTTAAGGTTGAATGGGACGACCATAGCCAGCAGACAGAGAGAGCAAAACAAATTTATTCTGATATTCATTCTGAAACTCCGGTACTTTGAACCGTTTCTGATTGACTGGACGTTCTGAAAAAGATGTATAACGGCGTCAGAATGCACAACAGATAGGTGATGATTTGCAGCAGAGTGGGCGTGGATTCATAGCCAATCAGCGTATTTAACACCAGTCCCAGCTCAGAGCTGTCTGATATCCAGTCACTGGTATCCCATATGGGAGCGGACGCTGAAATCACATTAACCTGGGCTAGCAGGTTGAAAGTAAAAATCAGCTGACCTGCACTCCAGCACAGTATCAGCAACACAAAAAGCCCCTGACTGCCCCGACGCAGGAAAGCATGATTGAACAGATAAATCAGGATCCCAGCGCTGAAACAAACACCAAATCCTAATAAGGTTCCGGTGAACAACGACCAGTAGTGCTGTCCGGCGCGCCAGTAGTTGTCCAGAAACATGAGAAAATAACTGCCGTTTATGCCGATGGTTAACACACCGAGTGCCCCGGCACTCTGTTGCCAGTATTGATTAAGGCCTTGTCGGAAAATATACAGGTGTAATACCACCAGCAGGTAGATCAGTGTGTGAGTCACAAAGGTCATCCACTCCAGCCCGGCTCCCTCCGCCAGATTGCTCAGGGCAGAGAAATTGAACATCAGAGCAAAAGCCAATATCAGCCCACCAGGTACCGTCCAGAGTACCCAACGATAGCTCTGCTTTGCGCTGTTGCCCTGGGCCAGTAACAGACTGATTAACCAGAATACCGGCAAAGCATCGCGCAAAAACAAAATGACGGTATTAATCAGCATCGGCGTCTCCTGTAGAAACTGCGTGAACTTGCCCTTTTGCCTGATTGGGATGAAATTCACCAAAAAACGAATAGATGCCGGGCTCAAGAGGGCCGATATAGATAATGGTTCGACGCCCTGGAAACAGCACTTTTTCACGGTTTAAATCAAAGCTGTCAAACTCTTCTGGTGCGTCATCCTGATTATGGATAATCAGCCTGAATTTCTGTCCGGCGGGTACCTCCAGGCGCTGGGGATAAAACAAGTGCTGCCTGAGTATCAATTCAAACTCAGGCAATTCGGCGCTGACCGCTAAACTTGCAGTCAGACTGAGTATGGCTGTAAAGATTAGCAGCAGTCTGCGCAAACGATTAATCATCCACCCCTCCGGATGGAAGTGTTACCCGTACTTTTAATCCTCCCAGACTCTCAGATTGTCCAAGGTAAATGTGGCCCTGATAGAGTGTCAGTACATGCTGGACGATTGAAAGACCCAGCCCGCAACCGGGAATGCCTGACTGATGCCGATCCCCGCCGGCACGATAAAAGCGATCAAAGACCCTTTCATACTCTTGCTCATCCAGGCCTGGTCCGGAATCCTCGACCGTCAGCTCGACCTGATCGCCGATTTTGTTAATCGCCACTTCTATCTGACTTTGTGCCGGACTGTATTTGTTGGCGTTAGTCAGCAAATTCTGCACCAGTACTCTTAAGGAAAATTCATCTCCCCGCATCATGCAAACCTGCCCCTGCAAACTGATGTGCTGGTTTTTCTGTGCAATCTGCGGATAGAGCTCGCTGATCACCTGCTGACTGATCCTGTACAGATCCACCGAACCGAACTTAATACTAAAATGCTCCGGGTTCGTACGATTTAAAAGCAGTATCTGATCCACCACATGGCTCATTCTCTCTACACCCTGTTTCAATAGCAGCAAGTTCTCAGAGTCTGGGCTCAATTCTTTTTCCAGATTATATGCATTGAGTTTAAGGACACTCAGCGGAGTGCGCAGCTCATGGGCCGCATCGGAGGCAAACCGACGCTCTCTGACAAAGGCCTGCTCCAGCCGTTGCAACAGACTGTTTATGGTTTCCACCACAGGCTGGAGCTCTTTTTGCTCCGCATATAGCTGCAGCGGACTGAGATCATCGGCACGTTTGGTTTTAAGCTCACCGGTCAATTGATGTAATGGATTCAGCCCCTGTTTTACCACCACCGAGATCAAAACTGCCAGCACCGGCAGGCTCAGTACCAAAGGAACCAGTGTCGCCAGGATCATTTCCTCGCTCAACTCAACCCTGTGATGCAGGGGCTCAGCCACCATCACCCGGTAGCCTGTACCCGGATAAAAGTGAACCAGCACCTGCCAGCGCTGGCCCTGAATATTCTCCTCCCGGATACCCGGAGATAAGTCACTGAATGGCATTTTTGCTAAACCAGCACTGGTCAGCAGTAAATGGTTCTGATGCCACACCTGAAAGATAAACTCACCATCAGCTTCGACCTCTTGAGGCCTGTTATCCTGCTCATCGGTCTGCTCCAGAGGCAGACTGTTGAGGGTGTCTGCCAACGCCTGTAACTGACGGTCGAACAGTATCGCCGAGGCACTGATAGTATTGCGATAACTTTGGGTCGCTGAGAAGAAGATCACCAGAGTGATAATGGCGAGCAATACCAGTACCAGATAGCGACGGACTGAACTCATACCGGATTCACTGTGTAACCCACCCCTCTGATGGTTTTAATAAAATTCTCCGGCAGTTTCTTGCGCAGGTGATGAACATGCACTTCCACAGCATTGCTGGCAACTTCGTCTCCCCATTCATAGAGTTTTCCTTCTAACTGCTCCCTGGACTGAATACGTCCGGCATTTTCCATCAGTACCCTGAGCAGCATATATTCGCGGCGGGATAAGGTAATGACACGGCCATCGAGTGTCACCTGATGGGCGCGAGTGTCGACACACACACTGCCAATACTGATGGTGGCCTGAGCAGCAGTACCCAGTCTTCTGGTGATCACCCGAATTCTTGCCAGTAACTCATCCATTTCAAAGGGTTTGGCCAGATAATCATCGGCACCCAGATCCAGCCCGGTGATCTTATCTGAAGTACTGTCACGGGCAGTCAGTACCAGAATTGGTATCCGCTGTTTCTGCTGACGGGCCCGTTTCAACACCTCAATCCCATCCATATCCGGCAAACCTAGATCGAGGATGGCCAGATCGGCACTGGCGGTTTCAATGGCCAGCAATGCCTGTTTACCACTGGTTAAATGGTCAACAGCAAAACCTTCCTGACGCAAGGCCTGCTGCAAAGCCCTGGCTAACTGTTCATCGTCTTCGACCAATAACAGACGCATGCTTATCCTTTTTATCTGGTTTTCGAACTGCCACCGGAATCTTCTAACACAGGCACCTTAAATCTGGCTTAAGAAACCTGTTGAACCGTAGTGACTTAGTCGTAGTATAAACAGCATTATTTAACAAAAATAAGCTTTTCTTGATGCCTTTACGCGCTAGTTTGCTGAGTTTTCTGCTGCTTTTCAGCCCGCTTTTGCTTGCGTCTCCCACGGCTACCGGCCAACATATCGAAGTGGCGCTGGTATCTGAGCATCAAAAGCTTAAAAAAAATGTCACTAACTGGGTCGGGCTGTATCTGCAACCCGAACAGCAATGGCATACCTACTGGCGCAATCCTGGCGACTCCGGCGAACCACCTAGAATCGACTGGCAACTGCCCGCTGGTGTCAGTGCCGGTGATATTCTCTGGCCCATTCCGCAGGCCATAGACGTTGCTCACCTGACCAATTATGGCTATGAAGGTAATAATCTGTTGATGGTGCCGCTGACCCTCGGTGAATCGGTGCAGGGCCCGGTGCAGCTGATTGCCGATGTGTCCTGGCTGGTATGTAAAGAAGACTGCATTCCCGGCTGGGCAACCCTGAGCCTGAACCTGGAGGTCAGCGATACGACTCAGCCCTCTGAACATGCCGGATTGTTTGCACAGACCCGGCAGCAGTTACCGCTTGCGTCAGACAAACAGGCCAGCCATGAGTTTGCCGATAATCAACTGCTGGTGTCCATCTCCGGCGTTGAAAAAGATCAATGGCGGCTGTTCCCCTTTCGCAGCGACCTGATTCAGCATGCCGGTGAACAACAAGCTTACCGTGAAGGTGATACCCTGACTTTAAGTATTGAGGTTTCAGATTATCTGAATCAGCCTGCAGAGAGCTTTGATTTTCTGCTCAGTGACGGTAAACAGGGCCTCTATCTGCAAAGTACCCTGCGGACCGGCCCTGTTGGGAACAATGCAGCCACTGCAACCGCAACGCCCTTGTATCTGTATCTGCTGATGGCATTCGCCGGCGGGCTGATCCTCAACATTATGCCCTGCGTGTTCCCTATATTGTGCTTCAAAGCCATGTCATTGAAACAGCAATCCCCGGTGCAGTGGCAGCACTTAGGCTATGCCACCGGCATTTTTGTCAGCTTCTGGCTGTTTGCTCTTGTGATCAGTTTACTGAAGCTCTCAGGGCAAACTGTTGGCTGGGGTTTTCATCTGCAAAACCCGCTGATTATCGCCCTGCTCACCTACCTGTTTTTTGCCATAGGTCTGATGCTGCTCAATACCCTGCCTGTGGGCTCAAGGCTGGCCGGACTGGGTGATAAGCTGACCCGTGGTCAGGGCTTTGGCAGTCAGTTCTTTACCGGCGTACTGGCAGTGATCGTTGCCTCGCCCTGTACCGCTCCTTTTATGGCCGCAGCCCTGGGCGTGGCCATGGTCAGCGATATGCTCACCTCCTGGCTGATTTTCAGCTTTCTGGCGCTGGGTTTTGCCCTGCCACTCACCTTACTGGTGATGTTGCCGTCACTGAACCGCTTACTGCCTAAACCCGGTAGCTGGATGGAACATTTCAAGCAGTTGCTGGCCTTTCCTATTTTTGCTACCTGTGTCTGGCTGCTGTGGATCTATCAGCATCAGGTCGGCGGCACGCAGCAGGCCATGCTGATGCTGGGCCTGCTGGCCATTGCCCTGCTCTGCTGGCAGTGTCGCCTTGGCAGTAAAACCGGCAGAGTTGTGCTGATCATCTGCGCTGTGGCGCTGATCATCAGCCCGCTAATATGGCCAGCCAGTGAAAATAAGGTTGAACGCCGGGATACTCTGGCGCTAAATTTTTCGCCTGACAGGCTCAGGCAATTGCAACAGGATAATCAGGTTATACTGTTGAATATGACTGCCGACTGGTGCATCAGCTGTAAGGTTAACGAACAAACAGCGCTCTCCAGCGAGAGAGTAAGGCAGGCGCTGCAACAGCCTGACACCCATTATATGGTGGGTGACTGGACCAACAAAAATCAACAGATACTTGAGTTTCTGAACCACTATCAGCGCAGCGGCGTACCTTTATATGTGGTGTAT
This sequence comes from Lacimicrobium alkaliphilum, assembly GCF_001466725.1. NCBI lineage: Bacteria > Pseudomonadati > Pseudomonadota > Gammaproteobacteria > Alteromonadales > Alteromonadaceae > Lacimicrobium > Lacimicrobium alkaliphilum. Next base: position 2,608,525 of record NZ_CP013650.1, read on the forward strand.
GGCGGTACGTCTCATGTTGAGATATTGCCGCAGTTACTGACGGTAAACATGGTTATTGACGCCCTCAACCGGGCAAAAAAGGAGATAAAGCAATGAACAATGTATTTCGCCTGCTCAGTGCCGGTCTGTTTGCCGGCCTGCTATCCAGTCACGCTCTGGCAGCCAAAGTGGATGAAAAGGCGCCGGATTTCACCCTGACCAATACCAAAGGTGAGCAGATATCGCTGCAGGACTACGCCGGTAAGCATGTGGTGCTGGAATGGACCAATCATCTCTGCCCTTATGTACAGAAACATTATGGCAGTGACAATATGCAGTCATTGCAGAAAAACTATACCGGCCAGGATGTGATTTGGTTGTCGGTGATTTCCTCAGCCGAGGGTAAACAGGGCCATGTCAGTGCAGCAGAGGCCGATGCGCTGAGCGAGTCCCGGAGTGCTCACCCGACTCATGTACTGTTCGACCCCAGTGGTAAGGTGGGTAAAGACTATGGCGCTAAAACCACGCCGCATATGTATGTTATCGATACCCAGGGCGTACTCAGATACAACGGCGCCATCGACAGCATTAAATCTGCCAATCCGGCTGATATTGACAAGGCCAAGCCTTATTTTCAGCAGGCCATGGATGCGGTGCTAAAAGGTGAAGAGGTGGCCAGCAAAATGACCGTACCCTATGGTTGTTCAGTAAAATACGCAGGCTAGGAACCGGGTTCAGGCGCGGCAATATCAATCAGCTTCTGGTCTGAGCCGCTGCCTGGGTCAGGCTCTGGTAAAGAGCCTGAACATCAGTGAGCGCATCATCCACTATCATCAGCGCACTGGTCGGCTTAAGGTTCAGAGTCCGGCCCTTTGAGATATGAACACCCTGAGACCTGATAGACTGGGTGATACGTTCAATCTGCTTACGCGCCTGAAGCTCATCAATATCACTTAAACAGACCATAAACTCGTTAACCCCAACACGGCCTACCACATCACCATGGCGAGTGGCGCCCTTGAGTTCTGCAGCGATTTGCTGCAGCGCCTTGTCACCGGTTCCCTGGCCATGCATGGCATTAATCTCGTCAAGCTGATTGAGTTCAAATAACGCCAGCGCATGAGCCCGCATCGAAGAGGGTCGTGGCAGAGATTTGAGCTTATCCAGGGTCGCCCGGCGGTTAAGCATACCGGTCAGTTCATCGATTTGCGCCAGGCCTTTGTGGCGACGGTAAAACATAAACAGTAAAATCAGCAGCAAAATGACGGTCAGCGTCAGACCGGTAACGACTCTCATCGTGGTATTGGATTTTTGTTGCTGCACCTGCTGTAAGCTTGACTCCAGCTCAACAATATCGGTCATCATCCTGGCCACGCCGAGAATACGGGAGGCCGCCTGTTGCTTCTCAAGTGCCTGCTCTGCGGCGCTGGCATAATGACCAAAAGCCTGCTGCGCGCTATCCGGCAGTTCCAGAGCATAAAAACTCTCCACCAGCAGCTTCAGGTAAGGCAAATCATCGCTCTGATGCATTGGCCGGATAGCCAGTTCTGTATCCAGATAAGCAGCCACACAGTTCAGATCACCCCGATGCAGGCACAGACGGGTATTCAGACGCCTGTACTCCTGCTCCATCTCCGGCATCGACAGTTCAGGTAAAAATGCAGACCAGCGCATTAAGCTTTCTTCCAGAGCTTTCCAGTCTTGATTATTTTCTGCCAGATGCGCCTGCGCCTGGTTCAGCCAGGCATTGGACAGCGGCGTGTTGATATCGATGTTCTTGCGGATCAGTTCCTGTATCACCTCTTCGGTGCGTTCCACCTGAGCACTGTTAAGATAAGTTCGGGCAGCGTTGAATAGCGGCAATATCAGGGTTTCCCCTTCATAAATGCCCAAAGACATCTGATAAGACTTGTAATATTGCTCTGCAGCCAGTTCATGTTGGCCAAGCAAGCGATAAAGATTGCCGATGTTATTAAAAATATCTGAGCGAGTGGCCTTGTTCTGTGCACCGGAGTATTTTTCCAGCAGCATATACAGGGTACTCAAACTCTGCTCAATTTTATCAGCACCGATATCACAGGCGGAGGTCAGCTCCAGCTGTGCTCCCAGGTGAATCGACTCTGAACCGACTCTGAGGGCTTCTCGCTCGGCGCGGCGGTAGTAATCACAACGCTGTTGTTTGTTGTCCGGGTCAGTCACGACCCCGGCAAGAAACAGTGCATAGGCATGATTTTCACTTTCATCTTCCGTTACTGGCCGTGATAACAAAGTATCCAGAATTGTACTGGCCTGATCATATTTGCCGGCACAGGCCTGATACTGTGCTTTGCGCACTTTTAGATAAAAATCCTGCTGCCCCGTTAGCCCGTCAGAGGCCAGGTGCCGATCCAGTTGCTCCACCTGCTCCTGGGTCAGGCAGTCATAATTATTGACCTGGATTTCACTGATAAAGTCCTGCAATGCCTGCTCAGCCTTTAGCGAAAAGGCCGATAACAGCAGCGCCAGCAAAATCAATTTGTTTAGTATTGTCATTATTCGGTAAACGAGCAGCAAATAGGGGCTTGTATAAGCTCGATTTTGCATTGTTATACAAGTGCTTACAATAAGAGATCTACAACCGTTGCTGATATTGACGAGATTATTCAGTCATGAGGCCTGCCCTGGTGCCGGTCCGTCAGCACCTCGACATCGTCATCAGAGTCAGTCTGCCAGGCATCACCAATGACAGGATCTTCCTGCTCGTTATTCTCCCAGCTGTATTTTTTCTCTTTTGGCCTCGGATCCCGGCGCTGGAACAAAATGGCTGCCAATGTACCTGCCACCGCACCAAAAAAGTGATACTCGAAAGAAATACCCGGCTCGCGGGGCAGAATGGTCATGATCATGCTGCCATATAGAAAGGCGCCGATCATCATTAGCGCCACAGAGACTTTATCGCGACGCAAAATACTGGAAATAAACAGGTAGAAAAAGATGCCATGAGTGAGACCACTGGCACCAATATGGGTCGCATCACGGGCAAACAGCCAGACACCGAGCCCGGACAATGGCCAGATCATCAGCACAGCAATCCGCCATGAGCGCGGATAACCATAGAGCAGCAACGACCCTAAAATCAGCAAGGGTAAAGTATTACTGAACAGGTGCTGGTAAGAGCCATGCACCAGCGGGCCGCCGAGCACCCCCACCAAACCGCCCCACTGCCCCGGCGTCACGCCGAGAAACCCCAGATCCAGTCCGGTAAAGGACTCCGCCAGCTTGATCCACCACAGCAGACAGACAAACAGGGCTGAAGCCAGTATGCTTTTGGTGAGCCGCCTTTTATTGGTCATAGTGTATTCCTGCGGTGAACTTAGCATCAGGATGGGGGCAAAAGGTGTAATACCAAATGGGATACACATCATCGGATAAGAATTATTTGCACAATGTTGTAATAAAAACACCGGCCGGTGCGTTATATCCATGAGCAAATAATACCAGTGTGCAGAAATAAGCCCTTCTGACCCGCTCTGAATGGGCAATTATCTATGCGGATTGGTATAACAGGAGCACCACATTGAAGCACTCAAACAGAGCCATTATTGCCAATTTGGCAGAGAAGCATGGACGCCAGGTTTTTCAGACTGCCTATCGCCTGCTGGGAGACAGCCATCTGGCTGAAGATGTCACCCAGGAGGTGTTTCTGAAGCTGTTTAAGAAAAGCCCTGCGGCGTTCGACAAGATCCAAAACTGGCCCGCTTACCTTTGTACCATGGCAACCTCCGCCGCCATCGATCAGTTGCGCAGGATCAAACGACGCAGTGAACAGCCTATTGAGCAGGCCTGTGCGGAGAGTGACTCCGCTTCCGGCCCCTGCTCCACGCTGGCACAACAGCAGGATCTGGAAAGGTTTCGCCGGACACTGACCCGGCTAAGCCCCCGGGATGCGCAAGTATTTTGCCTTCGCCATATTGAAGGCCTTTCCTATCAGGAAATAGCCCATTGTGTTGATATCTCCACCAGTCTGGCCGGCGTGAGCCTGCATCGTGCTCAGCAAAAACTCAGCCAGTGGCTGGGTGAATCACAACTTTCAGGAGCAGAACATGAACTTACCTATTGATACCTCTCAGGAACTGGAAAAGTACCTGCAACAAATAAAAGCACAAACGCCCGACAAGGATCAGACCGACCAGGCTCAGCAGCGCCTGCAACAGGCGATTGCAGGCTATCAGGAAATACCGTTAAAGTCTGAGTCCTGGCTTAACCGTCTGAAGCAAAGACTAGGCACAGTTTTGCCTGCGCGTTATCTGGCATGGACCGGCTCTGCTGCCATCTGCACCCTGGTCTTCGGCCTGATGTTCAGCACCGCTCAGACACCGGCTTTTGCGGCAGTAGTCGAAAAGCTTCAGCAAATATCCAGCATGAGTTACAGCGGCGTGATGTCCTCCAACGGGCTGCAGATTATGGACTTGCAGGTGTACTATCAGGCGCCGGATAAAGTCCGTATTGAAAACACCCCGTTGGCGGGCCAGCAACAGGCAGCACCGGTGATCAACATACTGGATGTGAGTCTGGGCAAGGGGCTGATTCTGATGCCAGGACCCAAAATGGCGACGCCCTTCAGCTTCACCCCGAATCAGCAGTCAATGCAGTCTGTTGAAGATGACCCGCTGTACTGGTTTGAAGCAATCAAAAATCATCAGGGAGAGGTCACCAGACTGTCTGCTCAGATGGTCAACGATACTGAAGCAGTGGGTTATCAGATTATTGAACAGAACATACTCATCACCCTGTGGGCCAGTGTAAAAACCAGCCTGCCGGTCAAAGTGGAAGTCAGTATGCCCGGTACCGGAGAGAATCAGGGCGTCTTTCATCTTGAAGCCGATCTTGAGTTTAACCGGCAACTTGACCCGCAATTGTTTTCACTGACCCCGGACAGCAGCTACCGGATGGGTAGAGACCAGGAGTAAACTGAAGTAAAACAACACAGAGGCAAGGCCCCTTGCCTCTGCTTATTTTCAATAAATGTCGTCAAGACCACTCTTTATGTCAATTACACTTGACTTTCAACGGGCACCTGACTAACCTGATCTAAAAGTAAAGCAGAGTTTACTTTATGACAAAGGAGTCAGACTTATGCAAAGCCATCAAGGTCAACATCATTGCGCTAAAAATACCCTTAATCTGGCAATCTGGACATTTGCCTGGTTACTCTCTCTGGCTCTGGCCCAGTTTGGCCCGTCCTTGTTGTGGGATCAGCACATCGCTCTTACAGCCGCAGCCATAGTACTGAATCTGCTGTTAGGCATTGCCATGTTGCTGGCCAACCGAAAACACCTGCGCGGGCTGGATGAACTGCAACAAAAAATTCAGTTAGAGGCGATGGCACTTACTCTGGGAGCCGGGCTGATAGCCGGGATCCTGTATGAAGTCATTGAAGATACCGCCCTCATCAGCTTTAACGCCGAGATCTCGCACCTGGTAGTGTTTATGTCACTGGTCTATATCGCTGGCGTATTGCTGGGTTATCGGAGATATCAATGAAGAACAAGCTCAAGGTACTGCGGGCCGAGCGGGACTGGACTCAGGCCGATCTGGCCAACGCCCTGCAGGTATCCCGCCAGACCGTCAATGCCATAGAAAAAGGCAAGTTCGATCCCAGTTTACCGCTGGCATTTAAAGCCGCCAGGCTGTTTAACCTGGCCATTGAAGAGATTTTTCAGGATGAACCGAGTCCGAAATAAAGCGGCAATGACTGCTGCTTCACCAGTTCACTACACCTCTAAATGCTTATTCACCGGCAAATCGCGGATACGCTTGCCGCTGGCGCGGAAAATCGCATTGGCCAGGCTGGCGGCCACCGGCGGTACGCCGGGCTCACCCACGCCACCCGGAGGCGCATCGGACTCAACAATATACACGCTGATGGGCGGCGACTGATGCATGCGCAGAATGGGGTAATCATGGAAGTTGGACTGTTTGACGGCCCCCTCTTCTACTGTGATTTCCCCGAGCATGGCCAGTGACAGACCGAAGATCATCGAGCCTTCCATTTGTGATCGCACCCGATCCGGATTTACGATAGTGCCGGCATCGATGGCGCAGTGCATTTCCAGTACCTTTACTTTGCCCTCTTTGACCCTGACTTTGGTGGCTACGGCGGTATAGCTGACAAAACTGCGGTGCACACTGATGCCCCAGGCCTCATTGGCGGCGGTTTGCTGTTCAACATTGGCCTTGTCTGCCACCAGATTCAGCACCTTTTTCAGGCGCGCGGTATCGATAGGGAACTTCTCTTTCGGATCACCGTAATTACCGTACTTGAAGCCTTCAGGTTCGGGATCCACATGGCGGTCACTGCCGAGCAGTTCCAGCCACATCTGCCGGGGTTCACGGCCGAGTTTATCCGCCAACTCATCCACAAAAGAGCCGATGGCAAAGCCATGCTGGATATTACTTACCGAACGCACCCAGCCGATACGGATATGGCCCTCTGCGGTCTGGGTTTCACAGGAGAGGTTATCCAGCGCAAAGGGCAGATCGCCAAAGCCCAGTGACAACTCACCATCAGAAGGCGCATCGGTTTTACCGTCGAAGGTCCAGCTTATGCTCGGAAACGCGGTACGTTGTAGCCAACTGGTAACCCTGCCGGTATCATCCATACCCGCTTCATAATACTGCGCGCTGACGGCATGGTAGTAACCCTGTTTAATCTCATCTTCACGGCTCCAGGTGACTTTTACCGGCTTACCGGTCTGTTTTGCCAGCAGCGCCGCCTCGACGGAAAAATCAGGCTTGGACTTGCGCCCGAAGCCGCCACCTAAGAGGGTAACGTGAACCTTAACCTGCTCTTTCTCCAGCCCCAGAATCTGCGCCACGGTACTTTGCGTGCTCTGGGGTGTCTGGGTACAGGCCCAGATTTCCATCATGCCGTCTTTAAACACGGCCGTGGCCGCAGGCGGCTCCATGGGCGCGTGGATCAGATAAGGCAGGGTATAAGAGGCCGAGTGAGTCTGTACCGCATTCATCATGCCGGTATAGGCATCACCGATCGAGCGGATCACTTTGCCACGGTTTTGTACACGCTGTTTCAGAGTATCCAGGTATTCGGCAGAATCATGGCTGCCGTGTTCACTGTCTGTCCAGCTGATTTTAAGCTTTTTGCGGCCCTGCATCGCCGCCCAGGTATTGTTCGCCAGCACTGCAACGCCAGCCAGAGGTTTAAAGGCGGCGGGCAGGCTGAACTGTGGCATCGGGATCACATCCACCACGCCACTGACTTTTTTTGCCTGGGTATCATCCACCGAATCGATATTAGCGCCCAATACCGGGGCACGTTCGATACTGGCATACAGCATCTCCGGCATCTGAATATCAATACCAAATTCGGTATTGCCGCTGAGCATATCCTCTAGATCCACAATCGCCACATCTTTGCCGATATAGCTGAAGTCTGCTCTGGACTTATACACCAGTGCGTCTTTATCCGGCGCGCTTAGTTCAGCGGCTTTCTCTGCCAGCTCGCCATAGCGTAAATGACGATCCGAGGCTTTATGCCAGATCTGATGATCCCTGGCCTGTACCTCTGCCACCGGCACCTGCCAGTGCTCTGCCGCGGCCTGCTCTAGCATGGTGCGGGCCATGGCCCCCATTTCCCGCATAGTCTGATAGAAATGTCTTACCGAGCGTGACCCATCGGTGTTCTGACTGCCGTAGGCTTCATTTGCCAGCCCCTGTACCACCTTAACCTTGTTCCAGTCGGCCATCAGCTCATCAGCCACCACCTGTGGCAGACCGGTGCGAATGCCCTGCCCCATCTCCGAGCGATGACAGATAATATGTACCTGATCGTCGCTGCCGATGCTGACAAACAGATTCATTTCACTGAGCGATTCCGCCGTTTTTGAGTCAGCCCAGGCCGGGGCCCAGCCAGGCATAACGGTACCTAATACCAGAGCGCCACTGCCGATACCGGCAAGCTTCAGAAACTGACGACGGGATGCGTTTTTAATCGGGTTCATGCTTTGCCCCCCATTTTGCCAGCCGCAGTTTTGATCGCCGCTTTGATCCTGGGATAGGTGCCGCAGCGACACAGGTTGCCCTGCATAAATTCATCGATGGCAGCATCGTCAGGTTGCGGATTACTGTTTAACAGTGCCACCGCACTCATTATCTGGCCGGACTGACAATAACCGCACTGGGGCACATTGTGCTCACGCCAGGCCTGCTGCACAGGATGAGAGCTATCCTCTGACAAGCCCTCAATGGTGCTGACAGATTTACCTGCCGCCGCAGAAACCGGGGTGGTACAGGAGCGAATCGCTTCGCCATCAAGATGCACAGTACAGGCGCCACACATGGCCATGCCGCAACCGTATTTCGTGCCGGTCATACCCAGTACATCCCGCAATACCCATAACAGGGGCATGTCGGACTCGGCCTCCACCTTTTGCGCTTTTCCGTTCAGGCTAAACTCAATCATTTTTTATCCCCTGTCTGTTTGATTCTGCCGGACTGTTGTCAATTAAATCCTGCTGTGTATCTATATCTATGGCTGCCAGTGGCAGATCATATTGAATGACCTTGTCTGCAAACTGATTTAATAGCGCCTTGGCACCCCTGTCGCCCTTAAGTTGCATCAACAGGGCAAATTCTGCTTTGCAAAAGATAGCAGGTACACCCGGATTGTGCTGATAATATGCCGCCACTATACGCCCCGGATGGCTGTCAGAAAGTGCCAGCAGCGCCTCATAATCATGGGTTCTCAGGGCCACCTGATCGGCCAGGCAAATCAGCACCCGCTCTGTGTCAGAGCCAAGCTGCCTGATGGCAAACTTAAGGCTGTGGGCCAACCCCTGCTGCCAGTCCGGAGCAATAAGTGGCTGAATATGTCTGAAGTCAGGATTGCTCGCTACCACCTCTGCAATTGTCTGGCTGTTTGCGCCTAAAACCAGATAGTAACGTGCCTGATTTGGGGGCAATTGTGCCAGGGCGTGACAGATCATAGGCCGGCCATCAATCATTGCCAGTTGCTTAATACCGCCAAAGCGGCGGCTTGCTCCTGCTGCCAGCATCACCACGGCGGTTTTCATTTCTCCATCACCTTTTCAGGTGCTTCTGACTGCAGTTGCAACGAGATAGAACGGCCGTCTTTTTGTTCAAGTACCGCATGCATCTCACTGAGTATGGCCAGCGCTATAGACTCAGGCAGTTCACCGCCAAGGCGCAGACCCACCGGGCTGGCGAGAGGTACAGGCAGATCCGAGAAAGACATCCCGGCTTGCTGCAACACTTTCTGGGTACGATGATCCGGACCAAGCAGACCAAGATAGCGAACAGGAACGGCCTTAAGCAGCGCCAGCGCCTCCGCATCCAGGGTCATATTGTGATTCATGACTACAGCGCCATCGAGTGTCTGCAACCAGGGCGCACCGGCTAACCCGGTATAAGGTTCGCGGATTATCTGGGCGCCCTCAAAATAGGTTTCACGGGCATTGGCCGGACGTGGATCCAGCAAAGTGACCCGCCAGCCGAGCTGTCTGGCGATAGCCGCCACCGGTATGGCATCCAGGCCGCCACCAAACACCGCCAGATGAGGCGCAGGACGAACGTGCTGCACCAGTGCTCGCTGTCCATCGATGTCCACCTGCGCCACTTTAATATTGTCGTTCAGAACGTTTTGCACCTGCGCCAGAGAAATCAGCTGATTTTTCGGTGTTGGTTGCTCCAGATATTGCAGATAACCGCAATGCTGGTGTTGCTGCAATGACAACAGCAATTTATCCAGTTGCAGGTAGTGATTATCAGCATTTACCGGCTGCAGCAAAATTTGCACCATACCGCCACAGCCAAGCCCCAGTTGCCAGGCCAGATCTTCTTCTTCGCGCATATCGTAGCGAATAGTACGGTTACACTGGTCATCCCAGCAGCGCCTGGCCTGGCGCATGATATCTGCCTCCAGACAGCCGCCGCTGAGCAATCCCCGATACTGCCCAAGGCTGTTGATCAGCATCATGGCCCCGGCCTTGCGATAGGCTGACCCCTCTGTGGCGATAATGGTCGCCAGCACCCACTGCAAGTCGTCTTTATGCTGATGCCAGTGGGTGAGCAATTGATTTAGCTGGTTCGCCATAAGCCCGTATGAAACCCTGTGTAAGTAATGATCTCACTACAACATCTGTCGGTCATTACTGCCAGACCAACCGGGATAAGTAGCTGTAAATCCGGGCTTACCCGCCGTTTTCTGTCAAGGTTTTCAGATTCTCCAGACCGGTTTCAAAGTCTGGCCCAATCATCGAATCCATCATCAATGCCATATAGTGCATAAATGGATTCGGCCCCACATCGCCATAATCCTGCCACACTACTTTGGTACCCTGCTCATGCTCGGTGAGAATAAACTCACCGGTGCTGCCCATCTCATATTCTGGAAAATACAGGCTGTAAACCAGCCGTTTATTCGGCTCAGCGGCAATAATTTCCATCTGGCCACTGCCCTCAGTGTCACTTTGCCAGATAGAACGCATACCTATGCCACTGTCGGGCCCCTCATAACGTAACTGCATATCCGGATCGCGCTTAAACCATACCCCCCAATCCTGCCATTCACGCAGATCGTCGAGCCTGGCATACACCTGCTGCGGCGTCGCCTCGATCACAATATCCCGCTGTACTCTGAATTCAGAGGGCAACACAAAACCAATACCCACCAGAATCAGCAACAATAACAGCAATACCGTCAGGCTTTTTTTCAGTATATTCATAGGATTATCCTTTTTATATCGCGCCCAATCGCCAACAGAACTAACATACTATTAACATCTGACTTCTCCAAACTATTTTGCGCCTGAGGTAATGAGTTTAAACCCATAATTGGCACCTTTGTCGCATCTGTCTTGCACATTAATGATTTAAAGGTTTAGCTGTATCGGTGTGCACAAAAACAATAGGAATAATAATGAAATATCGCCACTTACTCCTGCTCTTACCTCTGCTATTCAGCGCTCCGCTTATTGCCAAACCCGGCGCCAGCGCGCCGGATGCTCCCGCTGATGAGGCTCAGGGCCCATGGAAACGTCTGATATTACGAGGGGTCACCCTGATCAACGGTGAAGGCGCCCCGCCACAAGGTCCGCTGGATATCATCATCGAAAACAACCGCATCACCAACATTGTCAGCGTGGGTTACCCGGGCGTGCCAATAAAAGATGCGGGCCGGCCTGAAATAAAAGAAACCGACAAAGTACTGGAGCTGGAGGGTCATACCGTATTACCCGGCTTTATTGATATGCATGGCCACATCGGTGGCTCCGCCGATGATATTCCCGCTGAATATGTGTTTAAGCTGTGGCTGGCCCATGGCATTACCACAGTGCGTGAGCCAGGCAGTTTTAATGGCGTTGACTGGGTCATGGACCACGTGCGCCGCAGTGAGAAAAATCAGATTACCGCGCCCAGACTGATCCCCTACTTCGGTTTTGGTCTTGAACGTAAGGATCCGATTTATTCTGCCAAACAAGCCCGTGAATGGGTAAGATGGGCTAAAAACAATGGCGCCAAAGGCCTGAAATTCTTCGGTGCCACGCCGAAAATCATGCAGGCGGCGCTGGATGAGGCCGGAAAACAGGAACTGGGCACAGCAATGCACCATGCCCAGCTTAACGTCATGAGCATGAATGTGCTGGACTCCGCCCGTCTGGGTCTGACGACGATGGAGCACTGGTACGGGCTGCCCGAAGCACTGTTTGAAGATCGCCGCATTCAGCACTACCCCAGCGACTACAACTACAATAATGAACAACACCGCTTTGAAGAAGCGGGCCGGCTCTGGCAACAGGCCGCCAAACCCGGCAGCGATAAATGGAATGCGGTGCGCGACGAACTGATTGAACTGGATTTCACCTTAAATCCCACCATGACCATTTATGAGGCCAGCCGCGATCTGATGCGTGAACGCCGCGCCATCTGGCACGAAGACTATACCCTGCCGACACTGTGGAATTTTTTCCAGCCCAGCCGCTACGCCCATGGCAGCTACTGGTTTGACTGGACCACCAGCGACGAGATTGCCTGGAAAGAGAACTACCGTCTGTGGATGCAGTTTATCAATGACTATAAGAATCATGGTGGCCGGGTCACCGCTGGCTCAGATTCAGGCTATATCTATAAAATCTATGGTTTTGGCTATATCCGCGAACTGGAAATGCTGCAGGAGGCCGGTTTTCATCCGCTGGAAGTGATCCAGGCGGCTACTCTCAATGGCGCAGAGGCGCTGGGGCTGGAAGATGACATTGGTTCAGTGCGAATCGGCAAACTGGCGGATCTGGTGATCATGGAACACAATCCGCTGGCTAACCTGAAGCTGCTCTACGGTACCGGCCATTTTAAACTGGATGAAAATAACCAGCCTGTCCGGGTCGGCGGCGTCAAATATACCATCAAAGATGGCATTCTCTATGACGCCAAGGCACTGCTTACGGATGTCAGAGAAATGGTGGAAAAAGCCAAAACAGATCAGCAGTAATGAGCAAAGCTCTACAAGTGAGTGAAGTGGTTTCTCCGCGCCTTGGCGCCTCTGCGAGATCAAAAAGATAAGAACCTGAGATCACGCAGAGCCGCGGAGGACGCAGAGATTGGAATCTCTGACATCCAGCAGATCGCCCCGGATTACGCTTCGCTGCATCCAGGCTACGAGATGGTGTAGCCTGCAAGGAGCGAAGCGGATTGCGGGATTATGGAACGTCGCGGAGTTAGCCGCCAATGGCTTATCGAAACCGCTCTACAATCTCAAACAGGCTGTTGGAAACATCCCGCAGCTCTTCACTTTCCTTAGCGCCCTGCTTGCTCATATTCAGACTCTCATCGGCCAGGTCGGAAATATCCACGATCTGCTTGTTGACCTGCTCCGAAACCGTGGCCTGCTGTTCTACCGCTGAAGCTATCTGCTGCGACATATCGGCAACCTTGGTCAGTGCATCACCGATGCCGTTCAGTAACTCTGCAGTCTCTTCCACCTGTGCCACACCGGTCTCGGCAGCCTGCTGGCCGTTACCTGCTGTTTCCACTGCCTTGGTGGCGCTGGCACCCAAAGACTGAATAATAGCGTGAATATCCTTAGTTGAATCAGTGGTGCGTTTGGCAAGCTGTCTGACCTCATCGGCCACCACCGCAAATCCTCTGCCCTGCTCACCGGCGCGGGCTGCTTCGATAGCGGCATTCAGAGCCAGCAGATTAGTCTGTTCGGCTATCTGTTCGATAATCTGCGCAGCGCTGGAAATATTCTTTGATTCCTGAGCCAGTGTATCCACCGCCGCAGAAATGTCTTCAACCGATTGCTTTAAACCGCTGATGGATGACGCCGTGCGTTTTGCAATGCTGCGCCCGGAGCTTGCCAGTTCGTCAGCCTTACCGGTTTCTTTGGACGTATCCTGCACCCGATGAGAAACCTCAGCAATCGTGGAGGTCATCTCGTTCATCGCAGTGGCGACCTGGGCGGCCTCCTGCTGTTGTTGTTGAAGCTGACTGACAATGCCCGCAGAAAAATTCGCGGCATTTTTTGCTCTGGCGGACACCTGAATAGCCGCATCTTCTATACGCGACAAAACCGTAATCAAATGGGAGCGCATACTGTGTATCGCCACCTTTAGTTTACCCTCCTGCCCCACATCATCGGTATAACTCATAATGGCCAGGGGGTGATAAAAGGCGCTGGGTATCATGGCCAGATACTGGTTGCATTTCTTGATCATGATAATGCTGGGTAATGACGACAGAACCAGCATCGACAGACTTAATAACACTATGGCCAATACCGGACTGAGCAGATGCCAGATCATCACCGCCACCACTATCGCAACTAATGCGAACAACGGATACCTGATTTTCTGCAGTATCACCCTTTTATCCACGGGCAGGCTGGTTTTGTCCTTTAACTGCGCATAGAGCTTATCTGCCCGTTGTACGTTCTCACGGGAGGGGCAACTGCGAACCGACTCATAGCCAACCACTTTGCCCTTTTCGGTAACAGGAGTGACATAGGCATCGACCCAGTAGTAGTCACCATTTTTACAGCGGTTTTTTACCAGTCCCATCCAGGGTTTGCCGGCTTTGAGATGCTCCCACATCACTTTAAACGCCAGCGGTGGCATATCCGGATGGCGAATAATATTGTGCGGCTGACCAATAAGCTCATCACGGGTAAAGCCACTTATCCGCTCAAACGCATCATTGCAATGCAGAATGTTGCCCTGAGTATCAGTGGTGGAGATCAGGCGTTCATTTTCACCAAAAGTGCGTTCTTTCTGGGTAACAGGCTGATTATTACGCATGGTTTTCCATCCTTGTAAAAATAGGTGTTTATTCTGATATCGCGTTTTACGTTGTTATCTTGAAGCAATGATAGTCCAGAATTAAAAATACGCTTTATGTCTCAATAAGTTAAATCTGGGTACGGAAGGATTTTCAGGCAGGATGTTTTTTATTCACAGGACTTTTATCATAGCCTGACTCAGGCTATGCTTGGCCCGGTTGCAGTAAAAAATACGAATCACCAGGCAACAAGGACGCATTGATGGATCAAAATAATTTATCGACCCGGCAACAGCTGTTGACGGCGCTGGCCCGCCAGAGTGACGCGCTGGATGAGTATCTGAGCACCCCGGATGATGCCCGGATGGCCAGCAAGGTGATCGAATGTAACCGCGAGTTACTGGCCATACTGAAAAGCATTATGGATAAGCCCACCGATTCAGAGCCCCCGCGCTGATCACAACTGACTGGTAGCCCTTTGCAGACGATTGTTGATACCTCGCCACATTGTCGTCAAAGGAGGGTGCTCGATGATCAACAGCTCATTGTCAGATTGCTCAAAATCATGCAGCCGTAAATACAGCTCTCGGGCATAAAATACCGGGTCAACCGGCATCACAACCCAGTCGACATGCTGAAGATCGTAACGATTCGGCGTTAATGACCATACCTGAACCCGGCCCGCAGATTGCTGTTCAATCCTTTGTTTAAGTTCTTTTGGGGGACACAGACTGGCAGGTTTAGTCGGCGCATAATGACGAAGATCACTGCCTGACACCCTGGGTACATTACCCTCATTGGCATGCCCGTAAGCAGCAATGCCAAGCTTTATCAGTTCATTGTCCAGCAATCCGGGCCGAAGAATTCTCGGTTGATCTGTGCTCAGATCAACGATACTTGACTCGATACCCACAGGGCACAGACCACCATCCACAACAGCGCCAATCTCGTTACCAAATTGCGCCACAACATGGGAGGCTGCTGTGGGGCTGATACGCCCATATTTATTCGCCGATGGTGCGGCCAGCGCACCACCAAACTCTCTTAATATGTCCAATGCCACCGGATGACCAGGTATCCGCAGTGCAATGGTGTCCTGGCCACCGGTGACGATAGCCGGTGCCATCGCTGACTTTTTCAGTATCAGAGTAAGAGGTCCGGGCCAGAATTGTTCGGCCAGTTCATAGGCCAGTTCCGGTATATCCACTGCCCAGTCCGCCATTTGCCGACTGTCGCCAAGATGTACAATCAGCGGGTGGGTTAACGGCCGTTGCTTGGCCCTGAAAACCTTGCCGATGGCCTGCTCACTCGTGGCGTCAGCCGCCAGACCATAGACGGTTTCAGTGGGTATAGCCACCAGCTCACCACCGCGTAACAACGCCACAGCCTTTGAAATATCCTGACTCAACTCTCCGTCCAGTTCTAACCTGTTCATACATACCTCATGGATTACAAATGGAACAATTAAATGGGTTGGCAAAATCATCGCTGACAGCCTCGAAGTGGCTGGCGTTACAGACACCACAACAGAAATATCTGCCTTTGGTAACGGTGGTGGGCGCCTGACATTGCTCACAGGGCAGCCCACCCAGGGCCTTAAATGGGCTGTAGCCAGGTGTGTGGCAAGTCGGACAAAGCCTCAGCAGATGTTCGAGCAACTGCTCTGCAGCCTTGCCAATCGTATGCATACGGCAAGGACAACAATGGGCTCTGAAGTCCCATTCGGCAAACACCTGATTCTGGGCAGAGCGCGACAAACAGTCTACAAAGGCCCGTTCGAGGTCGTTAACAGACTGGATGCCGGTGACAGGACAGAGGTCGCTGTCATTATCGGCCCTGAGCACTATGCCCTGGGCGGGAAAGCCACTTTCTCTGGCGTATTTTTCCAGCTTTGCATAATCACTGGTGGTCAGGCTTGATGCCGAAACCACCGTCTGATGTTGTGCACTGATACAAAAATCCCGTTTGGCATCAAACCACACCAGAATTTCACTGTTCAGACAGGCAAGCCCGCCCAGTGCGCTGGAGTCAAAGCTGCCTTCACTGCCTATACCGATACTGAGACCACTGCGCCTGGCCGCCAGACGCGCCTTCTTTTCAGCTGTGACAAGTTGATCATCCACTCTGGCAACAGTGCGGGTAAAATTGCCCAGACTGTCGGTGTCGAACCCCTCATCCACCTCCAGCTCAATACTCAATCCCCGGCTCAGTACAGGCGCTATTACCTGCTCCTTTTTATGTTTCGTCAGCAAACAAACAGAGGCCTGAAAATAGGGATGATGGGCGAGTTCTGCGTTGTTTTGCATCATAAAGAGTCCTCATGTTCCTTTTCCCTGATTGAAGCGCTCTGATGCTGCTGCCGCCCTTCAGGTTCACCGGTCTTGCTTAACAGCGACGCCTGCAAGTGATCGAAGGGCAGCCATCTTCCGGCGATATACCGCTGTGGCCGCCTGAGGCCACTGAACAGATACAGCCACTGATTATCAACCAGGTGCTTAACCTGGGGATGTTTCTCCACAATTTCTGCAATTGCATGCTTCGGGGCGTCGATCACCACGGTTAAACGCAACGGATGATGTACCCAATCTTTGCCATCATGTACCGACTGCATTGACAGACCCGTGCGCAGATCACCGCCGTTTCCTTCAAACACACCGATGTTGCCACCCACCACGTTATGCAGCACCTTATTGCCACTGCCGTAGCGAAGGTTGTCTGTCACCGAGGCGTAGTACTGAAAGTTGATCCAGTGAGTCACCAACATGGGGGCGGTGATGATCTGCTCCAGTAACTGATAACCCGAGTCCTGACTGTGCTCATAGTCATGCAGGAATGTGCGTCCGCACAGATCTATCCCACGGGTTTTCCATCTGGGCGCCACAATGAAGCTGGCATTGTTTGCCAGCCCCCATTCCGGGCGCACCTGTGACCAGTCATGGCTGCGCTGAATGAAGTTTTTTCTTAAAGATTGTCCCTTCTCCATCGTCAGTGACTGCCCCGCCCCGGAGCTAGCCCGGTGTTGCCGGGTCAATTCCGAGGCTCGTTGCAACCAATCTTCAACCTCAGCCATATCGCCATCATCCGGAGTGTTGAATAATCGGATATCTTCCGTGGTGGTGTTGTGCAGCCCGGCGATAAAGCGTGAATTGGCAGGGACCATGATCCCATGGCGTATTAATCCATCGCGAACCTCTGCATTATTGAGCAAGGTTGCCAGAGCCTTACTGTTAACCTCACCGGTTTGCCCGCCACAGGCACCACAATCCAGACCCGCCGCATGGGGGTTATTATGACTTTCACTACCATGGCCAATCAGCAATATCTTCTCAGCAAAATCCCGGGTAAGGCCCATTCCGGTGAGAATTTGCGCGGCCATATTGACCTGCTCATCAATGTCTATTTTCTGATCCGGCTCGCTGCAGGAAACCAGGTCAAACTTAACCGGCTTACCTTGTGATAAAGCCGATACCGGATGATTGGGCTGCTGAGTCGGCAAGAAGCTCTGGCGGAATAGCTTCAGCGCATAAGCAGGACCGGTGGTTTCTACAAAAGTGAAGGCACTGGGTGCCGCATGCTTAAAACGCTGCCAGGCCTGACGAATCGAAAAACCATGGTAAACCGGCGTTTCCTCAACCGACTCAACCAGCCGGTATGCCGGTTTCAGTAAACCCGGTAACTGCGGCCGGCGGTAATAACACCCTTTTGGCTGGTACTCTGCCGCCAGGCCAAAAAAACCCGCGAAGCCTTTGGTCTGAATATCCGGGCTGAGTGATTCCAGCGCCCGACGATATGGCTCAGAACGCACATCAATACAAAACACCGCCTGCATCTTCGGCTGCACGGCATCGGGTTTCTCTGTTTGCGCAGCGAGACCTGTGAATAAGACCTGCTGATAAGACAGCTCCAGCGCCTGTTGCCATAACCAGTCATACTGCTGAATACCAAAATTAAACTGCTCATAATCATTCATCTGCTGCTGGCTCAGTTGCCACTGACGCTGCAGGCTGGCGGAATGATAATGACGGAAAAGCACACAATCCCAGGCGGCCCGGATCGCCAACAACTCTTCAAGAACAGTGCACTGCATACCCTTGCGCCCGGCTTCCTGCTGTTGATAAGCACACCAGCTTGCCCAGCCATTAATACTCAACATCAATGCATGCAGGTAAGGTTGTAATGATGCTTCCTGCAGTTCCAGTGCCTGAGGGAGCTGCTGCCACAGCTGCTGATAGTCTTCAGGCAGCCGGGTAAACTGATGATGAATATCCGGATCGCCCATCAGCAACCCAATTCCGCGATCATGGCGCACTGTATTCAGCCAACTGTTATACAGGCCAGTATGGGTAGAAACCTTCCACTTAGCCTGATGTTCATCGAAATAGGCGGCACAAAACTGACTGATCTGATGAATGATTTCTTCAACCCAGGCGATGTTGCGGGTCATATCGCGCCCGGCATCCACAAGATGGGAAACCAGTCTGGATTCGTGGGTATGGCGCTCAGTACTGATATGAGCCAGCAATGACTCTGTGGTCACCCCTTCACACCCTTTGGCCACTTGTTGCAAATGTGACAGCTGTATCTGCCCAAGCTCGTAACATTGACGATAATAATATCTGGGCATCAGTACCTGCGCCCCACTGCAACTGGCTAATTGCGCCGCCACCTTATCGATGCTCTGATGAGTCAGCTTCCACCAGGGATTGACGGCGATAAACTGATCCAGCGGCCAGACCGGGGTGACAGACTGGCAGACCTGCTCAACGGCCTGCTTTACCGCGTTATTTTGCGACAAGGATGCATAATGAGGCTGCATTAATAATCTCCTGTTTTAGCCACTGGTGCGGGAGAGCCCATACCACTGAGGGCAAAACTCTTCAGTCTGACCGGCCATATCCTCATTGCCTGGCGTGTAAACCATTCATCCAGGTATAAACCGGCGTAAAGCAACGGATAAAGCCACTGCGACAATGCACTGCGGGGATACACTCTGATAACCACATACAACAGGTAAAACAGGCTGAATGTGAGCATCACCAGCACAGCCTGGGTCGCTGATGCCACCGATGCCGGCGTAATCGCCTTGGTGATGTCCGCAAAAAACTGATGCCAGAGTGCATAGAACAAGGCCAGCGTTACCACTACCGGTACGACCATAAGTTTGGCCAGCGCAAGAGGTTGCTTCAGGCCTTCGATAAGAATGACACACAGGGCGATATTGATGATCCACAGCAGACTCATATAGCCATAGTTTCCAGCAGCCCAGGCATCGGAGAACCAAAGCGCAGCCATAAAGCCGGTAAACAGTGTTACAGAGACCACGCTCGCCAGTGGCAGGTTAGGTTTGATGGGCGGCATGGCCAGTCGGGCGCGAATAAATTCGTTAACGGTATTGCCGGCATTAAGAAAGCTGTACGCCTTGTATAAGGAATGCGCCAGCAGATGTAACAACGCCAGATCGTACGCGCCGAGGCCACATTCGAGCAGCATAAAGCCCATCTGTGCACAGGTAGACCAGGCCAGCATCACCTTGATACTGATGCGGGTCATCATAATCAGACTGGCTATAATCGCCGTGACACTACCAAAAAAGATCAACAGGGTATTGGCATAGTCTGCCTGAGCCAGCAAGGGACTGAAGCGAATAATCAAAAAACCGCCGATATTGACAATGCCTGCATGCAACAGCGCTGAAACCGGTGTCGGCGCTTCCATAACCTGCAGCAACCAGCCATGAAAGGGTAACTGAGCACATTTTAAGATTGCCACCAATGCGATAAGCATTGCCGCTATGCTGACATTCACTGATGAGGGCTGCACCTGACTCAGCAGCGTCGATATTGACAGTGTCTGAAACTCAATCATCAGTAAGATAATGGCGAGCAGAAGTGCCAGGTCGGCGATACGGCTGAGAATAAACTTCTTGTGAGCTGCCAGCACCGCCTTGGGGCGATCCGGATAAAATACCAGCAAGCGGTGCAATGTCAGACTACAGGCCACCCAACTGATAAACAGCACCAGAAGATTGTCAGTAACCACCAGCATACCGACAGTACCCAGTGTAGCCAGAAACCAGCGCTGATAGTAAAGCTGGCGCTTTTCCCCGGCCAGATAGTTGCGTGAAAAGCGCAGAATAATCAAACCGATAAAACTGACCATCACCAACATCAGGGCGCTGAGCACATCCAGCCGGATGGTAACTAAGGCATAAACAGGTTCAGGCAGTCCCATCAGCCCCAGCGCGCCGAGAACCGACATGACACAAGCCATAGAAACGGTACTGAGAGTATAACGCCAGGCTCTCTGTGTGGCGGGCAACAGCAGTGCACCGAGCAGCAAAATAACAGGTGTAGCGAAGAAAAGCAGCGCTGTAACAGTTGCCATTGAATCCCCCTTTATTGACCCGGGTGATTCTCGTTCTTGTTTTAATTTAAGTAAAATATATATATATTCATATATCGTTCTCTTTTAATTAACTTAAGAATTCAGCACCATCATGCCGAGACTTAACTATCACCACTTGTTTTACTTCTGGCGTGTCGCCAAGGGTAAGAACCTGACTCAGGTTGCCCGTGAACTGCACGTGTCACAATCGGCTTTGTCGATGCAGATTAAACAATTAGAAGAGCAAATGGGCCACCCCCTGTTCCGTCGTGAGGGTCGTCAGCTGCACCTTACCGAGCCCGGCAGGATTGCTCTGGAATATGCCGAAGAAATCTTTAATAAGGGGGAAGAATTGCGCGCTTTTATGCGCGACCATTCTACGGGGCATACCCGACAGCTTAGGATTGGAGCAGTCGCCACACTGTCACGTAATTTTCTTGAAGCTTTTATCCGCCCGTTACTGCCACAAGAGGATATCAGGCTCAGTCTTCGATCTGCTGGCCTGGATGAACTGCTTAAAGAACTGGCCGAACATAATCTTGATCTGGTGCTGTCTAATATTCCGGTGATAGCGGATCGGGAAAGATCCTGGCGCAGTCAGCGCATCGCGCGCCAGGCGGTCAGCGTCATCGGTCATCCGGACAAACGTGCTCAGTACACTGATATAGGCGATCTGGCCCATCAGCGGCTGCTGGTGCCGGGTCCGCACAGTGAAATACGTATGGCCTTTGAGCTGGTCTGCCAGCAATGGCAGATCCAGCCGAAGATTATGGCCGAAGTCGATGATATGGCTATGCTCAGGCTGCTGGCCAGAGATACCCAGTGCCTCGCCATTTTGCCAGGTGTAGTGGTCAAGGATGAGATTCGAAAAGGGGAACTGATCGAGCTTGGGCAACTGACCGATGTGCATGAGAACTTTTATGCCGTAACCATTCGCCGCCAGTTCCAGTTGCCGATAGTGACAGAATTACTCAAACGGGGATCCGAGGATATTCTGGCTGTCAGTTAAAGAACCTGGTCGATACCAATAAAAGACAGCGGCACCACAAAAAATACGCCCAGAATATAACCCGCCACATACAGCTTGTTGCGCTCAGCCAACAGCGCCAGAAATTCAGCCATATAAACCGGAACAGAGCGTAAAAACGGCAAGCCAAAGATCACCGCTATCGCCAGCAGATTAAACAACAAATGCACCAGCGCAATTTGCAAAGCCAGAGCGGCAGTGGGCCCGCTGATGGCGGTGGCAGCGAGCAACGCCGTTACGGTGGTACCCACATTGGCGCCCAGGGTAAACGCATAGATTTGCCTGAGACTGAACAAGCCCGAACCGGCCAGAGGTACAATCAGCGCCGTTGTTGTCGATGATGACTGCACCAGCACTGTCATTAAGGTACCAGAAGCAATACCGGCCAGTGGGCCCCTGCCAATGGCGGCATGCATAATCTGCTTCGCCCGGCCCACCAGCAAACTGCGCAGCAATTTACCTATGTTGGACACCACAAACAAAATCAGCGCAATACCGACCACAATCAGAGCAACGCCGGAGAAGCTCCCGGGCAACCAGGAGGTGGAGAGTTTAAGCAAATCCGATGCAGGCGAGAGCAGCACACTGATAAAATTCACCTCACTGAGGTTGATACTGCTGCCCGAATAAATCTGCTGGGAAATCACAGCAGAAATACGCTCCAGGGGATGAAACAATAACTCCAGTGGCAATAACACCGCCACAGCCATCAGATTAAAGCAATCATGCACTGTCGCCGCGGCAAAAGCCTTGCGAAATTCCGTTACCTGACGCACATGGCCCAGACTGACCAGGGTACTGGTCAGTGATGTGCCGATATTGGCCCCCATCGCCATCGGAATGGCGATACTCATGGGTAAACCACCGGCAACCAGCCCGACGATGACCGAGGTAGCGGTACTCGAACTTTGCATCAATGCCGTAGCTACCAGCCCTACAACCAGTGCAATCAAAGGGTTTGAGGCAAAGGCAAACAAATCTCTGGCGTCATCACCGGCCACCGCTTTGAAGCCATCACCAATGGCGCCCACCGCAGCCAGCAACAGATAAATCAACACCATTACCAGCAACCAGGCACGCCAGCGACCGCGGCCACTGGCCTGCCTGAGCGTTAACTCAGGCTGATAAACACCAATTTCAGAGTTGCCTGCCACAATCGCCCCTGCGTCATACAAAAGGCCATTGTCCTGTTAATATATGACGCTAGTATTACCAGGTTTGAAAAAGTGCCAGACCCGTCACTAAGGTTTGGCGGCAACGACACAAATCAGGCTCAGGCAAACACCATTGGTGCGATAAAATACGCCACTGCAGAAACCAGTACGATTCCCAGCAGGTTAAGTAACAGACCGGCTCTGGCCATTTGCGGAATACTGATCAGCCCCGATGAGAATACGATGGCGTTTGGCGGTGTTGCCACCGGCAGCATAAAGGCACAGCTTGCCGCCAGCGCAACCGGCACAGCCAGACTGATAGGCGCCCCGCCAATTTCCACGGCAATGGCAGCAACCACAGGTAGAAAGGTCGCAGTGGTGGCCAGATTGCTGGTCATTTCGGTCAGAAAAATGACCATAGTCGCTGCGCAGATGATTAACACCAACAGGCCGTATGTATTCAGCGACACCAGGCTTTGCCCCATCCACTCCGCCAGGCCCGTATCGGAAACCGCCGCCGCCAGACTCAGGCCACCACCAAACAGAATCAGCACCCCCCAGGGTATATCCCGGGTATCCTCCCAGTTCATCAGCGCACCACCTTCAGACTTGCCGGCACTGATCACAAACAGGCTTAAGGCTGCGAACATGGCAATACCTGCATCCGACAGCCCTTCGATACCAAAGGCCCCTTCTATCAGCGGACGCGTCATCCACGCCAGAGCAACCAGCGTAAAAATTGCCCCCACTCTGGCCTCTGCCTTAGTCATAGCGCCAAGGCTTTTTCGCTGCTGTGCGAGACGCTGCTTAACTTCTTCCGGGGTCTTAAAGTTAACCGGATAGACCCATCGGGTCAGCATCCACCACGCCAGCGGCAGCATGATCACAGCCAACGGCAGTCCTACCAGCATCCACTGAGCAAAACCAATCTGCAGGCCGTAGGTTTCATTCATAAATCCAGCCAGAAATGCATTCGGTGGCGTACCCACCAGCGTCGCCATCCCGCCTATGGTGGCCGCATAGGCGACCCCCAGCAACAGCGAGAGCTGAAAATGCCTGCGCTGCGTATCTGACAACTCAGGTTCGTCGGTTTCCAGTGTCGAGATAATCGACAACGCGATGGGTAACAACATCATTGTGGTAGAGGTATTGGTCATCCACATGCTGAGTAAGGCACTGACAAGCATAAAGCCAAGGATGATGGAACGGGCACCGGCGCTGACAAAACTCAGAATAAAAAAGGCGATACGCCTATGCAGCCCACATTTCTGCATCGCGGTGGCGATCATAAAGCCACCCATAAACAAATAGATTGTAGGATTGGCATAGGGCGCAGCCGCAGCCTTCAGATCAAGAATGCCAAGCAACTCAAAGGTGACCAGTGGCAACAGGGCGGTGACCGAAACCGGCACCGCTTCAGTTGACCACCAGATGGCCATCCAGATCCCTATCGCTGCGGTAGCCCAGCCCGCCTGACTCAGTTGCTCAGGTGGAGAAAGAAGCAGCAGACAAATCGCCACCAGCGGTCCAAGCAACAAGCCCAGTTTCTGATGCTGGCTGCGGCCCATCTGCACATTTTGCGCCTCATCAGAGGTATTAGTGATCACCGTCATGGTTTACTTCTCCTCCTGCTCAGGGAACAACAGCGGCAGTGCATGGGGCGTTATCTGCTTGCTGTTATGGCCGACGTTCTGCACAATGTTCAGCTGCCAGGCCGTATCCACCTGATAAGCCGATATCCAGTTCACCGCCCGGGCATAAAATGCCAGACCACGGGAGAAGACACTCAGCCCCTGGCGTCGTGCCGGTTCACTGTTACTCAGCGACTTGGTTCTGGGCCCGGTATCTTCAGCGCCAAGCATGATAGTCAGGGGTTTGGCTAGCCACTGATTAACATCCTGTTTGCTGATACCTGTTCCTTTTAATCCAAAGGGGTAGTCCTGTTGCAGGTTCGCCATGGTGAAAAATGCCGCATTGGCTGACACCGCCTTGCTGACTGGCGCATCGGGACGCATCAGCATATACAGATGCACAAAGCCGCCTCCGGCTGAATGGCCATAGAGAGCAAACTCGCGCTGCTCAGATCCGAAGCGGCCGGTGAAATCCGTGAACACCAATTCAGGCACACTGAAAAACTGCAATTCAGGAGCAACCTTTTCCCCTTGCGCGCTAAATGCGCCACCGAGGTTATATTCGTACTCAGTGGGGCACGAGGAAAAACCGCAGCGAATGCTCAGCACGATAAACTCATGTTGCATGGCCAATTGATGCCAGTGATCTCTGTAGGTGTCCGCATTGCGCCTGGCGCCCGGGATCACCACTAAAACAGGGGTTTGGGCATTGGCCGTGGGAGGCACAGAATAATGCACCTGCAGTTCACCACCAGGCCATTTGTTAAAATCATACTCACCTTTGAGTGCGCCGGGCCAGTCGCTCGCCTGATTACCGGCCGCGGTAAAACTAACTAAAGCGGACAAGCTCATCAACAGTGCCATGACAGCGGCACCTGAGGGTAAAGCTAAACGAATAAACATATTTGATTCCTGCTTGATAAGACATGGGGCGCCATTAGTGGCGCCCGGTAATAGGTAGTCAGCCCAGGCTTACAGCGTTGCTTTCATATCCAGATAAAAGTAACGGCCATAATCCTGATGAGCATCTTCAAAATAGCCAAAGGAAGAGTCCGCCAGAGGCGCCCTTTCATCGGTGATATTTTTCACTCCCAGTCTGAATCGCACAGAGGTATCCACCACTTCGGTATAGTAATCAAAGGTGGTGTCATAGGTTGTCATGGATGGGATCACATAACGGGTGCCGTCATCCAGCGTCAGGCCGCTCTGATAAAAACTGCCAATTTTATAACCGGCCAGGGTTGCCCCGAAATCGCCATGGCGCCAGGACAATCGCATACTGTGTTTCTGCTTCTGGTTGCCATCCTGACCGATAAGATCCGCAAAGCCGGTGACCGGGAAACTTTCCGGTATCACGCCCTGAGACTGGGCATCGACCAGCCGCGCGGCATCACCGCCAGCCACCTGCTCGAACTTGTCCAGGTAAGAGCCGTTAAAATCAAACCTGAAACGGCCAACATCAGTATCCAGATCGTAGTACACCCCTATGTCGTAGCCTTTTACCGTTCTGGTGTCGAGGTTAGCGTAGCTGTCATCGACAAACTGAATATCACCGGCCGGACAAATCCCCGCGGCCTGATAAATCGGCACCACGGCGGGATCAATCTCGCCCCGGCTCACGGCCTGATTAAAGCTGCTACCAGAGCAATTCGTGTCGCCCTGCTCAAGCCTGGACAACAGGTCCAGCAAGGTATGATTTTCCTCGCCCAGCAAACCAATGGTATTTTTCTTCTCGATAGACCAGTAATCAAAGGTCAGCGCCAGTCCATCGAGCGGCTCAAACACAAAGCCCACTGAGATATTATCTGACTTCTCGGGTTGTAACTGATCGCTGCCCTGGGCGATACGCTGGATGGAGTTACGGCAACTGAGAATTTCCTGATCCGGATCTCCGCCATTTTCCGCCGCGTACTGACAAACATAATCGGTGCGGGTTGCCTGTCTGGCAATAATCTCTTCATTGATGGTGACCAGGTTAGGCGCACGGAAGGCTTCAGACCAGGAGCCGCGGAACAACAGGTTATCCAGGGGCCGCCAGCCAAAGGCCAGTTTACCGACTGTGGTGTCGCCCACATCAGAGAAATCTTCGTATCTCAGTGCCAGTTGCAGATCCAGATTACTCAGCACCGGTACCTGTAACTCGGCAAACAACGACGCCACATCCCGCTCACCACTGCTGTCCGGTGTGGGGCTGGAGTTAACCACATCAGACACAAATGGATAAGTATCGCCCTCCTCATCGGTAAACTGAATAGTGCCATCCAGACGCGGATCTCTGTCATCCTTAAACGACTCTTCCCGGTATTCCAGGCCGGCCACAAAGCCTACGGGCCCGGCGGGTAACTGATAGATATCCGCATTAGAGAACTTCACATCGAAGGTCGTCAGCTCCGTTTCACTTAAGCGGGTGACACTGACCTGTGCCCTTTCGATATTGCTGTTCTCGCCGCCACTGAAAGGGTTATATGCCGCTGAGGTGGTATCATTCAGCGCTTCGCGCATCAGCGTATTGGAAACCCGGTTGTGCGTGACATCATCTTTTGTGGCCCTGGACCAGGATACGGCGCTTTCCCAGTCCCAGTTACCCCACTGCCCCCTCAGGCCCTGTAAAATTCTGTAGGTGTCACCGTCGTTGTCCACCACTCTCGGTACTTCGGCAAAGCGGTAGTTATCCAGTACCACAGGCAGTCCTTCGCAGGGTACATCTGCGCCTATCAGCTCATCTGGCAATCGGTTTGGCGAACCACAGGGACCAAAGGGGTTGTAGTAGTTACCGGCGCCCACCACCAGTTCGGAGGTGGAAAAGGATGCCGTAGGATGGCGTCGCAAATTGGTTCTGGACTGATAGGCCATCAGCTCAGTGAAGGCTTCTGTGCCGTTATCGAACACATGGTTAATATTCATAAACACATTCATGCGCTCAAGTTCGGAGACCAGATCGCGGTTTTCATTCAGGTTATAACGGATCACGCCCTGGCCATCTTCGGCACCGCAAAGCTGGTCAGAAATCGCATACTGACAGCGGGGATCGCCAATGGGGTAGGTTTCAAATTCACCGGCGTTGTCTACCACACCGTTTTCTCTGAGGCTGTGATCAGAACCCAGTCGCGGCACTACATCAAATTGTCCGAAAAGAGAGTTGGCACTGTCGTTACGGAATCTGATGTCATCAAACCACAGGGAATCTTCCGGGATCCTGTCTCTGAGATCGGAATTGGACCATCTTGGGTCATCCTGTGAGTTAACCCGATCACGCTGATAATAATTGGCGACCAGACCAATATTGGTTCTACCATCGTTAAAATAATCTCCCCACTGCAGTGACAGGGTCTGATCATCGCGGGGAAGGTGCTCAAACTCTTTCCACTTAACCCGAATATTAAAACCTTCATAATCATTGCGGGTGACGGTGTTAATAACCCCGGCCACCGCATCGGCACCATAGATAGCAGACGCCCCATCGCGCAAGACTTCAACCCGGCGCACGCCGTATAAGGGTAAAGTCTGGGTATTGACAGTATTCACCGGCACAAAACTCCCGCCTACCTCTTCGGTCTGATAAGACGCGGCATTGACCATGCGCCGGCCGTTGAGCAGCGCCAGGGTGTTGCCGGTACCCAGGTTACGCAGGTTAAAGGCGCCAATATCACCACGGGCGGCGTTCACACCGCCGCTGATATTGCCCGCTTCATTGAAAAAATTCTGACCGTTTTCGGGGATAAGGTTAAGCAGTTCGTCTCCTGAGTCGATGCCCAGGCCTTCGATAACCTCACCTTCGAGTACTGACATGGCCAGCGCTTCACTGATCTCCGCACCTTTAATCTGAGACCCGACTACGGAGATTTTCTCGACATCGGCCGCCTCCTGAGCCTGAAGGCCGCTTGACAGCCCTGCGGCTAAAAGCACCGCCATTGGCATCACAATTTGTTGCTTTGAGTAACGCTGTCTTATCGCCTGTAAAATTGAATTAATCATTTTTCCACCTGGCTAAACTATTATTTTTAAGTGTGATGGTTATACCAATCCGCATAGATAATTGCCCACTCAGAGCTGGTCAGAAGGGCTTAGGTCAAGGCGGCACTTCGCAGGCATAGTGGTTCTACGTCAAGAAGTGGCAACGCAGAGATAAGCCCTTCTGGCTGCTCCCTTCGTGCGAGGCTAAAATGCCCCCTGGCTTTGTTATGGTCCTTCGATTTAGATCCACTAGACCTTCAGAACCATGCCTTGCCAGAGAACATTTTTGTCTCGCTGAGTGAGCAATTATCTATACGAATTGGTATTAGAGTTAACCCAATACGACCAAACGTAATCTGAGTTAACAACGTTAACCTTTTTGCAACATGCCTGCCAGTTTGTATAATCATTAATTTCACTTATAAATCAAACAGATAATAAAACCCAATTATTTTGCATGGGTAGTACCATACCCAAGCACAAAATCTGATGGGTAGATTTCCACCCATTATCCGGCGCTACCTTTTCGCACCATCTCTGGCCGCCACGCCTGAATGTGAATTTTTTTAATCTTATGCTTTCAATCCCATAACATTGCCGGTTAAATTAGTGCTCGTTTTCAGGTGCCACATGCCATGCCCGTTTTAATCAGGTTGTAATCCATGTCTCTCAGTTTTCCCTTCAGATATTTCAGGAAATCGTCACTGACAGTAGCGAAAGCGGTGATGGTGTGGCTGATGCTGGCACTGGCGGTAGGCGTAGTTGCGTATTTCAAAGGGCTGGAAAAAACACAACAACAAGCCAGTGCCCGTCTCAGCGAAGTGGCCACCAAGCTGGAAATTGAGCTGGACAAATACCGCACACTGCCAAAGGTATTAGCGTTACACCCGGATATTCAGCAAAGCCTGCAGTTCCCCGAAAAGGCCAGCCCGGGCCGGATAAATCATCTGCTGTCTCGCTATAATCAGGCTATATCCAGTGACGTTGTCTACCTGATCGATGCAGATGGCCTGACATTAGCGTCAAGTAACTGGGACAGCAGCGAGAGTTTTATAGGCACAGATTATCGCTTCAGACCTTATTTTAAACAGGCCATGGACGGCAATGCCGGCAGCTATTTCGCGCTGGGTACAGTGTCAGGTAAACGGGGCTATTACTTTTCATATCCGGTGCGCAAAGACGACCAGATCCTCGGTGTACTGGTGATCAAAGTGGCGCTGACCGTTCTCGAGGAAACCTGGTCGGCACCACCTTTTGAGTTTCTACTCACCGATGTGCATGGCGTGGTGTTTTACAGCTCTTATCCTCAGTGGAATTACCATACTCTGGCCAGACTCGCGCCTGACACCGAAGCGCAATTGCTCGAACAACGGCAATACGGCAGCCAGCCGATCCCGCCCCTGACCGACGCACAGACTATTCAGCAACTGAGCGAACAGCAGCAACTGCGCCTTAACAAAGACGGCCAGCGCCTGACTTATCTGCAGGCTCATCAGGATATGAGCAATGCCGGATGGCGGCTGTTTGTGCTGGCGCCAGTGACACTGCTTTATGACGATGTGATCCCCGGTGTGTTGCTGTTTACGCTGGTATATGTACTGCTATATCTGATTGGCTTTTCCTGGCGACGCACCGTGGAAGCCAGGAAGCAACTGGCGATCATCAATGAGCAACTGGAACATCGTGTGGAAGAGCGTACCAGTGAGCTTCGCGACACCAACGAACAGCTACGCCAGATTATCGAAAAATATAAGCAGACTGAGCTCACCCTCAAACGTACCCAGAATGAACTGATTCAGGCCGGCAAACTGGCCATCCTGGGGGAAATGTCAGCCAGTATTAACCACGAACTGAATCAGCCCCTGACCGCGATGCGCACCTATACTGAGACCCTGTGCCTGTTGGTGGAGCGCGGTGATACTGAATCAATCAAGCAGAATGCGGCGGAAATTCTCAGGCTGAACAAGATGATGGCGAAGATTATCGGCCAGTATAAGCTGTTTGCGCGAAAGTCCGTCGGCAAGGTAGGCCCGGTATCCGTGGCCGAAGTGGTCAGCGCGTCGCTGGGCATACTGGACTCCAAGGTCAGTCACTACAAAGATCGGCTCAGCGTCACCAGTGTTCCCACAGATATTCAGGTTATCGCCGATGCGGTGCCCCTGGAACAGGTGGTGATCAACCTGCTCAACAATGCCTTTCAGGCCATTGAAGACAGCCCACAACAGCTAATCCGCTTCGATATTCATTACAACGACAATCACGTGAGCCTGATTATCGAAGACTCTGGCCCGGGTTTTTCTGATGAAGAACTTAACCGGCTGTTTGAGCCCTTTTATACCACTAAGCGCAAGGGTCTGGGACTGGGGCTGACCATATCAAAGCGTATAGTTGAATCTTTCGGCGGGCAGATTGAAGCCAGCAATATAAATTCCGGTGGTGCGCGATTCTCAGTGATCCTGCCCCGTTTTACCGATTAATCCATGGAGTCAGAACATGCAACCACAGGTGATCCTGATTGATGATGAATCCAGCATACTCAATGCGCTGGCACAGCGGCTGAAAATAGAGGGTTACGAGCCACTGTGTTTCAGTCATGCCGAACAGGCCCTGCCCTTGCTGGAGTCTGACTGGCCAGGCGTGATCATAAGCGATATCAATATGCCGGGCATGGACGGCATCGAATTTCTCAAACAGGCACTTGACCGTGATCAGGAGCTGGCGGTGATTATGCTTACCGGCCATGGTGATGTCTCCATTGCCGTGGAAGCGATGCGCCTGGGTGCCTATGATTTTCTCGAAAAACCCTTTTCCAATGAGCACCTGCTTGATGTGCTGCGCCGGGCCACAGACAAACGCCGCCTGGTACTGGAAAACCGCGAACTGAAACGGGAGCTGTCGGTACAGGGCACATCCGGCCCGAGGATCCTGGGCAACAACCCCAGAATAAAAGCGCTACGGCAGATACTGGCGCGGGTGGCGGATATACCGGCGGATATTCTGGTCAGAGGCGAAACCGGTACCGGTAAGGATCTGGTTGCCCGTTATCTGCACTACAACAGCAAACGCAGCAGCGAGAACTTTGTTGCCATAAACTGCGGTGCCATTCCTGAGAATATGATTGAAAGCGAGCTGTTCGGTTTTGAAGCCGGAGCTTTCACCAGTGCCCAGAAACGCCGTATCGGCAAGATTGAACATGCCAATGGCGGTACCTTTTTCCTGGATGAGATAGAAAGCATGCCCATGGCCCTGCAGATTAAATTGCTGAGGGTGCTGGAAGAGCGCAAGATCGAGCCGCTGGGCAGCAACAAAGTGGTCGATCTGGATGTACGCTTTATCGCCGCGGCCAAAGTGGAACTCAGGGATTTAGTCGAGCAGGGTGAGTTTCGTGAAGATCTGTACTACCGCCTGAATGTAATCAACGTAGAAATTCCACCTCTGCGTGAGCGCACCGACGATATTTCACTGCTTTTTCAGCACTTCGCCGCCATTGCCAGCAACCGCTTCGGCACCGATGCCCCCAAGCTCGATACCCGCCAGCTGTATGCTCTGCAGGCTCATGAGTGGCCTGGTAATATCCGCGAACTGCGCAATGTGGCAGAACGTTTTGTGCTGATGGGCGGAAAATCTGTGCTCGGGCAGGACAATCCTGAGCCTCATCAGAGTACACTGTCACTGGCAGATCATCTGAGCCACTTCGAACGCTCAGTGATTCAGGACGCCCTGCAGGAAAATGAAGGCCGCCTGGCCAGCGTACAACAGCAACTGGGTATCGCCCGTAAAACCCTGTATGACAAAATGCGCAAGTATGGCCTGGACAAAGACCAGTATAAAAATTAGCAATCGAGGAAAACCAATGAAACCCGTCTATCTCGCTCTGCCCCTGATACTCCTGCTCGGCTGCGACAGCAACGAAGTCGGCGATGTATCGCTGGGACTGTTTACCACCAAGGACATTAAGCTGGATGCCTTTACCGACCCGGTAGTGACCGGAGTCACCTGCCATGTGTCGAGTATCGAGGCGAACCTGGATTTTTCTGACCCCTCAGATAGTGCCATTGCCTGCAGGCAAACCGGTCTTATCAGTGCCGAAATGATTGCTGCAATAGACAAAAGCGACAGTGGCGAAGTACTGTTCAGCAAATCCAAAAGCATCTTCTTCAAATCCATGAAGATTCGGCGCATTTTCGATCCAGAGCACCAGACCCTGATGTATGTATCTTACTCCACCAAAGAAACCTCAGGCAGCTTTAAACACAGCCTGTCGACGGTGCCACTGTGGGGCACCGAGGCTTACGGCAAAGTTTCAGGAAACTGATATCAAAGCGGTATATCTATTCGGGTGCGGCGTTGTTTTTAGGGCGCTTCAATGATGATCCCACTGGTGTTTCATCCTATTTACAGCCAGCTCTCGCTGCCGGTACGACATCGCTTTCCGATAGAAAAATATCAGGCCATTCGTGACAAGCTGGCTGAATCTGCTGTACCGGATAACTGGTTTTATCAGCCTCAGCCGCTGACTATTAATGATTTGAAAGCGCACTTTTGCCCGGACTACCTGTCAGGGCTGCTGGCCGGCACACTGGAGCCTAAAGCCATGCGCCGGATTGGCTTTCCCTGGTCTGAACAACTGATTCGCCGTACGCTGACGGCGGTGGCGGGCACCTGCCTGACCGCCAGACTGGCACTGGAGCACGGTAAAGCGCTGAATCTGACCGGCGGCTATCACCACGCCTTTGCCGATTTTGGCTCCGGCTTTTGTATGCTTAATGATCTCTATCTGGCCGCGCGAACGATGCTGGAAACAGCAGAGATTGATAAAGTACTGATCGTGGATTGTGATGTGCATCAGGGCGATGGCACCGCTAAACTGGCAGAGAATAACCCGGATATTATTACCCTCTCACTGCATGGCGAGAAAAACTTTCCCCATCGCAAGCAGATATCGGATATGGATTTTCCCTTACCCAAAGGCACAGGCGATGATGACTATCTGGATACTCTGGATAGTGCCCTGAGCCTGGCATTTAATCTGCACCGCCCGGATGCGGTGATCTATGACGCCGGAGTGGATGTGCATATCAATGATGATTTAGGCCACCTTCATATCAGCACAGCAGGCATATACCGGCGCGACAAACTGGTATTTGAGCGCTGTGAAAAAGCAGGGCTGCCGGTAGCTGCGGTGATCGGTGGTGGTTATCAGCGGGATATTGTCGCCCTGACAGAAGTGCACCTGCAGCTTTTTCGGGCCGCCGGAGTCGTGAAATAAATGCTGCCAGTGCTGGATTAAGAAGACACCGGTTCAGCCTGCCTGTCAGCGTTTTGCCACATGGCGATACCGGCAAAGCCGTAAAACACCGAGATGGCCAGCACCAGAAAGTGGTACCAGAGAAAAGGAAGATAACTGACCGTGGCCACGCCCAGGGTTGTGGCCATAAACACGCCGCCATCTGTCCAGGGCACCATGGGGGTAGTGATAGTACCGCCCGCTTCGGTATTTCTGGATAACACCCGCCGGTCGATGCCCATCTGATCATAATTTTTGCGGGTAATGGTACTGGCGGTAATCAGCGACACATAAGCG
This sequence comes from Lacimicrobium alkaliphilum, assembly GCF_001466725.1. NCBI lineage: Bacteria > Pseudomonadati > Pseudomonadota > Gammaproteobacteria > Alteromonadales > Alteromonadaceae > Lacimicrobium > Lacimicrobium alkaliphilum. Next base: position 2,642,524 of record NZ_CP013650.1, read on the forward strand.
GCGCCGCCCAGAAAATTACCCAGAAAACCGGCAAATACCGTCGACACCCCCAGCTTGCCTGGAGAATCGGCCCAGCGCCGCAGACGTTCTGAAATCACCGTGAGTACCCCGGTCTGATCCATCAGCCCCCCTAACCCCAGTGCGAACAGCACCAGTATGATCACTTCAAACATCGACGACATGCCACCGCGGTTGAGCAGAATATTGAGAAAATCCAGATTCGATTCTATCTGGTTGCCACTGTACAGGGTGCGGATTGCCGCAACGATATCATTGCCCTGAAACAAGGTGGCCCAGACTACGCCCAGCAAGGCGCCGAAACAGATCACCGGCACCGCTGGCATATGCAATACCAGCAGACCGATTACAATGGCAGCCGGCAGCAGACTGTACCAGGCAATCATAAAGTGACTGTCGAGCGCCGTCATCGCCTGCTGCGCCTGAGAAATATCACCATCGGGCTGGTAAAACAGCCCGGCCAGCAGGAACAGCACAAAGGTGATCAGAATGGCAGGGCCGCTGACGGTAAACATGGATTTGATATGCTCCACCAGTCTGACTTCACACAGAGATGCGGTCATCACCGTGGTATCGGAAAGCGGCGACATCTTATCGCCCACATAGGCGCCACAGATTGCGGCCCCGGCCACAATCGGCAGCGGCATACCAAAGCCGGCACCAATCCCCATCATGGCAATGCCAGCCGTGCCGATGGTACCGAAAGACGTACCGGTAGCCAGAGAGGTAATGGCACAAATCACAAAAGCCGCCGGCAGAAACCATTCGGGGCTCATCGCCGCCAGGCCATAGTAAATGATACCCGGCACGATGCCACCGGCCATCCAGCTGCCGATCAGCGCCCCCACCGCAATCAGCACCAGCACCGCATCCATGCCCTTGTGAATGCCGGTGGTAATGGCCTTTTGCATGCTGGCGTAATCCTGACCGAGCCATTTACCCAGACCAATAACCAGAAACCAGCTGACAAACAACGCCAGATGAATAGGCAGCGCCATGGCCTGCACAAACAAAAAAATCACGCCAATGATGGCCACCGCCAGCAACAGCACCTGACGAAGACTGGGCAAAGCAGCCGGAGGATAGGTCATGCAGCTCTCCTGAATATTATTGTTATGGCCAGGATCTGGCAGTACTAACCTGCCTGAAGCAGATTAAAAAGCACACAACACCAAGCTACCCTAAGCGACAACTATTCACAATAATATCAGGCAGATAGTGCCAGGCTAACCGCACAGATTAGTGAAATAAAGGGAAGATTTTTCGGACGCACACTAATGATCAACTTGGCGATACAGAATTTAATAAACTGGAGCAGCCCCGGTCTTACCTGAAATGGGAGCATTGATTAGCCATCCCCATTGTCCTCATGTAAGCTCAGAGCAGTGGCCAAAAAGAATAATCAATGAGCAACGTTCAGAACTTCAGCACGGCGATGCTTCTTCTTAAAGTGCCTGTTCATGCTGGAGGCTTTATTTTATTGCGAAGTCGAAAGAGGTCAATAAAAGACAGTCGGAATAGGGACTACCAACGGAAGTCAAAATGTGGAACCCTAGCGGAAATAATCAAGCATCCGTGACTTCCAAGAATGAATACATCTGTTACTAACTTCCATGACCTGCCACCTGAGGCCATTCCCTCAGATATTGCCAAGTTAAGTTACGAGTCTCATCTAGAAGATGCCAATGCTCTTGAAGTGGAACTCTCGGACCATCCGTCTATTCTTGACTCTGGAGAGAATCCCAAACTTTTTACCATCGATGTAGAGCACAATCTGCTCCAGTTCGTCAACGTTGAAGCAAAGAATCATTGCGCTGCAATACACTTATTCAGGTCTTATTCCAATTCGTCTCCCGTCTGGGGTGCCGAAAAACTGTTCGATGAATTGTATAAAGTTTGGGTCCAAGAGCATCATAGCAAAGACACTGTAGCTGGGCGTTTTCTTGGCCTATTGTCTTCATCGGATACGAACGTATTTGGCCTGGGTCAGGAAGCTATTAAGGGAAAGGATTCACACAGAGTTTATGTCGTTTTCTCCTGCCTGGGCAGTTCCTTTTTATTCATGAGAGAGCTGCCATTGCAGGGACTTCTCGAGTTCTTAGAAGCCCAATACAATTTAGAACACAGAGACCAATCGGTTCCTGTTTTTTACAACGAACTCAGTGACTTTCTGTCAGAAAAACTTCCTGTTGCTCAACAACTTGCTGAGCTCATAAGGAGGGACTTATCTGAAGCAAAAGTTAGATTATATGTTAGTTGTATGGAGGCGTTTACCAAAGCAGGAGAGCTACCAAAGGCCATTAACTGCGCCTTAGAGGATGTAAAGTCAGATAAGAATATATCGAAACGCGCCGCAATGCTTATTTTGGGTCAGTTGATAAGACATTGGGAGGTTGTCCCTGAGTTACGAAAGGAAATCCAAACACTGATAATTAATACGTGCGACCACTCTGAAGACGAGATCAAACGAACTTCTTTGAACCTGTTAAGTCGTGCAGCGAGTACACAACATGAATTAATACCAGAACTGGTTAAAAGAGCAGTCGAAAACAACCAAAACGCCCTGCATGCTCTTAAAGACTTTGTTTGTATGAACGGAAAAGTAATAGCAGAGTTGAGCGACCTTAGTAATGTTCTCGAGCCCTTGATTTTTTTGACTGCAGAAAATGTAGACCTTCTTGACTACTCACTTTCCCGCCTTATTAAAGCTGAAAAACATTGTGAGGCAGTTGAGGATTGGCTTACCCAATGGGCAATCAGAAATTGTGCTTCCTTGGACTCTGAAGACAGACTAAGCAGAAGCTTTCAACAGTCAATTACGGAACTGTACACCCAAGAGAGACTTTTCAAGCTGTTAACGGATTGGGCTCTTGCAGACGAGAAGGGCTTAGGTGTCGCCTTCGCTGACGTAATAAGTGAGTTATGGGTACGTGGTATCAAGAATCCCGTATTCCATAAGTTAACAATCGACTCACTTAACCAAGATGATTTTAGGTATTTGGCGAGACGAATGCTTGGCTGGATTTGCCATGAAGAAGCTTTACTGTCACTCACTTTTTCGTTGTTGGATACGGATAACGCACTCAATCGTTCGTTTAGATGGGTCCATGAGCTACTAACAAACGATATTGGTAAAAATTATCCTCGAGCAACGCTTCAAGAAATAGAGAACAGACTAACCACTTCAACCGGTGACGAAGATAAGTTGTTACGCTCAGCTCACACCAAGCTTTCAAAATATATAGATGCGCTGGACAAACTCCCGCGTCTCAACGAGCTGCGCCCACCTGAAATGCTTCAACGCCACATAACATTTAAGAAAAATAAACAACAAAGAGAAGGGCAGGAGGCGGCCCAAAAGCATTCATTATTGACGCAATTATGCACGCATATTCCCCTTAAAAATGGAAATGGCTGGTTCAGCATTAGGGACGGAAAGATTGGCGAGATAGGTCGCCTATCAACACATTCTTTTCACGGAACACTTCCTGTCGGAGCCGTAATGGACCCTGTAAACGACACGATAACAAGACTAGGTTACAGAACCGCAAAAAGAGGTGATGAGTGAAATTAATTATCGCCGAATACCTGCGAACACTTAGAGAAAGAGATGAGCTTGATAGGTTGCTACCAGACCTGCTTGTTGAAATGGGCTACAAACTCGTTGCACGCCCACAAACAGGTAACAGGCAGTATGGTGTAGATATCGCTGCACGAGGTGAAAACGATGACGGTCAAGAAGAACTGTTACTATTAGTAGTAAAAAGAGGAGATATAGGATCATCTGAATGGGATACGAAGCCACAGTCAGTTCGTCAAAGCATAAATGAAATTTTTGATGTTTACCTTAGATCCCATCTCGAACCAAGAGATGAAGAATTGCCAAAGCACATAGTTTTAGTTACCAATGGGGAATTAAAACAGACAGTACTAGCAAATTGGTGTGGCTTGGTTTCTGAATATGAAGACAAAGCAAAAATAGAGTTTTGGGGAATTGATACTATCTCCAGCTATGTCGAGGAATACCTTCTCGACGAGCATGTCTTTCATGATGATGACCGGCACGATCTAAGAAGAGCTTTAGCGCTCTCGGGCGACAGTGAGTACAACAGGAAAGATCTGCACCGGATCTTCCGACGGGCGCTGGATTTAGATGAAAAAGGAAATTTGACAGAAGAATCGAAAACAGGAAAGAACTTACTCAAGGCAATGAGAATAGTCAACTTATCAGCCCAAATCTACGCGAATTGGTCTCTGTTAAAGGACGGTGACAGCCGCCAAGGACTATTGGCTTTGGAGCGAGCTCTGCTTTGGTCTTGGCATAGAATTCAGCTGACTGACTCAAACAAAGATGTTGTTAAAGGACCTTTTACCAGCATTTGGAGTAGCTACACCAGATACATTCCTGAATATTTTTCAAGGCTTATGCCTTACTACTTCACCCCAAATAGCCTTAGTCGAAGTCCAACCTATGGGGGAGCTGAAACATCCCTTGTTGCATTTGAACAAATCGGCTTTTTGGCAAGCTTTGCTGTATTCATGGCTTTGCAACCAATTTCTCCCAATCAGGACAGTGAACGGGAGTACTGGTTTCAACAGTTAAACTCAGCATGTGACGCACTAGTTGCATTCATAGACAACAATGGAATTTGTACTTCGCCGTGCCTGGACAGCCACAGTCAGGACATTACCTTGGCTCTCTTTGCCCTTATGCTTGCGGGAAGAATTGAATTTGCTCAAGGATGGTTGAAACGGTTATTCAGAAATATAGATTATTCGTATAAGAGTAAGAACTATGTACCAATAGCGATAGAATCTCTGGAAGACCTACCCGACGAAGGCGGATGGCTGGGAGATCATGCCTCAAAACGTATGATGGAAATGTCATGGACTCTTGCGACAATAGCAGGCTGGTGTGTCATCCTCGACTTAGAAGACGTATACAAAGCCCTAGTTGAAGGCGCTACTCAAGACTATCCAAACACTTGTATCCAGCTATGGCATCCAGAAGATGACTTCTATCAGCACCTCTACTTCCGTCCAGCCCACTTTGTGTCAGGTGTGTCTCAAGCTCCGATAGAACTTCCACCGTCCATTGAAGAATATAAAAAGCAAATGATGCAGATACTTGAATCAGATTTTGCCAAAGCCATTTCCGGCTCCCCGGCTGTTAAATCTCGTCTATTAGGTTTAGATTTCATCGCTTTTAGACATTTCTCCACACCGGTACCTCCTGCAACTTGGTATGGAATTTTAAGGCAAGAAAATGACCTAGATTCATAGACTTGTACACCACAACATTTCCAGACATATTATGTTGTAGGCAAGCCCTTCTAACCAGACCCCATTCGGCAGCCTTTCCATTGTAAATACATGGTTTATATTAGTTAGTGAGTCAGGGCAAGATCGCGAACGTTTTTTAAACAGCGATTGTATCTTTAGTGGTCAAATCTTGTGTGTTAACTAACCAAAATTGCTCAAGCACTATGAGCCTTAGTTGACGGAGTAATCACTTTGGTCAGAAATTGAGCACACGTGCGGTCGCCCTGGTTATTGAGTGACTTACTACGTAGGCATCGCAAGTCGATATTGCGGGTGACTTTTGGAATGAATAAAAGCAAGACTGAATGAAAACAGGACGCAATGATCCCTGCCCTTGTGGCAGTGGCAAAAAATACAAACGCTGCTGTATGGATACCATCTCAAAGCACCACGCTGAAGTGTTTGATGACATCGCACAGACGGTGGGAATGAACCCTGACCTGACCCTTGATGAGTTAAACCAGGTTGCTCAGCATAAAATGGCCGAACGCAATAATCGCCCTGATGAGGATTTTTGTGGCCTGACACCCACGCAAATGGAAAACTGGCTTTATGCGCCGTTTAGCGAATTGGACGGGGTGAACATCAGTGTGCCCGGTGACTTATCAACCAGCCCGGTGATGAGTTATTTAGCTGTGCTCCTTGAGCAAGCCATTTTGCAGGGCGGCTGGATAAAAGCGACAACTAAAGGCAATCTGCCGGCGAAACTTGTGAAACAAGCAGGCGAATTGTTACCTGGGTTTGCCGTCGCTCAGTTTGAAACTGAGCCCAGCATTAGCGAGTTTACCGGTAGTAATGAAGACAAATTTGACGCACTGCATTATGCCCGGGTGTTAGCTGAGCTGGCGGGGATCATTTATCTCAAAGGTGGCCGCTTTTATGTGGAAAAAGTCGCTCAGAAGCAGTATCAACTGCATGGGCTCGGCGCATTTTTTCTGCCCATGTTAGAAACAGCCGTTAAGCAGTATAACTGGGGCTACCTGGATGGCTGGTCAGATGATGTTGATCTTCGGCCATTCTGGCTGTTTATGCTCTGGCGTCTGCAAACACATGGCTCTGTGGATAAGCTCACTGACGAGGTGTGCAGAGCCTTCCCCCTTTGCTGAAGCAGGTACCTGAGGATGAATATCTTTCGCCGCGAGAACACCTGGATGCGTTGATAAGCTCACGTTTTGTGATTCGGTTTTTGCAGTTTTGGGGCTTTGTCACTATCGATCCGAAAAGGTACGCAGATGGCGTTCGGATACCGCGAAAGGTAACACTGCTGCCGTTACTCAAACAGAGCTTCACATTCACTGACTAACTCCCTACTTCAGCATGCTGCAGCTTCGTCGCAACTTAGTTCAGATGAAAATACCTGCAGCTTTTTAGGGTATTTTTTGCATTTTCAGTGACAAATCAAAACCACAAGCATGGGCATATTTGAGCAGGGTCGCCCAACTGGGGTTGGCATTGCCACGCTCCAGACGACTGATATTGCTCTTTTGCGTTTTCATTCGCTCAGCCACCTGCTCTTGCGTCAGCCCTGCAGTGGTGCGCATCGTGAGCAACTTATCAATTAAATTAAATTCAGACTCCAGGTCGTCATATTCAGCCTTAACCTCGGGATTATCGAGTGCACGCTGTTTCAGATTTTGTAAGCTCATGATTTGTTTACCTCTTTCTGGCGTTGACGGGCCAGCTCAAGTTCATGTTTAGGGGTTTTCCGTGATTTTTTCACGAAAGCATGTAATACATAAATGCGTTTGCCTGTTAAGTAGCAAAACAGGCTGCGACCAATCCCTTCCTTAGCTTTTGCTCTTATTTCGAACAGACCATGCCCCATCGATTCAGTATGAGGTGGGCCTAAATTTGCCCCGTGCTTTTCCATCAGTTCCAGTAATTTAATCATTCTTGCCTGGATCTTTGGTGGCATTCGCAAAATGATATCTTCAACGCCATCGTAAAAATCGACTTTCCAAGTCATTAGCTTCTCTTCCATTAGGAGTTATCATTAATGATAACCCTCGATGGCCGTTTTGTCCAAGATCCACTGGTAAGTCTTAATCCAACCTATCAGCAGGTTAAACTTAAGCTCAGTCTATATCCCTCGCACATACGGTGAGGATTTGAAGTGAAGAGTTTTCAGAAAGGAGAAGTGGGTCAAACTAAGAGAAATTGGTCGGCGTATAAGACTTGTCGGCGGAGAACGTTCCCGACACTCCCGGCATACCATCCCTCCCTGGATATAAAAAAAGCACTGAGTGGTGAGCTCAGTGCTTTTTATCAAAATAATTATGGATCAGGCTTTTTTGCGCAAGCGCATCGCCAGCAAACCTAATGCAAGAGTGAACAGCGTGGCTGGCTCTGGTATCGGGTTGCTGACAGCAGCCTGACCACGTACCAGAAACGTCTCAGCGGCACCACCCTGGGAAGTGGCAAGGTTTGCAGCAATTCCCACAGGCGCGCCCCATACGTACCCACTAGTCACATCTGTCGGGTCACAATGGCTGTACCCTGAGCCAAAATAGGCGGACGCACATACCGCGCTATTATAGTTATTCAAATCAAAGGCCGCGACCAGCTCAGAGACATCCGCGAAGCTTGTTGTCCAGTCAAGTTCAGAAGCGAATCTGAAACCATCAATAAGGGTAACATCGCTTCCACAGCCACCAACGCCGGCACAGGGTGAAGCATAAACCCACTCTAATCCGCTATCATCTTCATAATAGGCATAGCTTCCGGCCTGAAAAATCAGACCTGCATTCGCATAGCCACCAACTACCATCAACGCGCCAAAAAGAGCCAACTTCAATGCTTTCATAATACTTCCTACTACTTACTACCAAGACTTAAGGAAACAATGCTAAGCAATTAGTGAGCCATAGTTTTTAATCTATATTTTACAACTAGTTAAGTGTTTTTCAGGGGTTGTTCCAGAAATAGCTTGTAAAGAAAACAGACAGTACCGAACATGTATAATTAGTTGATTAGCTTAGATTTTCTGCGGTCATGCTCTGTCAAATCCACAGCAACTCTTAGCCAATGACTGTTTAGTGTCTTTTTGAATTCTGAGTGACCGCTGAACGCTTATTTCGAAGGTTCGTTTAGAATCCTGCGATTGGAAATATCAGAGATAATTTGGGGAAGAAAGAGAAATTGGTCGGCGTGAGCGTTTTACTCCGGGCATCCTGCCCTCCGCCCTTCGGGCCAGCCTTCGGCTGTTCTAAAACGCTCCCGGCGTTTTAGTGAACTCCGACTGTGACCGCTGCGCGCTCATGTCGAAGGTTCATTGGAACCTGAGTGTTTTGAAAGCGTTGAGACAATCTTTGGAGAAAAGAGAAATTGGTCGGCGTGAGAGGATTTGAACCTCCGACCCCTGACACCCCATGACAGTGCGCTACCAAGCTGCGCTACACGCCGACCGAAGAGGTTGCATAGTGTACTTATTTTACCGGGCTTTGCAATGCTGAGTTGGCATTTACCGGTCTGTTTGCCCATTCCTTAATCAACTGCAGGGAATTTGCCGGTTAATTCATCATTCTGACGGGTAATCGCAAAAGGAAATGGGCTTTGGGGAGTCTGTCTGACCAGTGATTCAGGACTGCGGAGTGCTGCGCAGTCCTGTCTCATCACCGGTTGGGGTGCTTTTATAAGGTGGTTGTACTAAGGCTTTGGGCCAATGGGGGCTCACAACGCTCTGGCGTCGTTCCTCTGGCTGCCTGGGGATGTAATGCAGGGTATTTTTTATCTGACTGGATTGTTTCAATAGATTCTCCGTTAAGGATAGGATGAAGAGGATAACACTTCCCTGGTTATGACTATATGCGTTAGCGCACGAAATAACATATAAAGCTCGGGAACAGGCATTGATAAAAACGCCCGTTACCGCGCATCAACTGGTGATTTAAACTTTGACAATGAACAGGCGTTCTCAGTATTTTTTGAGCTATCTCAGTTACGCCTGTCATCGGCACTGATACGGCTGGCAATAGCGCCATCCTGGCCTTTGTATTTAGCATCAATTCTGGCGTTGTAAGGCTTTTCGGCAAAATCCGACAGTACTTCAAAACTCAGTGCGCCGATTTTCATTTTCGGGCGCAGCGCCAGCGGCAGTTTTCCGCTGTTGAAAAATTCCAGCACAATATTACCGGACCAGCCCGGGTCGATACGATGAGCAGTAACATGCACCATCAACCCCAACCGAGCCAGTGATGAACGACCATCCAGCCAGCCCACCACATTGCCGGGCAGGGTCACCGATTCCAGCGTTACCGCCAGTGCCAGTTCGCCGGGGTGCAGGAAAAAGGCTTTGCCGTCGGGCAGCTCAATTTCGTCACTCATTACCGAATTCATCGCCGCCTGCATCTCTTCCTTGGGGCCGGAAAGATCAATATAAGGTGCGGCATGGTCTTCAAAGACACGGAATTTGTTACCCAGGCGGATATCCACGGTGACGCCGCTGATCATATCTTCCTCAGGAGCGGGGCTGATCTGAATCTTGCCGTCTTTAAGCCAGGTTTTAATATCTTTGTCACATAAACGCATGGATTGGTCCGATTGCATCGCTTTAAGGGGAAGTCCGTAAAGGGTGCTCATTATTCACGCTCAGGCCTGAGTATTCAATATATACCGGCGTAAAGTTATCAGACGTCAGTTATCAGCGTGGTGAAAAGCATTGCACCGCGGAGACGCGAAGAACGCGGAGAAAACAAAGGTTCAAATCTCTGCGACCCAGCGGTAAATAGCTTTTTCGTGTGGTTCGTGGTTAAAGGCCTCTTGCCGATTAGTGCAAAATGCCAGAGGGGAGAAACCTCCTGACTCCTCTCACCTCACTCATCACTCCTCACTCCTCACCGCAACATCAATAGCCTGGGGCTGCTTTAAAGTCGAGACATAGAGCTCTTTAGCCAAGGCTCTGGCAGCGTGGCCGTAGGCCCTGGAAATCGGGCTGTCACCCTGTTCGCTGATAAGAGACTTACCCAGGTCAGTATATTCGCGGATATGAATATCCAGCGGAATTTGCCCCAGCAAACTGACCTGATGCTGTTTGCTGATGCGCTCACCGCCACCTTGTGCAAACAGATGCTCTTTGTAACCACACTGGGAGCATTGGTGATAACTCATATTTTCAATTACGCCCAGCACCGGCACATGCACCTTATTAAACATGGCAATGGCTTTTTGCGCATCGGCCAGCGCGATATTCTGCGGTGTGGTGACCACCACTGTACCGGATACCGGCACCTGCTGGGCCAGGGTCAGCTGAATATCGCCGGTACCCGGTGGCATATCGATCAATAAATAATCCAGTTCCGGCCACAGAGTTTCATTAAGCAGTTGCTGCAGAGCCTTACTGGCCATTGGCCCGCGCCAGATGGCGGCGTCATCGGCCGGTACCAGATAACCGATGGAGTTGGCCACCAGCCCATGAGCCTCGAGTGGCTGCATGTGTTTATTATCTTCAGTGCCCGGTTGCTGATCAGGATTGCCGAGCATAATCGGAATCGAAGGCCCGTAAATATCCGCATCCAGTATCCCTACCCTGGCCCCTTCCTGCTGAAGCGCCAGCGCCAGATTGATGGTGGTGGTGGATTTACCCACTCCGCCCTTGCCCGAGGCAATGGCCACCAGATTACGGATCTGACGCAGGCCACGCCGGGCATCGCCGCTGAAGGCGGTTTTCTGGGTTAAGGTCAGCTTGATATCGGGCCGGGCTTTTAACAGTGCCTCCCGCAGTGGCTCAAGCTGACTTTCACAGGCAAACGGCAGGTTAATCAATACCCCGTCTTTTTGCGCCGCTATCCAGCGTTCAGTCTGCTCAGGTTTAAGTTTGAAAAATTCCGCCAGCACCGGGTTGATATCGGGATGAGCGGGTTTTGTTTTACTGGAACTAAAAAACACCTTGGATTCCTATTAGATATAGTGCATTCAGGCCCAGATTTGGGTACCATCTGCGCCTCTTAAATGATGATAACACTTAAGGCGGATATGGCAGACTCGCAACGCAAAATTCTGGTGACCAGCGCACTTCCCTATGCCAATGGCTCTATTCATCTTGGCCATTTGCTGGAGCATATTCAAACTGATATCTGGACCCGCTTCCAGCGCCTTCGTGGTCATCAGTGCTACAGCGTTTGTGCCGATGACGCCCATGGTACTCCGGTCATGCTCAAAGCCCGGGAACTGGGGATCAGCCCTGAGCAGATGGTGGAGCAAACCCGCCAGGAGCACCATCAGGATCTGCGTGATTTTTTTGTGGATTACGACAACTACTATATCACCCACTCACCGGAAAACCGTGAACTGTCTGAGCTTATTTACAAGCGTCTGGACGATGCCGGCTATATCAGCAAACGGGTGATCAGTCAGCTGTACGACCCGCAAAAAGAGATGTTTTTGCCGGATCGCTTTATTAAAGGCACCTGCCCCAGTTGTGGTGCAGAAGACCAGAACGGCGACAGCTGTGATGTGTGCAGCGCCACCTACAGCCCCACTGAGGTGATTAACCCGCGCTCGGTGGTTTCCGGCGCCACGCCGGTACTGAAAGACTCAGAGCATTACTTTTTCGATCTGCCGCAATTTGAAGAGATGCTCAAAGGCTGGCTCAGAAGCGGCGCCATCCAGGAAGAAATGGCCAATAAGCTTCAGGAATGGTTTGCCGAAGGCCTGCAGCAGTGGGATATCAGCCGTGATGCACCCTATTTCGGCTTTGAGATCCCCGGTGCGCCGGGCAAGTTCTTCTATGTTTGGGTGGATGCACCTGTTGGCTATATGGCCAGCTTTAAAAATTATTGCGATACCCACAATCTGGACTTTGATGAGTACTGGAAGGCCGACTCCGAGGCTGAGCTGTACCATTTTATCGGTAAAGACATCACCTATTTCCATTGCCTGTTCTGGCCCGCCATGCTTGAAGGCGCAGGTTTCAGAAAGCCTACCGGGGTCAATGTACATGGTTTTGTTACCGTCAACGGTGCCAAGATGTCCAAGTCAAAGGGTACCTTTATCAAGGGCCGCACCTATCTGGATCATCTGAATCCGGAATATCTTCGCTATTACTTCGCCAGTAAGTTGTCAGACGGAGTGATGGATATCGACCTTAACTTTGATGATTTTATCTCCAAGGTCAATTCCGATCTGGTCGGCAAGGTGGTGAATATTGCCAGCCGCTGTGCCGGTTTTATCAATAAAAAGTTCGACGGCACCCTGTCGCTGAATGTGGCCGAGCCCAAACTGGTAACTGAATTTCAGCAGGCCGCAGAGGGTATCGCTCAGGCCTTTGAAAAGCGCCAGTACAACCGGGCAATTCGTGAAATTATGGCGCTGGCGGATAAAGCCAACCAGTATATTGATACTCAGGCGCCCTGGGTCACCATCAAGGATGAGAACAAGCAGCAGCATACCCATGACGTGTGTTCATTAGGGATTAATCTGTTCCGTATTCTGATGGTATACCTCAAACCTGTGTTGCCCGAGCTGGCCCAAAAATCCGAAGCCTTCTTAAATGATGAGCTTAACTGGAACAGCAGCCAGCACCTGTTAACCAATCATAAAATCAGCCCCTTTAAAGCACTGATGCAACGGGTAGACAGCGACAAGGTCAATGCCATGATTGAAGCGTCAAAAGAAAACCTGCAGGCCACCACCGACAGCCAGCCTGCCGACAGAGAACCGGCCGCTGAAAGCCCACTGACAAGTGACCCTATCGGTGAAACCATTAGTTTTGATGATTTCGCCAAAATTGATCTGCGCATCGCCCGTATCGCCAAAGCGGAGCATGTGGAAGGTGCCGATAAACTGTTAAAATTGCAACTGGACTTAGGCGGTGAAACCCGCCAGGTGTTTGCCGGTATCAAATCGGCCTATGACCCGGCCAGCCTGGAAGGCAAACTTACGGTCATGGTGGCCAACCTGGCCCCCCGTAAGATGCGCTTCGGTTTATCTGAAGGCATGGTATTGGCTGCAGGCCCCGGTGGTAAAGATTTATGGATTATGGAGCCCCACGAAGGCGCCCAACCGGGTATGCGGGTTAAGTAGGTCGGACTTTAGTCCGACAAAAAAGATGTTCAGTACAGAGCCACGGAGGGCAAAAAGATTTTATTACCTCTGCATTCTTTGCGATCTCTGCGTCTCTGCGAGATCCCGGCTTTTCTGTATTTGATCTCGCAGAGGCGCTGAGAATTGAAGAATCAGCCTCTGTGTCGCTGTGATTATTGTTGTCTTTCTCAAAGGTCACTGGATGCCCGACAACGGCATTCGGGTGAAGTAGGTCGGACTTTAGTCCGACAAAAGCGTACATCTCTGTGAGTTTTCTTGTCGGAATAAATTCCGACCTACAACCTTTAGCCGGCGCTGTTGGCCAGCCTGTCGATCAGCATCATCACTTCTTCGCTGGCCTCTTCCATCTGCCTTAGCTTGTTTAAGGTTGTTTCGCTGACACCGTTGCGGCGCTCATCCAGTGCCGCTTTGCCCGCCTCGTGTACTTTGCGATGCACTGAGTCCAGCGCTTTAAAGTCACTGTTACTGCCATATTTTTTGGCACCCTCACCCTGATACCACTGGCCGAGGTTGCAATGATGATGATCGCTTAAATCGCTGGCATTCACATGGGCATTGCCCAACAACGCATCATAGACACGGGTTTTAAACACCAGGTGGTCAAGTTGTGTGGTCGACAAAAAGGTCTGCTCTGCGGTGCTGTTGATCACTTCGCGCATGGAATGGGACATTTCCAGTACATTGCTGACTTTTTCTCTCACCTGGCCGGTATTTTCCACCAGATTTCTGGATTGTTGAGAAACATCGTTGATATTGGCTTCGATAGTGCGGGTACCCTGTTCGATTTTCTCAACCAGGTTATTAATTTCCTTGGTGGACTCAGAGGCACGCATGGCCAGATTACGCACTTCCTCGGCGACTACTGCAAAACCGCGGCCACTCTCACCGGCACGGGCCGCTTCAATAGCTGCATTCAGGGCCAGCAGATTGGTTTGTTCGGCAATCGAATTGATCACCACCACAAAATTGCTGATGTTGCCTGCCAGGGTAGACAATTCAGTGGCGTGATTAACGCCGCGCTCAGCAATATCATCAATCTGGTTAAGACCAGAAACCGTGTCATCCAGTATTTCGGCAGAGTCGGCGAAAAGCTGTTCATGGCCCGCCAGACGCTCTTTTTCATGGGCCAAAGTATCGGCGGTGGTATGCAGGGCATCGCGGACACCCTGAACGTGGCTTTGCCCGGTAAGCCAGATATCGCTGATCTGTTTACTGCCGTTCAGGTTCTGTTGGTGTTCTGTGGTGGACTGGCGTACTTCGGCCAGTTGCTGTTCCAGTTCGGCGATACGCTGTTGCAGGTGCTGATTATCCTGCCCCAGCGACTTTATCTTTTGTAGATCCTGCTCGCTTGTTTTGTTGCCAAAGAGTCCAAACATCATCCGGTACCAGCGTTAACTTATTGATAGAGATTGCTATTTATCGGCGATTTTTATCTTTTCGGCAATGTTTTTATGCCAGTGTTACGAGTGGCGGGATGACACCCTGCTGGTTGGCAGGCCGGCACCGGCAGGATTAAAGCCAGCTTTGGGCTTCCATTTCATTTTCAGTGGCGACAGGGGTATTTCACGTTTTTTTGCCACCAGAATATATACCGAGCCCAGGCACTCGCAATATTTCGACGCCCAGCGTTGCCATTTGCTCTGAGGGTTGAGCTCGCGTTCAAACAACAATTCACTGTGTGCCAGCCCATGTTCCTGAATAATTTCAAAACCCAACAAATGCAGCCAGTCTTTAATACGCATGGCTGAGAAGCAGCGGGCATCGTGTAACAGGCTGTCTCTGCGCAGCGGCAGGTATTTGGCCAGGCCAGCCAGGCTGAAGGGATTGTAGCCGATCAACACCAGATGGCCGTCGGGCATCATTACCCGATTGGCTTCACGCAGGATCTGGTGTGGATCCTGCGCAAAATCCAGTTCAAAACTTAATATCATTGCATCGATGCTGCGCTTGAGCAGTGGTAACGCTCTTGAGTTAGCCATCACCAGACTATCCTGGGCCTGCTTCAGCGTGATCCCCACCTGATGCTTAATCGGACAGTTTGAAAACTCAAGGGTAGCACTCAATGCACCGAGTTTAACCAGATGGTAACCAAACCAGTGGCGGCTGGGCTCAGCTAAAAGCTGTTCAATCTGTTGGCGAATATGCGGCCCACAGGGAAGTGCCTGCCAGTTGGCGGGGTAGCGTGGCTGACGGGAGATGAGCGCCGGTTTCATAGGGTGAGTAACACCCGGAACTTAGTCATTGTTATCACTGGTGCTGTTGTCATCGTTGCTGCTTTGTATACTATCAGAGGCTCCAGCTTGCCGGTAATCCGTTAAAAGTACCAGTAGCTGGCAGCAAAATCTGCCTGTAGTGCATTGTTTGGGGGAAAGCCATGATTGAAGTATTGCCTGTTTCAGCCTTTAAAGATAATTATATCTGGTGTCTGATTGAAGAAAATCGTTGCACTGTGGTGGATCCGGGTGATGCGGCGCCGGTGATGGATTTTCTGAACCAGCGCAGTCTGACACTTACAGATATTCTGATCACCCATCACCACTGGGACCATACCGACGGACTGGATGGCCTGCTAAAACACCACCGGGATATCAATGTGTTCGGCCCGGTATCTGACAACATCCCGCAGATTACTCATTCTCTGCGTGAAGGCGATAGTTGCAGCCCGCAGGGTCTGGCAGAGAGCTTTGAGGTGCTCGAAGTGCCCGGTCACACCCTGGATCATATTGCATTTTATAATCAGCACGTTGGGCTGTTTTGCGGCGATACACTGTTCAGCGCAGGCTGCGGCCGTTTGTTCGAAGGTACGGCGCAGCAGATGTATGATTCATTGCAAAAACTCGCGCAACTGCCGGATGATACCGCCGTGTATTGTGCCCATGAATACACTCTGGCCAACCTTGAGTTTGCTGCAGCGGTTGAGCCTGACAACAGCGCACGGCAACAACACCAGCAATGGGCGCAGCAGCAACGACAGCAGCATCGCCCGACCCTGCCTGGCAATCTGGGCCTGGAAAAGCGCATCAATCCTTTTTTGCGATCACAGGTTGACGGGATTGCCAGAAACGTGTCACAACATAGCGATAAAACACTAAGCAATGCACAGCAGGTTTTTGCTGAAATAAGACGCTGGAAAGACAACTTCTAGCCGATACAATACTCATGAGGTTTGTCAGCGACAACAGGCATAAAGTGATAAACTGCTTAGCAAATCACCTTGTGTGGGATGCCCTGTTTGCCTCAATTGCAGTACAAGGTTTACCAACATATAACGATAAAACAAAAAGTTAAAGTAGCCGGGCGCATATGAAAAAACTGTTTTTATTCCTTCCTGTTCTGGGCCTGTCGGCCTGTATGGCAACGCAGGAAATGAGCACCACAGAACAACAACTGGACAATGAGCTGGAAGTGGCCGCCAGTGTCATTAAAGGCTGTGATGCAAAAGAGCATGATGCCGACACCTGTGCCAATGCCCAGGACGGTACGATTCCGATTACCCATCCGGTAGAAGACATTGCCACCCCCATAGAGCCTAAGCCGGAGATCAGCGAGCAGCCGGAAGAGGTGCAGGAAGTTACCAATCTGTGGATGCGCATTCGCCAGCAGTTTAATTTTGAGGTACCCGATGACAGACGCATCACCGCGCAGCAGAACTGGTATCTCAAACACCCCGAATATATGGACAGGGTCAGTAAACGGGCCGCTCCCTTTTTATATCTGATTGTGGAAGAGATCGAAAAACAGCAGATGCCTATGGAGCTGGTCTTATTGCCCATAGTGGAAAGTGCGTTTGACCCCTTTGCTTATTCACATGGCCGTGCTGCGGGCATGTGGCAGTTTATTCCGGAAACCGGCAAACGCTTTGGCCTGCGCCAGAACTGGTGGTATGACGGTCGCCGCGATGTGATGGCTTCAACCCGGGCGGCAATGGCCTACCTGCAATATCTGCACAGATTTTTTGATGGTGACTGGTTGCATGCGCTGGCCGCCTATAACAGTGGTGAGGGACGAGTACGCTCTGCCATTCGCAAGAACAAGAGGCTGAATAAACCCACCGACTTCTGGTCACTGGAGCTGCCTCGCGAAACCCGTGCCTATGTACCTAAACTGCTGGCACTGGCCAATATTCTGAAAAATGCCGAGCAGTTCAATGCCAAGTGGCTGCCAATTGAGAACCAGCCGGTTACCACACTGGTTAATGTCGGCTCACAGATCGATTTAGCGCTGGCTGCAGAGCTGGCCGGACTCAGCCTGAAAGAACTGCACGCCCTGAATCCCGGTTATAACCGCTGGGCTACCGATCCCAAAGGTGATCACGAATTGCTGTTGCCAATAGAAAAAGCAGAAGAATTTGTGCTTGCACTGAAAGAAATTGATGATTCCAAGCGCCTGAATTGGGTAAGACATAAAGTAAAATCCGGTGACAGCCTGTTAAAGCTGGCCAAGCAGTACCATACCGAAGTGGACGTAATACGTCAGGTCAATGAGCTTAGTGGCAATATGATCCGCGCGGGCGATCATCTGTTAGTGCCGGTGGCACTGAAATCCCTGGAAAGTTACAGTCTGTCTGAGGGACAACGCCTGGCACAAACTCAGTCGCAACAGCGCGCCTCTCATAAACTCAGTCATACGGTGATCTCAGGTGACAACCTGTGGGACATCAGCCGCAAATATAAGGTTAATCTGCGCAGTCTGGCCAAGTGGAATGGCATGGCGCCCACCGACCCGCTGATGCCGGGTCAGAACCTGGTAATCTGGGTGAATAAAGTCTCACCCGAGCAATCAGATTCCGCCGTGATGCGCTCATTGACCTATACCGTCCGTAACGGCGACTCCCTGGCCCGTATTGCCGGTAAATTCAATGTGCGCATCAATGATATTGAGCGCTGGAATCAGCTAAAGCGCAGTAAATACCTGCAACCCGGCCAGAAACTGAAAATCTATGTGGATGTGACAAGAATATAATAGTGTAGGTCGGTCTTCAGACCGACTGTCTGTGCTGGATTATTTTCAGTTGAGATAGGATGCGCAAAATGGATACAACAATGTCGGGCTAAAGCCCGACCTACAATACATGCTTAACTTCAGCCTTAAACATTTAAAAGACAGTCATCAGGGCCCCTGGATCGTGCTGGACTTTTTTATGCTGGGGTTGCTGGTTCTTAACCTCACATTGCTCCTGTTCGATTCATTGTATGCCACGGATCTGATTCGCCAGAATCTTAACCAGCTGTCACCGGCATTACTGGAATGGTACAAGCCCGTTCACGCCAATTTTATCCTTATCGACCTGGTGTTTGTGGCCATCTTTCTGAGCGAGTTTTTTCTGCGCTGGGCAATAGCCGTTAAGAACAAAGATTATCTGCGTTGGTACTTCTACCCTTTTATTCACTGGTACGATTTGGTCGGCTGCATTCCCGTTGGCGGCGCCCGCTTTTTGCGTTTCCTGCGCGTTTTCTCAATTATTTACCGGCTGCAGAAATATAAAATCATCGATATCAGGCAAAGCGCCCCCTATCGTTTTGTGGCCTTTTACTATGATGTGTTTGTGGAGGAGCTCAGCGACCGTATCGTGGCCAAAGTGCTCACCGATGCCCAGGAAGATCTCAGACGGGGCTCGCCGCTGCTGGAAGAAATCACCACCCAGGTACTGGCGGCACGTAAACCCGTTGTCTGCAACTGGCTGGCTTCGCTGGCGGTGCATTCCGGACACAGTATTGAAGATATGCAGGCAGGCAGTACCTTGCGCGAACATGTTAAACAAAGTGTTGGCCGGGCGGTAAGAAACAACCCACAGGTCTCGACCCTGAAAATGGTGCCGGTGGTAGGCAGTGGTATCGAGAAAATGCTCGAAAATGCCGTTACCAACATTGTCATCCAGTCTGTGATCAATCTGCTGCTGGATGTGACCCCGGAAAAAATCGATCACCTGATCAGCCACGGCATCGCCAGCACCAGTGAGGAAGATATGCTGGATCAGGAAATGCTCAATGTCGTGGATGAGTGCATTGAGTTACTCAAAAGCCATGTTTCCCACCAGAGATGGAAAACCAGGCTTTAGTTTAATGATGAGTGATGAATTATGAATGCTGAATGACAGACCTGGTCTGGGTGCATACCACTTCACAAACTCATCACTCATCATTCGTCCCCTCCTCACCGGAACAGCACTTTCTCGCGGTTAAACCAGAAAATACTGAAAGCGATAAAGGCCCCGGCGATGACCACTGTTGAGGCAAAAATGGCAATCAGGGCATAGTAGTCCATGGTGCCCTTAATCAGCTCTTTAATCGCCAGCGCCACATTGGTAATCGGCACCCAGGCCCAGCCACCATCAAGGTCCACACCGGGCAAGGTAGCCAGAATAATCGGCATAATCACCACAAACACCACCGCCCCCATATAACTTTGTGCTTCTTTAAAGCTGCGCGCATAGACCGACAGGCTCAGCAACAAAGAGGCAAAAATCGCCGCGATGGGGATCAACATCAGGAACATCAGTACAAAATCAATCGCACCAATAGACGCCATAAAGTCGCTGACAAAAGTAATGGCCATGCCCTGCCCCAGCACCAGCCCCCAGATAGCCATACTGGCAACGGTGATCAGCGCTGAGGTCACACCGGCCAGAGCAATGGTAAAGAACTTGCCCAGCACCAGATGGTGGCGCTCAATGGGTGAAATCAGTAAAGTCTCCAGCGTGCCACGCTCTTTTTCACCAGCACCCATATCAGTGGCCGGATACATGGCCCCCTGCAGGCACAGAATAAACAACAGGTAAGGCACCAGGCCACCGACTTTCTCGCCCCAGTTTTCCCTTTTATCGGCCACATCCTGTTTGTCGACCACTACAGGTTCAAGCAAGGCACTTTGTTGATCTTCACTCAGTGTAAGCTCTGAGAAGGCCTGCTTGCGTTTACGTTCTGTTTCCTGATCGATAATCTTATTCAGCCGCTGCTGAATCATATTCAGTCCGGCATCATTAAGGGTTAACTGAATCCTGGCCTGGCCACCTTCAAGCAACGGCTGGGAATAGTTGTCAGGAATATTCAGCGCAAAATCCAGGGTCTCTGCACGGATTGCCCCGGCCAGTTCATCTTCTGCGATGGAATCGACCAGAGTAAATTCATCACTCTGGCGCAAGGCGTCGGCAATTTGCGGCGCATACTGACCACCAACAATACTGTATTTCAGGACTTTGGTCTGGGCCTCATCCATGGCTTTACTGGTAAAAAATCCCACCACGCCGATAATCAGCGGGAACAGTAAAATAGGCATGGCAATCATAAAAAACAGGGTCTTACGATCCCGCAGCAACTCCATCAACTCTTTTCGAAATACCAGCCACATATCACTGCGCTCCCTGTTCTGTCAGTGTTGCCATAAAGGATTCGTGCATTGATCCGCTCGAAAGCGCTTTGAATTGCTCCAGGCTGCCATTAAAGCGGGTATGGCCTTTATCAATCACTGTCACCCTGTCACACAGCTCATCCACTTCATCCAGGTGATGAGTAGAGAAAATGACCGGTATGCCCTGTTGCTTAAGACCACGAATAAAATTCAGTACTGTCTGAGTGGCCATAATATCCAGACCTGTGGTGGGCTCATCCAGGATCACCGCTTGCGGTTGATGGATCACGGCTCTGGCGATGGAGACTTTCTGTTTCATGCCGGTGGAGTAACCTTCACATCTGCGGTCGAGGAAACTGTGCATGTCCAGCAAATTGGCCAGGTCATCGATACGCTGGCGAATGGTCTCTTCGCTGACCCCATGCAGACGACCGAAATAGCTAATATTTTCACGCCCGCTGAGACGACCATATAATCCGGTTGAGCCGGATAAGAAACCCAGTTTACGGCGAGCCTGAATGGGGTTTGCCAGTACGTCCACACCTTTGATCATCAGCGTACCCGCACTTGGCTTTATTGCCGTGGAGAGCATTCTTAAGGTAGTGGTTTTACCGGCACCATTGGGGCCCAACAAGCCCAGTACCTGACCGGCATCACAACTGAAACTCACATCTTCCACTGAGTGAAAGAAACGGCCCTTGAGTCTGGGATCCTGCTTTTCCTGCTCGCTGAGCTTTTTCGGATTCGCCACGGCAAATTTCTTCGCCAGTCCGTGTATTTCTATCATTATTATTGTTTCCCTTGGTTTCTCACGCTCAAACTACCTTCTTAATGCGGGTTTTTTCAAACAAAATTTGTAACAATGTGCCAATTACATGAACAAGGAGTTTAAATGCGCGAGATTACGAATCCATTGCAGGCTTGTCTGGACGTACTCATTCGTCCTAATCCGGTATTTGCCCGTCTGGCAACAGCCAATAACTGGTCCTGGGTACCCTTTGTGCTGCTGGTGGTCATCAGCATATTGCCCGCCTATGCGTATTTTTCCAGCGTGGATATGGATTGGTATCAGGAGCTGATTATCAACCAGACCATGGCTAATGTCAGTCCGGCAGAACAGGACGCGGCCAGAAGCGGCATGACCAGAGAAAACATGATTGCCCTGACCCTGATGTTTGCAGCGCTCGGCATGATCATCGTCAATGCCGTGCTGGCACTATACCTGAACCTGATCACCCGGATGGATCCGGAGCAGGTACACAGCTTTGGTGACTGGTACGGCATGACCTGGTGGGTCAACATGCCGAATATCATTGGCGCGGCTCTGAGTCTGTTGGTGATTTCACTGAGTTCGACCAATCAGTTGCCGCCCGAATCGCTGAATGTCACCTCACTGGCCTACTGGCTGGATGTTCCCATGAGTTCTGACTGGTTCAGTTTACTGCAAAGTGTCAGAGTCGAAAGTTTCTGGACCATTTACCTGCTGGCTGCCGGTATCAGCCAGTGGACGCAAATCAAGTCCAATACCACCTGGTTAATTGCTGCACTGCCCTATGGGATAGTATGGGGCATATGGACGCTGGCCGCGGCGATATAATTATCGCTGCCCCCGCTTTGGCATAAAATAGTCCGTATTAAGATAAAATTCAGGCTGCTGGTTTTGCTCCCACCAGCCGGGTATGCCCAGTAATGGCAATGGATGCAAATGACCTTTTTGTGCCAGGCAATCCTGATTAATCAACCTGTTGTGCAGGGCGGTATCCAGCGCCTGTAATCGTGCTGGCAATGAGGTTGTTGACTCAAAGAACGCTGCAGTCACTTCGATACCCAGCCATTTTCCGGTCAACCCGATATAAGGATGCAGTAACATCTCATAATTGGCATGACCAAAAATAAACGCCTGTATGCTTTGCCCCCAGCAATCCCGGTTGTCATACAGAGCCTGCTGCCACCGATGATTACGGAGCATTTGCGCAATATCGCTGTTGCTGTAGGCCAGTATCACACCGCATTCATCGAAATGAGTGATCCTGTCCCGCCTCGGCGTGCGACTTTTGGCGCCAAAGCGTTCAATATCCTGCATATGGAGCTGGTTCAGCGCTGTCTTTGCCTGAGGAAACTGCCTCCAGATCAGCGCATTAAACAGATCATGCCAGTTTTGTGTGCGAGTCGGGATTTGTCGGTAACGGTGAATAAATTCTTCATAACCTGTCTCCCCCATATCCAGTTCATCCTGAGCCACAAACTGATATTCCAGTCCGGAATCTCTGTTCAGCCAGTCACAATCAGGCCATTGCTGCAGCTCTGAAATTGAGAAAAGCTGATCGAGTTGCGCCAAAGGCTGATGTGCAAATACCCGGCTCTGCCATTGTTGTGGCAAATGGGCACTGAAGCGCCGCTGGGCAGAACGGTCACTGGTCTTATTGCTCGGTTTATCTGACGGTTGCATGGTCTGGCTTATCTGGTCTTTATGACTTAATTTTCCTATACTGGCCGGGAGTTTATAACAATAAAAACCGCTATAACCAAGTAACCTTGTTAAAGGGTTATATCAACAGGCGCTGATTGTTGTTGCAGTTGGTATCAACAAACAATAATCATCACAACGAGAGACAAGCATGAAAATCAAACTGCTAGGAGCAGCACTTATCCCGCTGCTGACGACGCTGGGCTGCAGTAATACCCAGGCCCCGACCAATAACTTTCAACAGGTCTATGATCAGATTAAGGCCAAAGAGCTGGCTAAGCACACCAGAGTGCTGTCCTCTGATGAATTTGAAGGCCGCCTGCCCACCACTGAAGGGGAACAGAAAACCCTGGATTATCTGGTCACGGAATTTAAACGTCTGGGTCTTGAGCCCGGCAATGGCGACAGCTTCTTTCAGCCGGTTAAACTGCTTGAAATCACCGCCGATCCCGACATGACCATGCAGCTTGGCAGCCAGAGCCTAAAGTACAAAGAGGGCATGGTCGCCGGTACCCGTCGTGAGCAGGAAAAGGTTGCCCTGAACGACTCTGATCTGGTGTTTGTAGGCTATGGTGTGAATGCCCCTGAGTATGACTGGAATGACTACGAAGGCCTGGATGTGAAAGGAAAAACCGTGGTGATACTGGTTAATGATCCCGGTTTTGAAAACCCGGACAGCGGCAAGTTTCAGGGTACAACCATGACTTACTATGGCCGCTGGTCATATAAATATGAAGAAGCCAGCCGCCAGGGCGCGGAAGGTGCCATTATCGTGCATGAAACCGCACCGGCATCTTATGGCTGGTCTGTGGTCGCCAATAGCTGGAGCGGCCCGCAGTATGGGCTGGTAACCGACAACGGCAATGCCGATCGGGTTGCCGTTGAAGGCTGGATTACGGTGGACGCGGCGCAACAACTTTTTGCCGAAGCGGGTAAAGATTTTGCGGCAATGAAGGCCAAAGCATTGCAGGGCCCGATGGCTGAACCACTGGGTCTGACTGTATCTGTTGAAGTTAACAGCAGCCTGGAACGTTCCGAAAGCCAGAACGTAATAGCGACGCTGCCAGGCAGCGAACGCCCTGATGAGCATATCATCTACACCGCTCACTGGGATCACCTGGGTAAAGACGACAGCCTGGACGGCGATCATATTTACAATGGCGCCCATGACAATGCCACCGGCACCGCCGCCCTGCTGACCATGGCCAAAGCCTTTAGCAATCTGAATCAACGCCCGGAACGTTCAATCACCTTTTTGGCGGTCACCGCAGAAGAACAGGGCCTGCTGGGTTCTGCTTTCTATGCAGAGCATCCCGTTATACCGCTGGAAAAAACCGTGGCCAACCTGAATATGGATGCCATGAATATTCTTGGTCGTACCAAAAATGTGGCCGTCGTCGGCCAGGGCAAATCTGAACTGGAAGACTATCTGCAAAAAGCCGTTAAGCGTCAGGGGCGTTTTCTGACGGGTGAAGACAGACCCGAAGCCGGTTATTACTACCGTTCGGATCACTTCAGCCTGGCCAAAAAAGGCGTACCGGCCCTGTATGCCAAAGGTGGCACTGAAGCCTGGGATGAAGACACCGCCAGATACCGTAAGCGTGCACAGGTGATTACCCGCGGCTGTTACCATCAGGTCTGTGATCAGTTCCGTGAAAACTGGGACTTCCGTGGCGTACAGCAGGATACCCGCATGTTCTTCGAGGTGGGTTACGACATCGCCAACAGCGAAGACTGGCCGGATTGGTACCCCACCAGCGAGTTTCAGCGCACCAAATAGATAGTAAGGTGTGAGGAGTAAGGAGTGAGGTGTATGGAGCCTCACTACCTTTCTCCTCACTTTTCCTCCTCTCTCCTATCCCCTCACTCCTCACTATCTTATTCCTTAATTGGTAACTTTATTACACAATCATCTTGCATTTTCTGCCAGTGCTGGCAGAGTCTGGGGAGGAAGGAATGTTTCGCAAAAACGCCTTTCGCGGAATTATTTTGCTAAGAAGCTGTTTTTTCACAATTTAGCAACTCATTCCGGGGGCTTATACACTCAGACCTAAAACAGATATCCTCCGATATCCGGCTGCGCGAAAGCGCTTATAAGCCAACACAACTATTTTAATCAGCCAGGAGAGACCCTTATTTATGTGCGGTATATTCGGTATTCTTGACATCAAAACGGATGTCACCGAGCTACGCTCCAAAGCCTTGGAGCTGTCCAAGTTATTGCGCCATCGCGGCCCGGACTGGTCAGGGATCTGGAATAATAATAATACTATTCTGTGTCACGAACGTCTGGCCATTGTGGATCTGGATAATGGTGCGCAACCGCTGATAAGTAATGATAATAATCAAATCCTGGCCGTAAACGGTGAAATTTACAATCACAAGCAGCTTGAGCAAGGCCTGCAAACACCTTACGAGTTTAAAACCCATTCAGACTGTGAAGTGATTCTGCCTTTGTATCAGCAAAAAGGCGTGAATTTTATTGATGATCTCAAGGGCATGTTTGCCTTTGTGCTTTATGATCAGGCCGAAGATGCTTACCTTATTGCCCGTGATCATATCGGTATTATCCCGTTGTACACAGGCTATGACGAACATGGCAACTTCTATGTCGCCTCTGAGCTCAAGGCCTTGTCGCCGGTATGTAAAACCATCAAGGAATTCCCTCCCGGGCATTATCTGTGGAGCAAGACCGGCGAGCTGAAGAAATACTATGAACGGGACTGGATGAGCTATGACGCCGTCAAAGACAATCCTACTAACCTCGACGATCTGAAAACCGCCTTTGAAAAAGCGGTCAAATCGCACCTGATGTCAGATGTGCCCTATGCGGTATTGCTATCTGGCGGACTGGATTCGTCGCTGGTGTCTGCCATTGCCGCCAAATACGCCGCCAAACGGGTAGAAGATGAAGATCAATCTGAAGCCTGGTGGCCGCGGCTGCACTCATTTGCAGTAGGCCTGGAAGGTGCGCCGGACCTGCTTGCGGCGCGCAAAGTAGCAGATATGATCGGCACGGTGCATCACGAGATTCACTTCACTATTCAGGAAGGCCTGGATGCCATCAAGGATGTGATCTACAACCTTGAAACCTATGATGTGACCACTATCCGTGCCGCCACGCCCATGTATCTGATGTCACGCAAGATCAAAGCCATGGGTATCAAGATGGTCCTTTCCGGTGAGGGCTCTGATGAGATTTTCGGCGGATACCTGTACTTCCATAAAGCCCCCAACGCCAGAGAACTGCACGAAGAAACCGTGCGTAAACTCGATCGGCTGCATATGTTTGATTGCCTGAGGGCGAACAAATCAACTTGTGCCTGGGGTGTGGAAGCCCGTGTACCCTTCCTCGATAAAGACTTTATGGATGTGGCCATGCGCCTTAATCCACAGGACAAAATGTGTATTGACGGGCGCATGGAAAAATGGGTGCTGCGCAAGGCCTTTGATAACGGTGAATATCTGCCGGCCGAGGTGCTGTGGCGTCAGAAAGAACAGTTTGGTGACGGCGTTGGCTATTCCTGGATTGATTCGATTAAGGATTACGCCAACGAGCAGATTAGCGACCAACAATTACAGACAGCGGGATTCCGTTTTCCGGTGAACACGCCGGATACCAAAGAAGGCTATTTGTTCCGCACCCTGTTCGAACAGCATTTTCCACAGGAAAGTGCCATCAATTGCGTGCCTGGCGGAAAGTCTATTGCCTGTAGCACTGTTGAAGCACTGGCCTGGGATGAAAGCTTTGCCAGCATGGCAGACCCTTCAGGCCGTTCAATGAAAGGCGTGCATTCCAGCAGCGCCGGATAATATTAGAAACCCCATCAGCCATAACTGTGATTATGGCTGATGCTTCCCCGTCTGCTTCGCGGCCCACCAATACAGAACTGAACCGAGCACAAAAAAGCTGGATGTCATCAGTACTGAATTAAGACTCACCTGCCAACCCAGCCACAGGCATGCCCCTATACCAAGAATCGGAAACAGGTACCCACCGGGCAATCTGAATCCCTGATTAGCCTCTGCCGAGCGCCGCAATCGGGGAATTGCCAGACAGGTGAGAATGAATACCAGCAGGCGTGACAACACTGTGGTGGCCGCCAGCCACACGAAGCTGCCACCCAATGCCAGCAACAGAGTAAATAAACCAAAAAACAATACCGAGTTAGCAGGACTTTGCCAGCGTTGACTGATCCCGGCAAACCAGACAGGCAACATGCCCTGCTGACTCAGCGCAAAGGTGATCCTTGGAGTTGAGTACATCGCCCCCATCAGGTTGCCACCCACCGAAGCCAGCACTCCTGCCATCAGCAACCCTGCCCCGGTTGTCCCCATCAGCACTTCAGCAGTATCCAGCAGCGGACTGGTGGAGTCAGCCAGATCAGGCAGGGCCATTAGTGCGACCCATTGGATCAGCATATACAGCACCGTAACCATAATCAGCCCCGTGATCAGTGCCAGCGGAATGTGACGCCCGGGCTTTTTCGATTCACCCGCTGGCACCACCGCCGACTCAAACCCCACAAAGGCGTAGATTAGCAACAAGGTAGCACCACCAAAATCCACCTGTTGTTGCGGGCCTTGCCATTGCAAACTGAACTCGCTTAGCGCCGGCCCATATTGCAGTGTACCCGCTACCACAATCAGCAATAGCACAGCGAATTTGGCCAGGGTAAAAAGCGCCAGGGAACGCATTGAGCCCAGTGTGCCAAGTAGATTGATGGCAACCAATAAAGCGCAGATCAGTATCAGCAGCAGCGAACGCCACAATCCCTCAGTGGCACCTGACCAGAAAAAACCGATACTGTCGGTTAACAGTACCGTATTGGCAGCGAATGAAATCACCCGCGCCATATAATACAACCAGCCGGCCTGAAACCCGGCAAAACGGCCAAAGGCCTGTTCTGCATAACGCGCAGGGCCGCCACTTTGCTTAAAGTAACTTGCTGCTTCAGCAAAACACAATATCACCGGTAACATCAGCAGCGCACACAAGGGATAAATAATCAGACTATAGTCACCGGCCAGCCTGGCCGCGCCGCCGGGCAACCCGAATATCCCGGCGCCAATAAAACCATTTACCGCCAGCATCCATAACCCCGCCAGACCGAGGGTGCGGGGTAAAGCACCAGAATGGCCCGATGCAGAACGCTGTGAACAGAGGTTTTCTGGTGGCGCCATATAAATTCCCGGTTAGTCAGGCAGATAGTGCAGTATACAAAGCTCTGCTGCGCCGACAAGTGCCGACTCTGGCACTCTGTTATCTGCTTGGCTCAAAACCTGATCCCTATTAAGCTGGTGAAAACTTCAGGAGTCTGATCTATGTATAGTCTTTTTTTTGCAGTTCACCTTTGCGTTTTCGCCCTACTGGGGCTGGCGGGGATGCAATGGCCCTGGGTTTGGTGGTTGCTGGTAATACCGGCACTGACCCTGGCAGTTGGCCTGCATGATATGTTTCAGACCCGGCATACTATTCTGCGTAACTTTCCCTTTATAGGCCGGGCCCGATGGATAATGGAGTCATTACGCCCGTTTATTCGTCAGTATCTGGTTGAATCTGACCTTGACGGCACACCTGTCAGCCGTATGTTTCGCTCGATCGTGTATCAGCGCGCCAAAGGTGTTATGGATTCACTGCCCTATGGCACCCGTCTGGACACTTATGCCGAAGGTTATGAATGGATCAGTCACTCCATTGCTGCACTGAATATCAATACGCTAAACCCTCATCCCCGTGTCCGGATTGGCTCTGAAGACTGCAGACAACCTTACATTTCCAGCTTACTGAATATATCAGCTATGAGCTTCGGTGCGCTCAGCAATCATGCCATCCTGGCGCTCAATAAAGGAGCAAAGTTGGGCCAGTTCAGTCACAATACCGGAGAAGGAGCAATTTCTGAATATCACCTGCACTATGGCGGCGATCTTGTCTGGCAGATAGGCACTGGCTATTTTGGCTGCAGAAACGCCGATGGCACCTTTAATGCCAACTCTTTCAGTGAAAAGGCCTCCCTTGAGCAGGTCAAAATGATAGAAGTTAAGCTCTCTCAGGGGGCCAAGCCCGGTCATGGCGGCATTTTGCCCGCAGACAAGAACTCAGAGGAAATCGCCCGCATCAGGCTAGTTGAACCCCACCAGGATGTGATTTCACCTTCGGCACACAGCGCCTTCTCCACTCCCATTGAGATGCTGGAATTTATTCAACAACTGCGGGAACTCAGCGGCGGCAAACCCATTGGCATAAAACTCTGTATTGGTCGCCAGAGTGAATTTATTGCCATCTGCAAGGCCATGATAAAAACCGGCATAAAAGCAGATTTTATTACGGTAGATGGTGGTGAAGGCGGTACCGGCGCCGCACCGCTGGAGTACAGTAATTCACTGGGCATGCCCCTGCGCGATGGAGTTGCGTTTGTGCATGATTGTCTGATTGGTTTCGGACTGCGCGAGGAAATCCGGATTATCGCCTCAGGTAAGATCTTTTCAGCCTTTCACATGATGCGCTCACTGGCACTTGGTGCCGATCTTTGTAACAGCGCACGGGGCATGATGCTGGCATTAGGTTGCGTGCATTCATTAATCTGCAATACCAACCGTTGCCCCACAGGAGTCGCCACTCAGGACAAACGCTTGACCCGGGGCTTGGATGTCAGCGACAAAGGCCAGAGGGTTGCCCGCTATCATAAAGAAACCCTGCATGCGGCCGTTGATATGGCGTCATCCTGTGGCCTTAATAATCCGGGCCAGATCACCCGCAGCCATGTGTTTCGCCGGGTCGATCACCAGAGTGCACTGCGTTTCGATCAGCTGTATCCGACTCCGGCGCCGGGCAGCTTTCTTAACAAACCCTATCCACCCTCGTTTGAGTCTTACCTGGAAGAGTCCAGCGCCGATAGTTTTATGCCCAGAAAGTATCTGTGTCACAGTTGCTAAATCTGTACAGCCAGAATAACTCCCCTGCACACAGAAGCTGGGCGTGCTTTTGAGCTTAGGGTATAATTGGGCTACTTGGCTTAACAGGCTTGAAATATCGCCGCCACAGCCCCATTTAGCCCTGGATATTGATCTGTTTTGGAGTTGTTGATGGATACCCGTTTTGATGAATTGCTGGATTTCCCTTGTTACCAGACCTTTAAGGTTCTGGGTGTTGCCCATGAGGAATTACCTGAGCATGTGGTTTCCTGTCTGCAACAACATGCACCCGATGACTACAACCCCAGTATCAGACCCAGCACCAAAGGCAATTACCATTCCGTTTCCGTTGATGTCAAAGTCACCAGCAAAGAGCATATGGAAACCATCTACATTGAGCTTGGCAAACTGGAACTGGTAAGAGTGGTGCTCTGAGTAGTGAATCCGCCTCTGATTATTCGCCAGCTTGGTCGTCAGGATTATCAGCCCATCTGGCAGGCCATGCAGAACTTTACCGACAACCGCAATGCCGATACTGCCGATGAGTTATGGCTGGTTGAGCATAACCCGGTATTTACCCAGGGCCAGGCCGGTAAAGAGGAACACTTGTTGGCACCCGGTGATATTCCGGTAGTCAAGGTAGATCGTGGCGGCCAGGTGACCTACCACGGCCCCGGTCAGCAGATGCTGTATGTGTTGCTGAATCTGAAACGCCGCAAACTTGGGGTACGGGATCTGGTTACTGCGCTGGAGCAGTCCATTGTCGAGTTACTTCAGCCCTTTGCCATCAAGGCCTACCCTAAAGCCGATGCACCCGGGGTGTATGTGGAGGGTAAAAAGATCTGTTCAGTGGGGCTGCGCATACGTAAAGGCTGCTCGTTCCATGGCCTGGCGCTGAATGTAAACATGGATCTGGCGCCATTTCAGCGTATAAATCCATGCGGCTATGCCGGCCTTGAAATGGTACACTGTGCAGCATTAGGCGGCCCTGACAATATGGCCGAAACAAGCCAGCTACTGACAACGGCTTTCTGCCGTCAATTAAGCATTGAACACACAGAATATCGGGAAGGTTTTGATGACTAAAGCACGGGTTCAGGCGGGGGTAAAACTTCGCGATGAAGACAAAGTAAAACATATTCCCATCAGCATTGTACCCACTGAACGGGAAGAAATGCTGCGCAAACCAGAGTGGATCAAGATTAAACTGCCCCGCTCTACTGAGCGTGTGGATCAGATCAAAAAAACCTTGCGTAAAAATGGCCTGTATTCGGTGTGTGAAGAAGCCAGTTGCCCGAATTTGTCGGAGTGTTTTAACCACGGCACCGCCACCTTTATGATCCTCGGTGATATCTGCACCCGGCGCTGCCCCTTCTGCGATGTGGCCCATGGTAAGCCGCTGCCACCGAGTGCCGAAGAGCCGGAAAAGCTGGCCAAAACCATCGCCGAAATGAAGCTTAAATATGTGGTGATCACTTCCGTTGACCGCGATGATCTGCGTGACGGCGGCGCTCAGCATTTTGTGGATTGCATTAACGCCATCCGCGAGCACAGCCCGGCCACCAAAATTGAAGTGCTGGTGCCGGATTTTCGCGGCCGTATGGACAAAGCGCTGGAGATCTTTAAAAACGGCGTGCCTGATGTGTTTAATCACAATCTGGAAACCATTCCCCGGCTTTACCGCGAATGCCGCCCCGGCGCCAACTACAAATGGTCACTGGAACTGCTGAAAAAGTTTAAACAACAGCACCCGGATATTCTCACCAAATCCGGCCTGATGATGGGCATGGGTGAAAACCAGCAGGAAATGGAAGTGGTGCTTAAAGATCTTCGTGATCATGACGTAGATATGCTGACCCTGGGCCAGTATCTGCAGCCCAGCCGTCACCATTTCCCGGTCAAACGTTATGTGCATCCCAGCGAATTTGATGCCCTGCGCGAGCGGGCCTATGAATTAGGCTTTACCCACGCCGCCTGTGGCCCGCTGGTACGCTCCAGCTACCATGCCGACCGCCAGGCCGCCGGTGATGAGGTGAAATAGACGGCTAAAGAAACAACTTACAGCCCGGTCCTTGCCGGGCTTTTATCCTGCAAACCGAAACTGTGCTGCGCCGATAACCGAACATTTTCAAATAATGTTGCTGCTTGCCCAAGCCATTTATCCTGATTTAATACCGCCAATAATCTGCTAAAACCACTTATCATAATTCCCTGCACCCAAGCGGCGATCAGATTAAACTGACAATGTTTTTATGGGAGATGCTTATGAAAATTCTTGTCCTGTTCGTAGTGTTATTGTTCAGTCAGTCCGCACAGTCAGAGAATGATGTCAGTGGACAGTGGCGGGGTTTATTAAAGCTAACGCCTCAAAGTGCCATTGTTTTAGGCATTGGTATCAAGAAAACCGATAGCAATGTTACCGTTGTGGTAAACAGTCCCAATCAGGGAATGCCGGATAGACCCGTCGACGAGTTTACCCTTGAAGACAACCAACTACATTTTAAGGTTGAGGAGCTTGGCGCATCATTTACCGGCACCTTCGAAGACAACACCCTGACGGGTACCTTTACACAACGAAAAGCCTTTGATATTACCCTGCACCGCTTATCCGAGAAGCAGCAAGCCCGGCTGATAAATGAACGTCAATGGTTTGGCAATTTACAGGTATCACCGAATGCAGAGCTGCCGCTGGTGCTGAATATAGCGGTTATCGGTGATCGTTATCATGTCACGCTGGACAGCCCGCAACAACAAAGCTACGGAATCCCTGTAAACGAGTTTTCACTGACTGACAAGCAGCTTACCTTTGCCTCATCCATGATCAACGCAAGTTATAAAGGAAACTGGCAGGATGATAGCTGGCAAGGCACCTTTGTGCAGGGAATGGCTATGCCATTAACCTTTAAAAAAAAGCCTCCCCATTAGTCAATCCTGATATTGCAGATTTAAGGCCATGGATAAAAGAGTATTTTAATCGCCATGGCGTTGCCATCGGCCTGATCAAAAATAACAACATCCGTTATCTGGTACATGGCTATGCCGACATTACCAACAACATAAAGGTAAGCACAGAAACCCTGTTTGAAATCGGTTCCATATCAAAGCCTTTGACTGCATTTCTGTTTGCCTCTGAGGCAGCCTCAGGCGCACTGAGGCTGAATACACCGGTTTCGTCATTACTTCCCGACGCTGCCAATGCTCTGAAGCAGATAACGCTGGCGGAGTTGATCACACATCAATCGGGTTTACCCAGGCTTCCGCCCAACCTTGCGCATATTGGCATCCTTAACCCCTATGCCAGATACGATAAAGAAGCATTACTTGAAGCTGTTCGTGATGTTGTACCGGGTCAGAAGTCGTTTCAGTATTCTAATTTTGGCTACGCTATACTGGCTGCAGCCGCTGAGGCCAGATACGCGGATAACTATGCAATGCTGATGAGAAAGGCTGTTTTCCCGGTTTTTAATATGCAAAATGCGGATGTGGCCTCTGCAGACAAAACCTTCAGCCAGCTCGCCAACGGGCATTTGATCAGCGGAGATAAAACCATTAACTGGCAATTTGACAGCATGGCCGGTGCCGGTGGTGTGATCGCGAGTATTGCTGATATGACGCAGATGATCACCACAATTTTCAGCAAATATGACAGCAGCCCGGCGCTACAAAAATGGTTAGCCCCGCTGCAAGAGGGGGAGCCCGACATGGCAATGGGGTGGATGATGAGCGATGATGGCAGCTATTTCCACGGCGGGCAGACTCTTGGCTTCTGCGCTTACGTTGGCTTTACTCCGGAAACACAGGCGGGTGTTGTGATCCTGACAAATATTGCCAAAAACGTCAGTGTCCCGGGATTTCAGATACTCCGGCAACTCAATAAACAACAAGACTAAGAAATGAAACTCGCTTCATACTGGCCACTGCAACTGATGTCATGGACAGCTGTTTATCTGCTGTTCTGTGTGATGATTCTCAATCGCCCGTTACTGATCTATACCGAGTTCCTGTACGGTGCCATTCTGATTAGCTGCACAGCGACAGGCTCTCATCTAACCAGATTGATGTACAAGAGGTATTTATTACGCAGCCCCGTCTGGTTGCAAGGCATGTGTTTAATTACCGCCAGCGTGTTAGTCGCATCTCTTGCCACCGTGGTACTGATTGTCAGCGTATTTATTGTCTCAGCAACAGATTTCGGTAACCCAATTCCAGCCAGTCAGAGACTGTTCGTCATCAGCAACGTGTTCTGGGGCAACGTCATCAACATGCTGGCCCTTATGCTACTTTGGAGCGCCTTGTACTTTGCTGTTCAAAAAGTCAGACAACTGAAACAAACGCGAGAGCTGTTACAACAGAGTCAATTGGATGTACTTATAAACCAGCTCAAGCCTCACTTTTTATTTAACAGTATTAATAATATCCGCGCATTGATTCTGGAGGATCAGGAAAAAGCCCGTGATATGCTCAGTTCACTGGCAGACATGCTGCGCTATAGTCTGAGCAGCCAGTCAGACATAAAGGTACCAGTGTGTCAGGAAATGCAGTTTGTGCAGGACTATGTCGCTCTGTGTTCTATTCAGTTTGAACAGGCTTTACAATTTTCTGCACATATTGAAGAGGACTGCCAGCAGGCGCTGATTCCAAGAATGTTACTGCAATTCTGTGTTGAAAATGCGTTCAAGCATGGTATCAGCCAGCTACCTGATGGTGGCAAGATTGATCTATTTATTAACAGAAACGGACAACAGTTAGTGATCCGATTATTTAATGACGGACAAATCCGATGCAACAGCGACACGACAGGGATTGGACTGCGCAACATTCAGCAGCGGTTGAAACTCCTTTACGGGGAACAGGCTGACCTGCAACTTTCCCTCCGAGACAAACGGGTATTGACCCATATTCAGTTACCTTTGGAATGCCTTCAGTGAGAGTCCTGATAGTTGATGACAGTCGCCTTGCTCGTTTAGAGCTAAAAGAACAGTTGAAAAAGATCGGCGGTATCGATCTTATTACTGAGGCGGCGAATACCCGCGATGCTCTGCAGATAATAACAGAGCACCAGCCAGACGTACTGCTGCTGGATATCAATATGCCCGGCGGCGACGGGTTCTCATTGCTGGAACAACTCGACAGTCTGCCCTATGTTATTTTTGTTACCGCGTACGAAGAATATGCCCTGAAGTCTTTTGATTTCAATGCCACGGATTACTTATTAAAACCCGTCACAACTGAGCGCCTGTCTCGTGCACTGAACAAAATAACCGGCTTTGAGAAGGAACAACAACTCAGCCTGCAAGCCGACTGTCAGGTCTTTGTAAAAGACGGTGAGCGCTGCTTTCTGGTTCAGGTAGCAGACATTATTGCCTGTGAGGCGATAGGCAATTACTGCAAAGTGATTATCAACGGGCATGAAAGGCACCATGCGCCGCTGATCTATAAAAACCTGTCGCAACTGGAGAAGCGACTGCCTGCAAGATACTTTTTTCGTGCCAATCGAAGCTGGATAATCAACACCAGATTTATAGCGGATATTGAACTGTCGCCCGGTAACGGCCTTATATTTCAGCTCACCAATAATTTGTCTGTTGATGTTTCCAGGCTACAATCGGTGCAGTTCAGGCAACGCTGGGGCCTGTGAATATCCTTTTTCCTGAATATAAATGCTATAGTCTGGGATATCCTGATTCAGCCATCTGATGTCTCAATTTTGACTGAACAAACCAACAACAACTCTGCTGGTTTTGGCCAGCGCACTGCCAATTATTTGCTGCACCTCGCAGGCTGGCAAGTGTCACCTTTTCCGGATCTGAAACAAGCCATAGTGGTTGGCGGCCCTCATACTTCCAACTGGGATGGGGTGCTGGGCATATTAAGTGCTGCAACCCTTGGCGTACACAGCAGAATAATGATCAAGAACAACCTGTTTAAGTGGCCATTGGCGCCGCTGTTACGAAAACTGGGAGGTATTCCCATTGATCGCAGCCGCAGTACCGGTGTGGTAGAGCAGGCCGCAGCCCTGTTTGGCCAATACCACAAGCTGGTATTGATCATGACACCCGAGGGCACAAGAACCCGCGCGCCGCGCTGGAAAACCGGCTTCTATCATATTGCAAATAAGGCCTGTGTCCCCATTGTGCTGGCCACTGCCGACTATGTAAAAAAACAGGTAACCTTTCCTCTGGTGTTGCAGCCCAGCGGTAACCTTGAGGCCGATATGCACAGAATGTATCAGTGTTTCGCCAGTGTAATCCCACGTCACCCGGACAAACTCTCTGCTCCGGTCAAAGTCCTGTGGGATAAGCAGCATGGTATCGGCCATGACTAAGCTGAGCGAAACCATCAGGCAACAGGCGCAACAATGTCTGGAACAGTCGGTTGCAAAAGCCAGCGTGGTACTGCAAAGGGATATTGCTTTGCCTGACTTAAGTTTTAAACAACGCGGACGTATTGCCGGTACTGCCCGTTTACAGGACTATGAAATCCGCCTTAACCCCGTATTGCTGGCGGAAAACCCCGATGAGTTTATGCGCGAGGTAATCCCTCACGAACTCTGCCATTTATTGGTATGGCAGTTATATGGAAGAGACAATAAAAAAGGCCGGATAAAACCCCACGGCCAGGAATGGAAAGCCCTGATGTGGGAGATTTTTGACCTTAAGGGCAGTGCCTGCCACCAGATGGATATACAAAGTGTTCAGGGCCGGCATTTCAGCTACCGCTGCAACTGCGGCCCGGTCAGTTTAAGCATTCGCCGCCACAACAAAATCAGACAGGGGGTAAAATATATTTGCCGCACCTGCAGACAACAGTTGCAGGCGGCTTAGCTGGCTCTACCACATACGTTTAAGTATTTGTTGTTTGCCACTGCGGGAGTGGCGTATGGTCATCAGAATATGGCCCAGGATCATGACAAATAACAACCAGCCCAGCCAGCCATGCAACAAACTACCTGGTGCTATCATCCATTCGATTTTATCCCCTTCAAATCCGCTCATCAGGGGTATTCCAAAGGGTTCAAACGCCCTTCCCGATCCATACTGGCGCAGCAGAGCCAGAAACGGCACCACCGCCACTAACAAATACAACGCGGTATGACCATACTTCGCAAGCAGGTTAATGGATGCCGGACGCCGGCTCAGATTCATCAACGCCCAAATGACCCTGAGTACAATCAGCACCATCAGTAAAAATCCCAGTGGTTTGTGGGTGGCCCATAAAAATTCATCCAGTGGCGAATCTTCAAGCGCCACTCTGGTCACCACAGTGGCGCATTGCCAGAGCAGCGCCAGCGCCATCAGCCAGTGAAAAAGACGACTTACTAATCCGTACCGCTCTTGTGCATCCTGAATGTGCATAAATCACCTTTTTTTAAATAGTTATATTGGTAATACCAAAAAAAACCGACTCTAAGCTCAGCAGAATCGATTTTTAGCCTCAATCCACTGCGCCATATACTGAGTGCTTTTCATACTATGATGACGCAACATGGCACCATAGAAATTATCCAGACGATGTTGCTGCAGGTTTGCTGATAACTGCTGTATCCGCCTGATCAAATTAGCACTGTGCTCAGTGCCATTGAACCGTTTTGCGATCAGTGCACTGGCATTGTGGCTAAGTGGTTGCCACATCTGCGGCTGCTGATACAGCGCTATGGCCTGATGCACAAACGTATCGGCGTTATCTGCTATCAGTAAACCAGAGTCACAATCGCCGTAGATCCCTTCCGCGCCTGTACTGCTGGTAACAGCGGGCGTGCCGGTGCTGGCGGCATCAATCAGTTTGCCCTTTAATCCGGCGCCGAATCTGAGTGGTGCCAGCATCACCCGGCTCTGGCTTATCACCTCAAGGGCATCTTCTGCCCAGCCTTTAACCACAAAGCCCTGCTTCGGGTTATGCAACTGGGTGGCCTTGGGCGGCGGATAGGCGCCATAAATATGCAGCTCCACCTGTGGCAGGGACTTTCTGATCTGCGGCCAGATATCCGATTTAAGATATTGCACCGCATCCCAGTTCGGTGCGTGGCGGAAATTACCTATGCTGATAAAGTGCTGACGCTGTGCAAAAGGTATGACGGGCTTTTGCTGCTCAGCATCGGCCATAAAAGGACAATAATGCAAAATACCGGCGGGCAACTGAAACCACTTTTCCAGCCACGCCATTTCATACTCGGAGATAATCAGACTTAAGTCACAGCGCAATATGGCGGCGATTTCACGGATCGCCAGCTCTGAATAAATCTGCTTTGCTGTTAGCTCAGTGTCGTGTTTCAGGGCCTGATGCCGGGCATGGCGCAGGCAGTGCAAATCTTCTGTATCCAGCACTCTTATAGCCTGTGGACAGTGCTTCTCTACCCGCCAGCCAAACTGCTCTTCCATCATAAAACGGTCGAAGATCACCAGTTCGGGCTGCATCTGGGCCATCAGTTCATCAAAAGAGCTGCAATTGAGGGTCAGCGTCAGCGCCTGCACATCAATACCGTTCAGATCCAGCGCATGGGGGCTGGATTGTGCCGGTGAACCATAGACAACCCGGTAATCAGCATCCTGCAAGCTTCTGATAAGCTGCAACATACGACTTCCAGCCGCTGACGACGCGGGCTCCGGCCACACATAACCGATAATAAATGCTGTTTTCATGGCCGGGGATTATATGTCATGGGGAGTTTCCTGCCAAAATAGACTATCTTTGATTTTTGCAGATTGGCTGACGAGCAAAACGAAAATGGAACAAAACCTCAAACAAAAAACCGGTAAAGACCTTCAACAGTGGAAAACCGCCCTCGGTCCAATGGGGTTTAACAAACATGGTGAAATCATGGCCTACCTCAAAGGCGAGTGTGGTTTGAGCCACGGCTATGCCAATTTTATTGCCCTGAAATTCAGGGAGGCTGACGCAGCATCCCACAATGATGCAGATCTGATAAGCGCGCAATATAAGGGCAAGGAGTCGCTGTTAATCCTGTTTGAGCATCTGAGGCAACAGATTCAGTCGCTGGGCATCGATATTGAAATGGTGCCCAAAAAAGCGGCGGTGAGCTTTCGCCGCAAACGACAGTTCGCACTGATTCAGCCTTCAACAAAAACCCGCATTGACCTGGGTCTGAAACTGGATAACACCGCCTTCGAGGGACGTCTGGAAGCATCGGGACCCTTTGGCAGCATGTGCAGTCACAGGATTCAGATCAGCGAAACCACACTGCCCGATGATGAAGTGTTTGGCTG
Organism: Lacimicrobium alkaliphilum; assembly: GCF_001466725.1. Taxonomy (NCBI): domain Bacteria; kingdom Pseudomonadati; phylum Pseudomonadota; class Gammaproteobacteria; order Alteromonadales; family Alteromonadaceae; genus Lacimicrobium; species Lacimicrobium alkaliphilum. The sequence goes on from NZ_CP013650.1 coordinate 2,681,857, forward strand.
GATAAAACAGGCCTATGATCAGGCAGGTTAATCAGGTGCAACAGCGCCGTGCTGAAGGCTACTGGCGGGGTTAACCGGATTAATAGTGTAAAAGGCGTCGCGCTTTTGCCACCAGTGCTGAGCCTGTTCATATTTACCTTGCTGCTCAAGGGCCTGAGCAATATTGATATAAGCCGGCAGCAATTGTTGCTTGTCGGCTAATTGCTGCTTCCACAATGTCAGATAAACCTCGGGGATATAGGCCTGATCGTGATACTCCATAAACGTGAGTTTATCGCTGGCTTTGTAAGCCTGCAGTGGATGATTATTGCAGGTCCGGGATTTGGCCAGACGCCAGTCAACATCGGCCTGGCGCCATTTATCGACCTTCAGCGGCAGCTCCTCTTCGGAGAGGGTAAAAATCAGATTGGGTGGTTGCAGATTTGGATGACACATCTGCCCGGCCAGCTCACTGGATAAGGGATACTCATCCACAAAGCCAGCAAAATGCGCCAGTTCATGCACAAACACCGAATAGCTGTCGGTCAGATCCAGATACATAATGCCGTTATGCACATTGGCCTTGCCCTTAGGCGCCAGCACCAGAATATGACTGAGATTGTCATCCAGTGGCAACTCAGCCAGTCTGGCCGCATCACAGCCCAGACGACGCTGGCCTTGCCAGTTGGCATCACAGTTAAGCCGGTTATCCGCAAGCCAGATAGGCTTAAGCAGGCAAATGGGCAGTTCAGACAAACGCTTGTCACGATGAAACTCATCTGCCAGAGCAATAAACTGGCGCATGTTCTCCAGCGACGTCACCACCGGCTGGATCTGCATAGCACAGTGTCGCCCGCTTGTTGCAGCCCTTTCGGGTCCCCAACCTATGGCCTGTTGCGCTGGCCAGTGGTTTTCAATCAACGCAACATATTCCTGCGCGACGTTGCTGCCCAGGCGGCTTGCCAGCTTAAAACCCTCCCGGGCTTTGCCATGCAACCCTTGTTGCCAATGTTGTCTGGCCAGGATCAGGGCGCTGGCAGCATCCTGCAATGCGGCCTGTTCCAGCCAGGGTGTGGCTTTGTCTTTTTCTCCCTGGTGCAGATACCACTGATACAGTGAAATCATTGCCGGCAGATACTGCTGATGGGCTGCCCGCTTTAACAACTGAACCCGCTTCAGGGCAGAATCGGTCAACAATGCCAGTTCATATTGAGCCCTGGAATAACCACCGTTGGCGGATTGGGTCAGCAAGGCTATATGGCGATCTTCGTCCCCTTCATTCAGCGCCAGAATATAATAGGCAGCGGCATCGCCTGCCTCTGCCACCTGCTGCAGCCAATAAGGATCCTGATTATCTCTTGCATAGCCGGATAATGCGTCAAGCGCCTGATCCGAGCCAAGCATGACGCCGAGATACAAGGCGTGGGGTGAGCTCGTCTGCTGAATCAGTAAAGGCAGATAGCGCTGGCCGCTGGAAACCAACAGCAATAGCGCCAGACCTGCAACCACCAGCAGGCGCAGTCTTTTCAATGACTTCACCTGTTACTGACGCCGACTATCGGAAAGCACGTCTTCGCGGATAAGTTCGAGTTCCAGCCTGGCATAGCGATGCTCCACAAACTCGTACACATTGGTGCTGAGTGACAACTTAAAATAGTTGGATGCCACAGCAGTTTCTCCGCGGGCCCCATGATACTTACCCAGATAGAAATAGGCTTCACAGAGTCTGTTGGCCAGTTCACGCTGGTTCTGAATGTTCATCAGCAGCCCGGACAGCAACTGTCGTTCGGTAATTTTGCCCAGATACAAATCCACCAGTTGGGTGGCCCACTCCTGTTCACGCAACTGTGTGCGACTGGCGGCCAGGTTTTTCTGTGCCTGTGCGTAGTCCACTTCTGACTCGGCAATAAAGGTCCACAATGCGCGATAGGGATCCCGTTCATCTTTTTGATAATAACGATGCAAATCCTCTACCGCCAGCTCGGGTCTGCCGCCGTAATAAAGGGCGATACCACGATTCAAAAAGGCGTAGTCATGTTCAGGGTCAATATCCAAAGTGGCATCAAAAGATTCATAGGCCTGAATAAATTCACGATTCTGGGTGTGATGAATGCCCATATAGTTATAGGCTTCGGCCAAATCAGGTTTAAGTTTTAACGCCATAGAAAAATCAAACTGCGCCAGCCCCGACAGACCCACGCTGTCATACAGGGTGCCGCGCTGATACAACAGGTCGGCACGCTGGCTGTCCTCCAGTTCTACCTGCCCCAGAATCTGATTATAGCGGGCCAGCGCCATCTGACTGCGCATATTAGCCGGCAACGGCTCTACCAGCACCAGATTACCCATCTGACCATTACCATACTGGCTGTGATTAACAGAGGTACAGGCTGCAGTTAACAGCAGAAAAAGGAGAATTAAGCCGGGTCTGAAACATTGCATAGTGTATAAATGAGCCTGTTCTGAAGATGAGATTTGAATACCAACTACCTTATACCTGTTATCGGTACCAACATAAAGGCTGTCAGTGTATCAAAATTTAGTACGCTGGCGCACCTGGCATAACGGGTTCGTGCAGCTGGTGAGTCTCTCAGGGTGAGGCGAACACCAAAACTCAGGGAGAGTTTTAGGAGAGCTTCAGCTGGCCTGCGCAGCAGGTGAGCTACAGGGAAGTAGCGAGCAAAAAAAATGGCATCCTCAGGATGCCATTTTTATTCAGTCAGGAATAACGCCGCTAAGAGGCGCGCTACCTTATTCTTCTGATTGTGGTTCCTGCTGTGCAGGTTTTTCAAGCAGTTCTTTCATGCTCAGACGAATGCGGTTCTGACGGTCGATTTCCATCACTTTCACATCCACCATCTGACCTTCAGTAAGGTAATCAGATACCTTGGCCACACGCTCATGGGCGATTTGCGAGATATGTACCAGGCCTTCTTTACCCGGCAGTACTTCAACAAAGGCACCAAAATCGACAACCCGCACCACTTTACCGTGGTAAGTCTTACCCACTTCCACATCGGCGGTAATGGCTTCAATCAGCTCAATAGCAAGCATGGCTTTAGCGCGTTCGGCGGCAAAGATCTTAATAGTGCCGTCATCTTCAATCTCGATATTGGTATCAGATTTCTCGGTAATAGAACGGATATTGGCGCCGCCCTTACCGATAACATCACGAATCTTGTCCTGCTCTACCTTGATGGTATAGATGCGCGGGGCAAATTCAGACATCTCTTCACGAGGCTGATTAATCGCCTGATCCATCACACCGAGAATGTGCAGACGGGCTTCTTTGGCCTGCTTCAGGGCAACCTGCATGATTTCCTGCGTGATACCTTCGATCTTGATATCCATCTGCAGAGCAGTGATACCTTCCTGGGTACCGGCCACTTTAAAGTCCATATCACCGAGATGATCTTCATCACCAAGGATATCGGACAGCACCACAAACTTGTCATCAGACTTAACCAGCCCCATGGCAATACCGGCCACTGAGGCTTTAATCGGTACACCGGCGTCCATCAGTGCCAGCGAGGTACCACAAACCGAGGCCATGGAAGAAGAACCGTTAGACTCGGTGATTTCTGATACCACACGAATGACATAGGGGAATTCTTCGGCGCTTGGCATAACAGCCTGAATACCGCGTTTGGCCAGACGACCATGGCCGATTTCACGGCGCTTGGGCGAGCCAATCATGCCGGTTTCACCCACGCAGTAGGGAGGGAAGTTATAATGCAGCATAAAGCGGCTGTTGGTCATGCCGCCCAGCTCATCGATCATCTGTGCATCACGTTCAGTACCCAGTGTTGCGGCAACAAGAGCCTGGGTCTCACCACGGGTAAACAGGGCTGAACCATGGGTACGGGGCAGAATACCGGTGCCAACACTCAAAGCACGGATCATCTGAGGGTCACGGCCATCGATACGCGGCTCACCGGCCAGAATGCGTGAACGCACCACATCACTTTCCAGTTCATGCAGCAGTTCTTTCACTTCTTTGCTGTCCTGCTCAGGATCCTGCTCTTCAATCTGCGCTACAACGTTGTCACTCAGCGCGGTAATGGCATCTTTACGGGCCATCTTGTCAGAGATTTGATAGGCCTCTGTCATCTGCTCTTCGGCCAGCTCTTTAATTTTGGCTTTCAGGGCAGTGTTTTCAGCAGGCGGCTGCCAGTCCCACTTAGGCGTATTCACCTCAGCGGCAAACTCATTTACTGCCTTGATCACAGTCTGAGACTGTTCATGGCCGTAGACCACCGCACCCAGCATGGTTTCTTCAGACAACATATTGGCTTCGGATTCCACCATCAGCACGGCGCTTTCGGTACCGGCCACCACCAGATCAAGCTGGCTTTCAGGTTGCTCGGAAACCAGGGTGTTGAGCATATACTGGCCATCTTTATAACCGACGCGGGCGGCGCCGATAGGGCCATTAAAAGGAATACCCGAAATCGCCAGGGCCGCAGAGGTACCGATCATGGAAATCACATCGGTAGGAATATCAGGGTTGGCAGAGACGACAGTGATCACCACCTGAACTTCGTTCATAAAGCCATCCGGGAACAACGGGCGGATCGGGCGGTCGATCAGTCGGGCAGTCAGGGTTTCGTATTCGGAAGGGCGACCTTCACGCTTGAAAAAACCACCGGGGATCTTACCCGCGGCGTAGGTTTTTTCCTGATAATTCACAGTCAGAGGGAAAAAGTTCTGGTCAGGCTTGGCTTCTTTTTTACCAACCACGGTAACCAGTACAGAGGTGTCATCCATGCTTGCCATCACAGCTGCAGTGGCCTGACGGGCGATAACGCCGGTTTCGAGAGTTACGGTATGCTGACCATATTGAAAAGTCTTAGTAATAGGTGTCACTTTTTATATCCTTTCCGGGAGCCTTCTGTTCAACAAAGTGACTGCACTTTTTCCAAGCCTGTTCATTGCTGACTTGCTTTCACGCAGCCTCTTGTCTTTTGCAGAGGCTCTTACATTGATAGTTTCTTTCGCTTTTTAATTGCGGCGCATAGTATAGCGGCTAGAGCGGGCTAAAAACAGAGAAAATTCTGTGACATAGGGGTGCAAGCCTTCAGTTGGCAGACGTCAGCCTTCAGGAACGAACGGCAGACCAATAGACAATCAGCTGCCAGTGAGATTTCTGAATTCACCACAAAGACACAGAGGACACGGAGAAGCGCATTATAATGTAGGGTCCAATTTATTGGACCCCCACGGATATTTGTCGAATAAATTCCATCTCGCAAAGGCCCAATCAGGTAGCCTGCAAGGAGCGAAGCGGATTGCAGGAACAGAACAAGGACGACCCGATGTTGCCCCGGATTCCGCTGCGCTGCATCACGGGCTACCCCTGCGTCTCTGAGATATCAAACAAATAAAAGCTTAAGATCTCGCAGAGCGCGCGGAGACTGATAAGATTAATTGTCCAAACCGCTGTGCCCTTTGTGGCTCTGTGCTGAAAAGCTTTTTGTTCTGGTAACTGAAAGCGGCAAATTATTCTACTTGTTCGCCATATTTGGCAATCAGGCCCTGGCGTTTGGCTTTGGGTAAGCCTTTTACCACCAGAGCATAAGAGTGATCGATCATTCTCTTAAGCTCACCTTGCGGTACCGAACCATCCAGTATCACCGTATTCCAGTGCTGCTTATTCATATGATAGCCGGGGATTACGGCACTGAAAATTTCTCTGAGCATCAGTGCTTGGGTAGGCTCGCATTTCAGATTCATGCGCCCTTCCGGCTTGCCATCTGCACCTTTTTCGGTACCTAAGGTGGCAAACATTTTGCCCGCAATCTTATACACTGCCACCTCAGGACCGAAGGGAAAGTCTTCAATGGCTTCGGGTTTACTCAGTAAATACTCCCTGGCCTGGATGTAATCCATACTTCTTACTCAGGTTTAATATCAAAGCCAAGGTGCAAAAAGGCGCGCTGGGTGGCGATACGGCCACGGGGAGTGCGCTGCAAAAAGCCCTGCTGAATCAGATACGGCTCTATCACATCTTCAATGGTTTCTTTTTCTTCACCTATGGCTGCGGCCAGGTTATCCAGCCCCACTGGCCCGCCGCTGAACTTATCGATAATGGCGTTGAGTAACTTGCGGTCCATATAATCAAAGCCCTGCGTATCCACATCCAGCATATCCAGCGCTTTGCCGGCCACATCCGGGGTAATGTGACCCTGGGCCTTAATTTCCGCATAATCTCTGACCCGGCGCAGCAGACGGTTGGCAATACGGGGGGTACCACGGGAGCGCCGTGCCACTTCGAGGGCCCCTTCAGGCTCCAGCTGCAGATTCAGATAATCAGCAGAACGGGTCACAATGGTGGTCAGATCGGCAATATTATAAAATTCCAGCCGCTGCACTATGCCAAAGCGATCTCTGAGCGGCGAGGTTAACGAGCCCGCCCTGGTGGTGGCACCCACCAGCGTAAAAGGTGGCAGTTCGAGCTTGATAGAGCGGGCCGCGGGCCCCTCGCCGATCATAATATCCAGTTGGTAGTCTTCCATGGCCGGATAGAGAATCTCTTCCACTACCGGGCTTAAACGGTGTATCTCATCGATAAACAGCACATCATGGGCTTCGAGGTTGGTCAGCAGCGCCGCCAGATCGCCGGCTTTTTCCAGCACCGGGCCTGAGGTGGTTTTAATGCTCACCCCCATTTCATTGGCAACGATATTGGCCAGAGTAGTTTTACCTAAACCGGGCGGACCGAAGATCAACAAATGATCGAGGGCGTCTTTACGGTTACGGGCAGCCTGAATAAAGATTTCCATCTGCTCACAGACATGATCCTGACCGGTATAGTCGGCCAGCATCCTTGGGCGTATGGCCCTGTCGATAACCTCATCTTCATTGCTGGCTGCAGGCTCTACCAGACGATCGGCTTCTATCATTTTATTTATATCCCAATTCTGCTTTGCTATGGACTATTTGTCCGGCTGGCAATGCTGCGACGCAGGCCGGACTTTAGTCCGACATCAGCGTCCATTTTTTAACCGTTGTCGGGATAAATCCCGACCTACAGGCTCTTGCATACAGTCCCTACAACATTGACCGCAAGACTTCGCGGATCAGATCTTCACTGGTCATGCCCTGACGATGCAGATTATTAACGGTTTTGCTGATCTGCGCCGGTTTATATCCCAGAGCCACCAGCGCACTGATGGCCTCTTCTTTAGGATCATCAGACACCACAAAGGTATTTTCAATGGTCTGTGGCTGCGCTGCAAGATGATTATCAGTATTCTCTCCCAGCAGGCTGCTGAGTCTGTCCTTAAGCTCCACCAGCAAGCGCTCGGCGGTTTTCTTACCCACCCCCGGCAGCTTCACCAGCGCGTTGACATCCTGTTGCTGTACGCAATGAACAAACTGTGCCGCCGACATGCCGGATAAAATGGTCAGCGCCATCTTCGGGCCCACGCCGTTAGCCTTGATCAGCTCCCGAAACAGCGCCCTTTCCGACTGATTAGCAAAACCAAACAGCAACTGGGCATCTTCACGCACCACAAAATGGGTATAAACAATCACTTCTTCACCGGCATCGGGCAACTGGTAAAAGCTGGTCATGGGCAGCTGAATCTCATAGCCCACCCCGGCCGCTTCGATCAAAATCTGTGGCGGCTGCTTCTCAACCAGTATCCCGCGAATTCTGCCTATCATATTAATCTTCCTGTTTTTTATTATTCACCACAGAGTCACAGAGAACACAGAGGTATAAGGATTGATGATCTATCCCTCTGCGCCTCTGCGAGATCAGATAAATAAAAGCTGAAGGTCACGCAGAGACGTGGAGATCGCAGAGATTTAACGCTCTGTCGTCCTTTACCTTCGCGTTCTTTGCGGCTTTGCGCTAAACCGCCTTTAAACCTCTGTGTTCTCTGTGTCTCTGTAGTTTTATTTCCTCAATCTGCCCCGCACGGTTTTACTGGCCTGGCCGGATAGCTTAATCAGGCTCTGGCGGGTATGACCATGGCATAACGCCACTGCCAGGGCATCGGCGGCATCAGCCTGGGGCTTACCCGGTAATTTCAGCAAAAAACTGACCATATGCTGCACCTGTTCTTTGGCTGCGCCGCCCTTGCCCACCACCGCCTGTTTAATCTGGCGGGCCGAGTACTCCGCCAGCAACAGACCATGATTGGTGCCGGCCACAATCGCCGCGCCCCTGGCCTGCCCCAGCTTCAGCGCCGAATCCGGATTACGGGCCATAAACACCTGTTCTACCGCCATTTCCTCGGGCTGAAACTGGGCAATAATCTCACTGACACCGTTATAAATCTGTTGCAAACGCTCAGGTAACGGGCCATCCGATAAACGAATACAACCGCTGCCTACATACTCGAACTTTTGCCCCTGCTGGCGAACAAGGCCATAGCCGGTAATTCTTGAGCCGGGATCGATGCCCAGAATAATCAAAGGCGGCCCTTACTCATCAAGATTCTCCAGAATATCATCGCTGATATGGGCATTGGTGTAGACTTCCTGTACATCATCCAGATCTTCTAAGGCATCCACCAGTTTAATCAGCGTCGGCGCGCTCTGTTCATCCAGTTCCGCTTTGGTGGCAGGCACCAACGTCACTTCGGCGTGGGCGGCTTTGAGGCCAGCCTCATCCAGGGCATCCTTCACCTTCCCGAAACGCTCAGGGCTGGTATACACCTCAAAGCTCTGATCCTCATTGGTCTGAATATCTTCAGCCCCCGCCTCCAGTGCAATCAGCATCAGCTGTTCTTCGTCCGTCTCACTGGCATAGCTGATCACGCCTTTTTTGCTGAACAGATAGGCCACCGAGCCATTGGTGCCCAGATTGCCGCCGTGTTTGGAAAAAGCATGGCGGATATCGCTGACGGTGCGGTTAATATTATCAGTCATCGCTTCTACCATCACCGCCGTGCCACCGGCGCCATAGCCCTCGTAGACCACGGTTTCCATATTGTCGCCATCGGCATTACCGGCGCCCCGGGCCACGGCATTATCCACCGTATCTTTCTTCATATTATTCGACAGGGCCTTGTCGATAGCAGCCCGCAATCTGGGGTTGGCGTCGGGATCGGCACCGCCCTCGCGGGCAGCGGTCACCAGTTCCCGAATCAGCTTGGTAAAAATCTTGCCCCGTTTGGCATCCTGCGCCGCCTTGCGATGCTTGATATTGGCCCATTTACTGTGTCCGGCCATCCGTCTCCTCCTGTGAAGCGTTGTGAGATTGACGAGAATCTGTTTTAAGAGCTTACCAATTCTGACTCAACTGCAAAATAGCCTGACGATTGGTATCGGACCAGACTTTGGCTACCGCCTGCTCGGCGGGTAACCATAGATATGCACTGTGTTCCGTCAGCCTGATGAGTTGTTCTGATGGTACTTCAAGACTGAAGACATGTTCTTTATTGTGGGTAACCTCAGGGGCATAGCGATAACGCCAGGCTGAGCGGATAGGATAGTGATTTATTTTCAGCTCATCTTTGAGGGTATAACCCTCATGCAGAATATCGATACCGGTTTCTTCTTTCACTTCGCGCAGCGCAGTCTGATACGGTGTTTCCTGCCCCTCCATGGTACCGGTTACCGACTGCCAGAAATCGGCATCATCCAGACGTTGCAACAACAGCACCCGCCGGTGGTGATCATAAATCACCACCAGCGCCGACTCTGGACGTTTAAAGCTCAAGTTCAGTCCTGTGGCTTATCAGCCTTTTTCACTTCAATGGCCAGATCCTGCAACGCCTGAGGATTGGCTGGCGATGGCGCATCGGTAAGCGGACAGGCCGCAGTGGTAGTTTTGGGAAAAGCCATCACATCACGGATAGAGGTGGCGCCTGTCATCAGCATCACCATACGATCCAGACCAAAGGCCAGGCCTGCATGAGGCGGTGCGCCGTATTTCAGCGCTTCGAGTAAAAAGCCAAATTTCAGTTCGGCTTCCTCATCACTGATCCCCAGAATGCGGAACACCTCGGCCTGCATAGTCTGATCATGAATACGCACCGAACCGCCCCCCAGCTCGACACCGTTTAACACCATATCATAGGCGTTGGACAAGGCATTAACCGGGTCCGCCGCCAGTTGCTCAGCACTGAGGTCACGGGGCGCGGTAAAGGGGTGATGCAAGGCATACAGCTCACCATCCACCTCTTCAAACATAGGGAAGTCCACAACCCAAAGCGGCTTCCAGTCACCTTCGAGCAGCTCCAGATCTTCACCGAGTTTAAGACGCAGAGCCCCCAGCGCTTCGGTCACCACAGTGGCCGAGTCGGCACCAAATAACAGAATATCACCACTCTCGGCACCAGTCCGCTCAAGTAATTTATTGGCAACCTCTTCGCCGAGGAATTTAAGAATAGGCGATTGCAGCCCGTCCAGTCCGGCAGCTTTATCATTTACCTTCAGCCAGGCCAGGCCTTTGGCGCCATAGATACCGACAAATTTGGCGTAGTCATCCAGTTGCTTGCGCGACAAACCAGCACCGCCCGGCACCCGGATCACCGCCACCCTGCCTTTGGCATCATTGGCTGGACCGGAGAAGACCTTAAATTCAACCTCTTTGAGCAGGTCGGCCACATCGGTCAGCTCCAGTGGATTGCGTAAATCCGGCTTATCAGAGCCATAGCGGCGCATGGCGTCGGCATAGGTCATACGGGGGAAATCAGCTAACTCCACATCCAGCAGTTCTTTAAAGAGACTGCGGATCATGCCCTCGGTAATGGCCATCACGCCATCGGCATCAAGGAAAGAGGTTTCCAGGTCGATCTGGGTAAACTCAGGCTGACGATCGGCACGCAAGTCTTCGTCGCGGAAACATTTGACGATCTGATAATACTTGTCCATGCCTGACATCATCAGCAATTGCTTAAACAGCTGCGGAGATTGTGGCAGAGCAAAAAACTCACCTTTGTGGGTACGGCTTGGCACCAGATAATCGCGGGCCCCTTCCGGTGTGGCTTTGGTCAGGATCGGCGTTTCGATATCCAGAAAGCCTTCACGCTCCAGATAACGGCGTACCGCCCCGGTGACTTTGGCCCGGAACATCAGACGCTGGGTCATCAGCGGGCGACGCAGATCCAGATAGCGATATTTAAGACGCTGCTCTTCAGAGTTCTCCTGATTGGAGTCCAGCGGTAAGGGTGCCGCTTTACTTAAAATTGTCAGTTCTTTACCGAGAATTTCAATTTCACCGGTAGGCATGTCTTTATTTACCTGCCCTTCGGGACGGGCGCGCACCAGGCCTTTGATCTGCACACAATACTCGTTGCGGACCTTATTGGCCTGTTCGAACACTTCGGCCAGATCCGGGTCATATACCACCTGCACGATACCCTGACGATCGCGCAGGTCGAGGAAAATCACCCCGCCGAGATCCCGGCGCCGGTTTACCCAGCCACATAGCGTTACGTCCTGTCCGGTATAAGATGCATTGATATTGCCGCAATAATCTGTGCGCATGAAACTACCTGTCTGTTGTTTTAATAACGGTCCGCCTGCAACCGTGCACCGGTCAGCGCCGTAAAAATGCTTAAAATAAGGGCCGCATAGTATACCCAAACTGGCCGATTATGCGAGGTCCAACTCCGGGCTAATTTGCATTCCTGGCAGTTACAGAATCGGCGGCAGAAACAAAATTCATCACTTCCTGCCACCATTTTGCATCCGCCTGATTAGGCCAGTTATTGTGGCTGGCGTTATCAAAGCGCCAGATTGATTTAGGCGCCGACAGCGATTCGTATAACGCCAGGCTATGGCGATTGGGAATAATAGTATCCTGCCCTGCCACCAGCATGGCCACTGGCTTGTCAAAGGCAGAAAGGCTTGTGATGCTGTCGTACTTGTCCTTAAGCAACCATTTCACCGGCAGATACCAGTAATGGTGTTGTGCCAGTACCGTTAATGAATCCCAGGGTGCCATTAATATCAGCCCGGCAACCCGAGAATCAGCAGATAGTCTGGCCGCAACAGAAGCCACCACGCCTGCACCTAAGGATTCCCCCCACAGATAAAGCGGGCCTTCAAAGTGCTGCCCGGCCAGCTTCAGGGTTTGCAGGCCATCTTCGGTCAGACTCTGTTGATTCAGTGTACCTGCACGACCCCCGTAGCCGGGATACTCCACCAGCAACACCCGATAGCCCAACCTCGTCAGCGCCCGGGTATAATAACTGCGCTGCCAGGCTGCCCCGGCATTACCGTGAAACACCAGTACCATACCTTTGGACTGCTGCGGCTCAGGGCCCAGATATCCTTTGAAATTCTGTTCAGGCCATGGGGTCAGTTGCAAAGGCTTAAGCTGAGATTCCGGCGCCTGGGAGGGTGACGGAAAATAAAGTAATCGTTGCTGCAGAAAATAGACGGCTACCAATATCAACAGATAGGCCAGTAAAATAAAAATCAGCAGACGCATTAACATCACCAGTCCTTTAAAAAATACAACCCGGTAACCATAGCTCAGAGAAAAGCCTGCAGGTATAAAATAACTACCGGCGCCCAAAGATTATCCTTCCCCTGTTCACTTCAGGTGCGTTCAGTGTCACTATAAATTAAAATCAAGAGCAGCCAGGGAAAAGGAGTCAATGACAAAGGTTTACAGACTTATCGTCATAGTCTTACTGATACTTCCCTGCGCTGGTATCAGCAAACAACTCATCCAGATTCCGGGGCCGAGGTCGGCCTATGATATTTCCCATGATTACCACGTGAAACTGCTGAAACTGGCGCTTGAGGCTGGTGCTAAGGATAAGCCGATACCTGAAATCCGGGCCAGCATGGAGATGGTTGAAGGCAGAGCATTGCGGGAATTAGTCAAAGGGCAATGGCTGGATCTCTACTGGCTGGGCACAGATAAAGAAAAAGAGCGGCAACTGCGGGCGATCCGCATTCCCACTACCCGCGGTTTAATTGGCTTTCGGAAGTTCCAGCTTCACCGTGACACTGTCCCGAGGATGGACAAGGTCACGACATTAGAAGCATTACAACAACTGGTTGCCTGTCAGGGCACCGACTGGCCGGATACTGACATACTGCGCCAGGCGGGATTGAAAGTCACCACCACACCGAATTATGAAAAGCTGTTTGACATGCTCCAGGCCAGACGCTGTGATTATTTCCCCAGAGGCTATCATGATCACAGCAAAGAGCTGATATTACGCGCGCAGCATTATCCTGATCTGGTCAGCTATGACGGCATATTGCTGCACTACCCTTTTGCGGTGTATTTCTTTACCAGCAAAACCAATGAAGAACTGGCCAGGTGGATAGAACGAGGACTGGAGAAACTGATCGATAATGGCGACTTTATACAGTTTATGCAGAGCCACCCCCTCACCAGACACATTTTTCCGTTAACGGACCAACAGAATGTGCGCTACTTTCAGATTGATAACCCTCTGCTTCCCTCTGAAACCAATTACCAGAACCCCCGTTACTGGTTTAAACCCACAGATTTTGGTATTCAGCTATCTGCAGGTGATAACTGATTTGTGTCCCTTTGGCCCGAATGGGCTGCCTGCATAGTTTGTGGATGACCGATATGGTAGCCCTGGACAAAGTCGACCCCTGAGGTTTTCACTCTGTCAAAAATTGCCTTATCACTGACAAATTCGGCAATAACCTTTGCACCGATTTTTCTGGACAGATCGATAATCCCCTGGGTAACCAGAAAACTTTGTTCGCTGGTCATAATCTTACTGATAATAGAACCGTCTATTTTGATGTAGTCCGGTTTTATCTCAACCAGATAACTGAAATTAGAATAGCCACTGCCAAAATCATCGATGGCAACCCTTGCCCCGGCCTTGCGAACCGATTCGATAAATCGCCGCACCGGGATAAAGTCGACTATCGCTTCAGATTCAGTCAACTCGAAAATGATCCTGTTGCCGTCACCGGCATCCAGCAACGCCATAATCTCTTCCATCAGCCCCTGATTTACAATGTCCTTAACTGTGAGGTTAACAGAAACGCTACACTGAAGATGTCTGCTTGCTTCAATCGCCTGCTGCACCATCAATCTGGTGATCTGTGAGTAGAGTCTGGTGCGCTTAACGAAGGGTAAGAAGGCGGCCGGGCTGACAATACTGCCATCTTTGAGTTGCAGCCTGACCAGGGTTTCATATTTACGCTGGGTATGATCTTCCGATACCGGTCGGATAAGCTGAAAATGAGCTAGCACCCGACCTTCGGAGAGTGCATTGCGCACTTCGTTGATCCAGTAAAACGCGTCAACCGAGTGATCCTCTTCCCTGCGCAAAATAAGACTGGCATCACCATCTGTTTCTTTTGCTTCGTTGAGCGCCGATTCCGCCAGGGCCAGCGGATTCTGCTCACCCAGACCAACGCCTACAGAGAGCTGAACGTCAGTATCATATTCACCGACACATAAGGGAACATTTTCAACTTCAGATTTTATCTTGTCCAGCTGTTCACACAAACGGGACTCCGGCATTACCTGCTTGGGCAACAGAGCGAAGATCGCACCACTTAATCGGTAGAGGTGAAAGTTAAATCTGTCGGCCAGGTTGATCAGGCTGCGGCTGAGTAACTGGATAAACAAATCGCCCATCTCAAAGCCCCAGAAATCATTCAGAATTTTGAAGTTTCTGACGTCCATAAGCGCAATTTGACCTATATCCCTCTCAGCGATTTCCTTCAGCAACCTGATCCGGTTAGGAAGACCGGTCAGTGCATCGTGTAGCTGAGCACGAATCTGGGTCTGCGCCTTGATGATTTTGGTGACGTCTGTGCGAATACTGACAAACTCTTTAATCTCTCCAGAGACATTCAGTACCGGCACAATAGTGGTGTTAACAAAATAATAGCTGCCATCTTTACGCCGGTTCTTAATCAACCCGCGCCAGGTGCGGCGCTCAGAAATGGTTTTCCACAAACTTTCAAAAACCTTAGGCTGCATGTCAGGGTGACGCAGAATCCGGTGATTTTTGCCCAACACTTCAGCTGCGCTGTAACCACTGATCTCTTCAAAAAGCTTATTCACATAGGTGATGTTGCCCTGGGGATCGGCAATAGAAACGATAGCGGTTTTATCCAGGGCGGCTTTGTACTGTTCCAGAAACTGCATATTGCGGTGCAACTCCTCCCCGGTAACGCCGGCCAGATGAGACAACAATGACAACTTATCTGGTACCTTGTCGCTGTCACCCGTTTCACTGAGCTGCTTTTTCAACAGCATGCTTTTCTTGCTCCGGGCATTATCAGTAATGGCAACAAACACTGTGCTGATATTAAACAACTCTGCCTGACCGTCCACGCACAAATACTCACCGTAAGTAAAACAACCATGTCCATTACTCCCTCCATCAAGGGAGCCGATTTCCTGAGTGATTTTGTCCCGCAGGAAAGATTTTCTTGCGGCGCAGGAAAAGATAAAGCACGCGCTATTCTCAGAGGAGGTAATAGCAGTACGGTAGCGATCAATTTCTCTTATATCAGCCACACTGAAAAAAACATGATCTCCGGGCAGGAAGGACCCGGCATAGGCGATGGCGTTATCCTTGCGCAGCAAGGCCACCGGGGCGCGGGCTATCTGAAAACCCTGACGTTCGATAATCAGCGGAAACTCAATAACAGTTTCCGGAAATCCATTGACAAATTCACTTCCGAAATACTTTTTGTAGACTTCAGTAACAGGGATGCCATCAAGCTCATAGAGGACATTGTCCTCGACCCTGGTTACCTGCATAGCATGGCCTATGGGTTTCCAGTTCATAAAAAAGTGGATATCCATACCCAACTTTTCACCTGACAACACTGCCCCTACGACCCCTTCTGTGGCGATCAGACGCCCATGGATCACAAAGGTATTCCTGAAAACCTTGTTATCTGCGGCATTACCACCAACCAGGCAAATATCTTCAGCCTCGCAATGAAAACCTCTGATGAACAGCTCCGGGTTGGCATGCAATGAGTTGCCGTACATAAACGCCATTTGCCGTTTATCCTTTTGCAGGCCTCTCGCCAGTTGCTGCCCCGCATCAAAACTCAGGGTGGCAGAGTAGAAGGTGTCAACACTGAGCTTTTCAGTCTGCAGAAATGTCAGAACAATAGCGCCAGAGCAGCATCGACCATGAATAATCTCACCGGCCGTAGAACAGCCGATAACCTTAAAATCCGGTAACAACTCGACCACCAGATCAAGCAAATCAAATAATGCCTGATTGGCTTCATGGCCTACATAGATCTGTACCAGACCACTCTTGTCGAACAGGGCATGCTGTTGTAAAAAGTTTACCAGAGGCGTTTCGCCCGTATATTCCGTAGCAAGCACCTGCATATTAACGTCTCTGTTGATTGATCCAGAACTGCCCGGTCAGCTCATCCAGTTTTCGGGTAATTTGCATCAGCTCAATACTGGTTTTTTCACTGTCTTCGACGCCGCTCAGGTTCTCCTGAGACATCTCCCTGATCACTGTAACACTGCGGTTAATTTCCTCAGCCACTTCACTTTGCTGTGTCACCGCTTCGGTGATCTGAGCACTCATGTCACTGATCTGGCTGATCGATATCAGCATTCTTTCCAGCGCATCGGCGGTAAGGCGGCTTTGCTGTGCACCACTTAGCGCCATTTTTTGTCCGGCTGCCATGCCATCGACGGCGCTTTTCACACCTTGCTGTAATCTGTCGATCACGTTTCGGATCTCCCCGGTAGAGTGTTGTGTGCGATTGGCAAGAGAGCGCACCTCATCGGCCACCACTGAAAAGCCCCGTCCTGACTCTCCGGCTCGGGCCGCCTCAATAGCAGCGTTGAGTGCCAGCAGGTTAGTTTGCTCGGCGATACCAATAATCACATCCAGAATACTGGCGATGTCCTCACTGCTGGCGGCCACTTCAGAAATAACATCAGATACCTCGGACAACTGAGTCTTCAGGGCCTCAATTGATTGCGCATTTTGCTCAACTACCTGCTGACTGCGACTGGCTTCGTCCAGGCTCTTTGCCGCAGAGGCGGCACTTTCAGCCGAATTGGTGGCTACGGATTCAATACTGGCCGACATTTGCTCAATGGCGGTGGCGACCTGCTCAGTTTCTTCAAACTGCCTGAGCGTGCCTTGTTTAGACTGGCTGACCGCCGAACTTAAGGTGCTGGCACCGCTGCTGAGTACACCGGACATGTTATCAATACGACCAATCAGGGCTGCCGCTTCTGACTCCAGCGCCTTAAAAGCCAGTAAAATCTGACCGGCCTCATCGCGCCGGCCGGTATAGACATAGCGGGCAAGATCATCAGATATAATGTTTTTCGCCCGCTCCACACATCCTTTCAGGGGCCGGTAAAAGTACAGTACTCCGGCCACGGCCAATACACCGGCCAGAGCCAATTTGAACAAGATGATCGCCAACGGTGCCTGTAGCAACAATGCTGCAACAGGTAACAGTAAAGGTAAACTGATGGCTAAAGCGAACCTGACTGGCAGGCTCAGCGCGTTCATACTCTCTTTTAGTCTTTTACCGGCAAAGATCTTTTTATAGAGCCCCTCAGCCCTGTGCACAAAATCAGGTGAGGCCTTGCGGCGCACCGACTGATACTCGGCAACGCTGCCATCCTTGCTGATTGGAGACGCAAAGGCATCTACCCAGTAGTGATTCCCATTTTTACAACGGTTTTTGACGATCCCCATCCATGATGAGCCATTTTTAAGGGTATTCCAGAATATTCTGAATACATCTGGCGGCATATCAGGGTGACGAACAATATGATGGTTTTGACCAAGCAACTCCTGCTCATCAAAGCCACTGATACGGATAAAATCATCGTTTACGTAGGTAATTTTTCCATCGGGTTGAGTCGTGGAAAGAATATTGGCGTGCTCCGGAAAAGGCTCTTCTATCTGAGTAACTGGTCCATTGTTTTTCATAGTGCCTCATTATTTTTTTAAATTTATTGAGAGACGAGCGAATTTTAATTCAATATCAAAGGAAAAAACCGAATAAATATTTATTAACCACATATAGCATAGGGTTATTAGCTAGGGATTTACCTCTTTGAATAAATTTTGCACTTCCTTGATCCAGATCAATCAACGATCATTTTATGATCGAATGTAAACTGGCGTTTTCTGGTTTTTAAGACCTCTTTTCTTAAATCCCAGTGAACAATAATGTCCGCACCCTCTTCACTTTGATAAGCTGTTTTTATTGCCAAGCCATCAACAGATTAAATAAATGAAACCAGCCGATATCTATCAGTTGATTGATGCCGAGCACGAGGGCCGTGCCTGCAAGGATCTCGACGATAAAGCCTGTGATCAGGTACCAGGTAATTTTCTGGTCATTACCGCCTGTTTAGTGCTGACCAAACTCGGCGATCTGCTGGCCTCCCCAAAAATTGTGCTGACCTGGTTATTGGGCAGCATAGGCGCGCCGGCCGCGATAATATCTATGCTGGTGCCGATTCGGGAGTCCGGCTCATTGATCCCGCAACTGGCCATCGGTGCCTGGGTGCGCCGACATCCTAAACGCAAGGCATTCTGGCTTATCGGCAGCCTGATTCAGGGTGTGGCAGTAACCTGCATGGCGCTGGCAATCTGGGTACTTGCCCCTGTGCAGGCCGGTATTGCGGTACTGCTATTACTGGTGATATTCAGTCTGGCCAGGGGCATGTGCTCGGTCACCATCAAGGACATTCAGGGTAAGACTATTCCTAAACAGCGCCGTGGTCGTCTTTCAGGGATCGCCACTACGGTATCAGGTTTAATTACGGTGGTGATCAGCCTGGCTTTCTTTGCCGGCAGTGAAGATCCCACTGTCACCTTTTACAACCTGCTGCTGATATTGGCGGGCCTGCTTTGGATCTTCGCCACGGTGATCTTTATGTTAGTGGAGGAACAGCCAGGAGAGACATCCGGAGGAAAAAACGCCATCAAAGAAGGATGGAAAAACCTGTCACTGATGAAGACGGATACAGATTTTCGCCACTTTGTAATATCCCGGGCTCTGCTGATGGGCTCAGCCCTGGCCTCACCCTTTATTTTGTTACTGGCACAGCAAAAAGCCAGCAGCCCGGGGCTGTTTGCCTCCTTTTTACTCGCTTCCAGCCTCGGTGCCAGCCTTTCAGCCAGTATCTGGGGCTTTATGGCCGATACCTCCAGCCGCCAGGTCATGTTCCGTGGCGGTCTGATCGCAGCGCTGTGTTGCCTTGGGCTGTTTGCCGTGGAGATATTGATTCAAGACCCGAACCTGTATCTGTATGCGGTATTTTATTTTGTTCTGAGCGTGGCCCACTCGGGAGTAAGAATTGGCCGGCAGACCTATCTGGTAGATATGGCAGGCGGAGTAAAGCGCACCGACTATGTATCGGTGAGCAACAGTTTAATCGGTGTACTATTGCTGCTGTTTGGTGCACTGACGTCTCTGATCGCCAGCTATTCACTGCCAGCGGTGGTACTGATACTGGGCATATCCGGGCTGTTGGGTGCAATCAGCACCTGGAATATGAAAGAAGTGGAGCGCTAACGCCCGTTCGTAATCAGTTTGATTCCTGACCTGGCGGCAGTTTCAGGTCAGAAATGGGTTAGCTATCCAGATTCTCCTGTACCTTGAGCTTTGCCTGAATAAACTGACTGTGGGGTAAATACAACAGATCGGCTATACGGCGAATAATATGCTCTTCATGGGGATCGAGATGATCATCGGCATAGGCCAGTTGCCAGAGGTTTTCCAGGATCAGATTTTTCTGCTGTGCGTCACAGCGCTCATTCACCAAACGGGTAAAGCTGACCAAATCCGCCGCATGTTTGGCTTCATCACCTGAGCTGTGTATCAGTTCCCGGGCCTGCTGCTCTGATATCTGAAACTGACTGACCAACATGGATTGCATTAAATCCTGCTCCTGCTTATCCAGTTCGTTGTCCGCCCTGATCACTTCACAGTAAAGCACGGCGGTGGCCAGATCCAATTCTAAGGCGTTGTCATTCTCTGGTTGCTGTTTGAGATTATCCTGCAGCCAGCTCTTTAACTTAGTGATCATAAATATTCTTCAGTACGTCTTCTATGGTAGCCAGTTGCATAAACTGGGGGCGGGCCAGAAAGTAGCCCTGCATATAACGAAGTCCCTGATCCTTGAGATAATCAAACTCCTCCCGGGTCTCAACTCCTTCGCCAAGCACAGTTATCTCCAGCAGTTCCGAGGTTAACAATATTCCTTTGAGAATAGCCTGCTTGGCTTTGTCATTGTGAATATTGCGAATCAGTTGCATATCGAGTTTGATAATATCCGGCTGAAACTGGGCCAGCAGGTTCAGACCGGCAAAGCCTTCCCCAAAGTCATCAATCGCAGTAAGAAAGCCCTTATTCTGATAGGTTCTGAAAATATCGACGATCTTTTCGCTGTCCACCCGCTCATGTTCAGTGACTTCGAAGATAATCTTTTCACGGGGAAAGTTATACTTTTTCGCTGCTTTGAGAGTAAATTGCAGGCAGGCTTCCGGTTCATAAACCGCGTTGGGCAGAAAATTGATACTCAGGCGTTGCTGGCACCCTAACTCACTGGCTATTCTGATTGCAGTCGTGCGACAGGTTTGATCAAAGCTGTACCTGTTGTTTTCGTTAACTCTGGATAGAATTTCCCAGGCGCCTTCACCATTTTCGCCACGGACCAGTGCTTCATGGGCAAAAATTGTTTCATTTTCCACGTCTACAATGGGCTGAAAGGCCATGGCGATGGAAAACTCGAGCGGCGCATCACAATCACAACTGTCACAAGGTCGCATAAACAATTCCTGTTTCTGACATATTCTCAGAATCTAGAATATCAGAGAATTTGTGCCAATTGCGAATGCAGTCCGGTGGCGGCTTTGATCGCAGAGGGTATTGACCCACCAAAGCTCCAGTCTCCGGCAGCAGCCAGTTTTAATGCAGGATCGGACAGCATACCGGGCAGCGTCCCCTGATGTGATAAACGTGCATAACGCCAATAATGCTGATAACTGTGTTGTGGCTTTAAGTTCACTTGCCCAAAAACTGCGGCCATCTGCGCGCAGGCGGATTCAGACCAGGAATTATCATCACTGTTTTGATGCTCAGTTGACGCAGCGTGACTGAAATGCGCAACCCAGGTTTGCCCTGACTGTTGTTGCCGGCCTGGTTTAGCACTGTCACAAACCAGCAACTGCAGTGGTGAGTTATGCAAGTACACCAGCTCCGTATCATGACTGACAGGCTGCGCAAATTGCATTGCCACAGCCCGACAGGCCAGCCAGTGCGACTCTGCCTGAGGCGGCAAACCGGCGTAATGCTCAGCCAGCAAAAGCTGGGCCTGTGGCCAGGGTGCGGTAACTATCACCCAGTCAAAAGTACCATATTGGCCCTGCTGCTGATCCCAGAGCAACCAGCCTGCTGTTGTCTGCTGCAAATGGGAAATTCTGGCCGATGTGATTAACTTACTGCCCTGCAGCCAATATCGGCAGGCGGCATTCATCCCCGGAGTGAAGACATAGAAGCTGTCATCTGTGGATTGCACCTGAACATTCGGTGTTGTGCTGTGCGGCTGATAACAATCAGCAGCTGTTACATGCCAGCGCCTTGCGACACCGGCAATATCCAGCTCATCAAGCAAATTGATTGTCTGCTCGTCCTGGGTTCTGATTAAGGGCGCGCCCATATCAAACTGTCCCAATGGGTACGTTTAGTAGTGCAGCGCCCGCCCCGGCCACGGGATTTTTCCAGTACCGTGACGGTGTGGCCGTCCTGGCTCAACTTATGCGCCAGCAGACTACCGGTCACTCCGGCACCGATTACAGCGATTTTTGCCATAGAAATTGGATTCAGATAAAAGGATTGGTTACGCCCGTATTGAACAGAAGATCAAAGTTGATTGTTCAACAGATACGCCAACCGGGCGGCAGCCAGAGTCAGTTGCTCCAGAGCCTGCTTCTGATCCTGCTGATATTGTGACTCTGAGATGGTTTTCGGCTTACGGGCATAGATGCGCCGGGTAATAGCGTGTGATTCATAAAGCCATTGGGATACCGCTGCCACCTGTTGCCGTTTGATCTGAGGCTGAGTAAGCCGGGAGCTTAGATGTCTGGCCAGTTGGCGGGCATTACCGGTGTTTTTGAGCACATACACATCCCAGTAATAATGCAGACTGAAGTCTTCCTTGCCCACTCTGAGTGAATAATCATTACCACCGCGATCATAGCCATAGCCTACATGCAGTGGCTGATGCAAGTCGGCCACAATATGCACGATAAACGCCAGTGCCTCGACGCGCTGTTGCCGGTCGGAACCTTTTAATTGTGCCTGCATCTGTTCTAATGCGCTGACCGCGCAGTTATCAGGACAATCTCTGGAGCGCTCAAAGGTGCTGGCAGACAGGGATAAGTTAACGTAATGCCAGGGTCCCGTATGACTGAATTCAGGCTGCTTGGTATCTCTGACCAAATCGGGCCAGACCGCTGCATCGGCCAGAGAATCAAAGCCTTTTATCGCCAATAAGCTGCCAACCTGCTCTTTAGCTTGTGGCTGCAGCTTTTCATAGGCGGCCAGGGCGACAGCCCTATGGCCTTTCTCGCCCCAGGCACTGACATGGCCGGCCCAGACAATGACGAATAGCTGTATCAGTAAAATGCACTTGTGTAATCCGGGATTCATCAGGCCAGCTCCCCGTTCTGCTGAACCGGAAATAATACAGGCCGGGTCAGGCAGAGCTCAATCCCCACCCATTGCCCCTGTGGATAATTGATCTCTACTGGCGCCGCGCAAAAAAGCTGCTCACCATTTTCCAGTTGCAACTGATAGAGAAAGTCAGCGCCCCTGAACACCCTGTCACAAATCTGTGCCTTGACACCGCTTTGTCCGTTGAAACGGAGCTGGTGTGGACGAATCATCAATTCTGCCAGGGTATCGATCTCTGCCTGCAGCGGATATCCGCAATCCAGTGTTCCCAGTGCCGACTCTACGGTTCGCTCACCGGTCACTCTGGCCGATAAAAAGGTACATTTGCCGATAAAATCCGCCACCACTTTATTATCCGGCAGATGATAAAGCTGATCCGGCGTGCCCCACTGCAACATCCGCCCCTGTGACATCACGCCAAGTTTGTCGGCCATGGCGAAGGCTTCGGCACGATCATGGGTGACCATCAGTGCGGTAATTTTTTCATGTTTGAGTATGGCTCTGACCTGGCTTGCGAGGCTCTCCCGCAGCTCTGAATCGAGACTGGAGAAAGGTTCGTCCAGTAGTAAAATGTCAGGCCTTGGTGCCATAGCCCGGGCCAGCGCCACCCGCTGCTGCTGGCCGCCGGACAGAGCATGGCTGTATCTGTCGGCATAACCGGTCAGTTCCACCAGCTCCAATAGCTCCGTTATCCGCTGCTTGCGCTCAGTGCCTGGCCATTTACCCAGTCCAAAGGCAATATTTTGCTCTACGGTCAGATGGGGAAATAACGCAAAGTCCTGAAACACCATGCCAACCCGGCGTTTCTCAGGAGCCAGACTCTTATTTGGCTTACTGACCATACGCTCATGCAGCAGAATCGCGCCTTCTTTAACCGGTTCAAACCCGGCAATGGCTCTGAGCACCGAGGTTTTACCGCAGCCTGAAGGACCTAACAGGCAGCCTATTTCTCCGGCTTCGAGTTCCAGGTCAAAGGCCTTTACAACCTGTTGTTGCTGGTAGGCTATGGCGATCTTTTGCAGTTCTAACATCAACGGGGGTCCCGGTTCATGGCTCGGGCCAGAATAATAACAGGCAGAATCCCGGCGACAAGTATTGATAACGCAGGCAGCGCGGCGTCACTGAGCCGTTCATCGGAAGCCAGTTCATAAGTACGCACAGCCAGGGTATCGAAATTAAACGGCCTTAAAATCAGGGTTGCCGGCAGTTCTTTTAATACATCCACAAACACCAGCAAGATGGCGCTGAGCAGACTGGCTTTCATCATCGGCAAATGGATCCGTTGCAATGATTTCAATGGCCCGACCCCCAGGCTCAGACCGGCCTGATCCATACTCGGCTTGATCCGCTCCAGTCCCGTTTCAACCTGATGTAAAGACACCGCCAGAAAGCGCACCGCATAAGCTAAAAGCAGTGCAAACACAGTACCGGAAAACAGCAAGCCGGTGCTGACACCAAACCAGGTCTGCATCAGTGCATCCAGACTTTTATCAAACCAGGCCAGCGGTAACATCACGCCCACCGCGATAACCGTACCTGGTATAGCATACCCCATAGAAGCCAGCGTCACCGGCACTTTAACCAGGGCATCAGGGCGTAACCGGCGGCCATAGGCAAACAACAGCGCGAGAATCAGAACCAGACAGGCCGCTGCCAGGGCAAGACCAAAACTGTTCCACATCAGGGTCATAAAGTGTCCGTCGAACTGCCCTGCCCCTGTCATCCAGACCCAGTTAATCAGCATAAACAGCGGGATCAAAAAGCCAGCGGCCAGAACAACCAGACAAAAAAGCAGCAGTAACGCCGATAACAAGGGCGTGGTTGCCAGTCGTTTCTGCGGGTGATGTTTCTGGCCCTGATAGTAATACTTTATTTTGCTGCGCGACCCTCTTTCGAGCAGTAACAGCAACAGCACAAAAGTGGTCAGCAAGGCGGAGAGCTGTGCGGCAGCCTGTGCATTGCCAAGCCCGAACCATGTGCGGAAAATTCCGGTGGTAAAGGTACTGACACCGAAATACTCCACTGTACCAAAGTCGGCGAAGGCTTCCATCATTGCCAGCGCCACCCCGGTAAGAATGGCAGGCCGGGCCATAGGCACGGCCACTTTTATAAAATATCCGGTCGGGCCCAGCCCGGCGGCCCGGCTCACTTCCAGCAGGCTTTGAGCCTGATCACGAAAGGCGTTACGGGCCAGCATAAACACGTAAGGATAGAGCACCAGGGTCAGCATCAACACCGCGCCGCCTAAGGATCTCACCTCAGGGAACCAATACTCACCGTAAGCCCAGCCGAACTGCTCACGCAACGCGCTTTGCAGTGGCCCGGCAAAATCCAGTAACCCGGTATAACAATAAGCGATAATATAGGCGGGCATGGCCATAGGCAGTAACAACAACCATTCAAATGCACTGCGACCGGCAAACTCATAATGATGACAGACCCAGGCCAGGGACGTGCCCAGTATCAGTGTGCCGATCCCCACGCCAAATGCCAGCAACAGGCTGTTACTGATATAATCCCAGAGTACGGTTTCAGAAAGGTGCTGCCAGATAGCCCATTGTGGCTGCAGCAAACTCAGCATCACCACAATAACAGGCAGGGCCAGCAACAAGGCTGGCCCTAAAGACGCCAGACGCCAGAGACTGGCCGATCCGGCATTAAAATTTGATGCTGACTGCAAAAGTAATCCTGTTTAACACATCACGGGATGAAATTATTTCCAACCGGCCTTATCCATGAGCACCAGCGCCTCGCTGTTTAACTCACCCACACGCTGCAGTGGGATGTTCTCGGCTTTAAAATCACCAAACTGTTTCAGCACGGCACTTTGCTCCACGCCGTCTAAGATCGGATATTCACCATTATGCTCCGCATACCAGGCTTGGGCTTCTTCGGTCAGCATAAATTCCAGCAGGGCTTTGGCCTCTTGTTTATTCGGAGCATGACGGGCAACGCCTGCACCGGAGATATTCACATGGGCGCCCCGGTTATCCTGATTAGGCCAGAACACTGCCACTTTTTGTGCCGCTTCCACCTGAGAGTTGTCGCTGTCGGTCAGCATGCCTGCCAGATAGTAGGTGTTGGCAATGGCGATGTCGCATTGGCCTGCTGCAACCGCCTTAATCTGGTCTCTGTCTCCACCTTTAGGCGGGCGGGCAAAATTTTTCACCAGACCCTTTGCCCATTCCAGGGTTTGCTCTTCACCCATCTGCTCGATCAATGCCGCAACCATCGACTGGTTGTAAATGTTGCTGGAAGAGCGGATGCAGATGCGTCCTTTCCACTTGTCCGCGGTCAGGTCTTCTATATCACTGAGTTCATCGGCGCTGACACGGTCTTTCGAGTACATCACAGGTCTGGCCCGCATGGTCAGGGCGAACCATTGGTTATCAGCATCTCTTAACCTTGCAGGCACTTTTTCACCCAGTACATGCGAATCGACGCTTTGCAACAACTGTTGCGACTTGGCCCGTTGCAAACGGCCAACATCGGTAGTGACCAGTACGTCTGCGGGACTGAATTTGCCCTCTGAGTCCATACGGGA
The DNA here is from genome assembly GCF_001466725.1 of Lacimicrobium alkaliphilum. Lineage (NCBI taxonomy): Bacteria > Pseudomonadati > Pseudomonadota > Gammaproteobacteria > Alteromonadales > Alteromonadaceae > Lacimicrobium > Lacimicrobium alkaliphilum. The sequence continues at coordinate 2,708,000 of NZ_CP013650.1, forward strand.
AATCAGCGCATCGGCGTTACCGGTGATCAGATTGACCTCAATTCCGGTCTGCGCACTGAATTTATCCAAAACTGGTTTTATCAGGGCCTCTTTGCGGGCTGAATAGACATTCACCTCTGCACTTTGTGCAGGTAAAGCGAGTACAACCAAAGACAAAAGTACGAAACTGGTCACTTTATACATAACATTCCTTACCGACGGTATGCTGTCTGAAGACGCATTTTAATGTTTAAGAGGGTAACAATGCTAACCTACTTGAGAACAATTCTCAATAACAACTAATGGGTAGTTTAAATGTTGACAGTGCCCCTGTTAATCAGATTCAGCGCTTACTCTCATACATATAGTACTGACATTCCTGCATACCCAGCTTCTCATAGGTTTGCTGGGCCGCCTGATTGTCTTTTTCCACATACAGACGGAATCCACAGACATTGCCCTGTTCTTTAGCCATTTGCTGTACGCGGCTGTACAGGCCGGCATAAATTCCCTGACGCCGAGCCGAGGGGCTCACATAGACGCTTTGAATCCACCAGAACAAAGCGTTGCGCCAGTCGCTCCACTCAAAGGTCACTGCCAGACTGCCGAGTATTTGACCGCCCTGCTCTGCCACCAGATAAAAACCGTATTCAGGGTGCATCAATAACCCCTTCACCCCTTGTGTCAGTGTGTCTGCATCCAGCATTTTGCCTTCGGTTTCTTGTGCCATGGCCTGGTTAAAGGACACCAGTGCAGCTAAATCCTCTATTTTTGCCTGACGCAGTGTCATCTCAGTCATTCCGCTTTCCTTCCTCGCCTTTGCCGGGCTCTGAACCACATAAAGACCGGATTCTATCCCATTGAAAGGCTATAAAAAACAGCCTCTGTCGTTTAATATGCAAAGCATGTATTCCATTTGAATCGAGACCAGCAAGGCCAGCTAAATGAAAGATGCCAGATTGGTATATTCCACCGACAGAGGTCGGATCAATGAATCAGAACCCAAACCGCAACCCCCAAAAGGCGACGGCATTGTCCGCCTGCGCAGGGAAACCAAGGGGCGAAAAGGTAAGGGTGTGACCACCATCAGCGGTATGCTGATGGATGACCAACAGATAAAGCAATTGTGCAGTGAACTGAAAAAGATTTGTGGCACCGGCGGTACGGTTAAAGACCAGATAATTGAGATCCAGGGCGATAACCGGGATAAGATCAAAGCGGCGCTGGAGAAAAAAGGGCTGCAGGTTAAACTGGCCGGTGGTTAAAGCGCATCAATTAGCTTATTTCCAACATCAGGAGTTCCAATGGAACATATTTCCCGCTCTGAGCTGAACATATTACTGGTCGAGCCTTCAGACACCCAACGTAAAATTATCAGTGCCATGCTGGCCAAAGAAGAGATCGGTCAGGTGGAAACGGCCGGCACCGTTGCCGCAGCATTGAAAGCCATCAAGGCGCACGGCACCGACCTGGTGGTCAGTGCCATGTATTTTGAAGATGGCACCGGGCTGGATCTGCTTAAACAACTGAAAAATGACCCTCAGACTCAGGCCATTCCCTTTATGCTGGTTTCCAGCGAGTTTCGCCCGGCCAAACTGGAAGAATTCAAACAAGCCGGTGTTGTCGCCATCCTGCCCAAGCCTTTCGAACCCATTCACCTGTCCCGGGCGTTAAACGCCAGTCTGGATATTATTAATACCGAAGAGCTCGAGCTGGAGTTATTCGACGTGCATGAGGTCAGGGTACTGTTGGTTGATGACAGTCGAATGGCCCGCAATCATATTCGCCGGGTACTCGAAGGCATGGGCCTGAAAAAGATTACTGAGGCCGAAAACGGTGCCATGGCACTGACCCTGTTAAAAGATCAGGCCTATGACTTGCTGGTTACCGATTACAATATGCCGGAAATGGATGGCAGGGAGCTATCTGAATTTGTACGCTTTAACCCCGATACGGCCCATATCCCCATTATTATGGTGACCTCAGAAGCCAATAATGCCCATATGAGCAATATCCAGCAAACCGGCGTCAATGCTCTGTGTGACAAGCCGTTCGAATCGGCCGAAGTACGCAAAATGCTGATGTCGCTGTTGGGGCATTAACCTCTCAGCCACTTCAGTTAGCTGAAGTGGGATTGTGCGGACAGGTTTAATCAGTTCAGAGGAAATTCACTATGCCCTCTCCCGGCGTATGTCAGCTATCAGGCTGATTGTTGTAATACTGGCGATATTGATTGGCGCGTCCGCGCTGAGTCTGTATTTGCTGTTACGGGCCAGCTTACCTCAGCTTGAAGGCGAGTATGCCTTAAAGGGACTGCGTCAGGCTGTCAGTCTGGAGCGTGACGACAATGGCATGGCGGTTATCCACGCACAGGATCGCATTGATGTGGCGATGGCAACCGGCTTTGTACATGCTCAGGAGCGGTTCTTCCAGATGGACCTGCTGCGGCGCAACGCCGCCGGCGAATTATCCTATCTGTTTGGCCCTGTGGCCCTCGACAGAGACCGGGAGATTGGCCTGCACCGATTCCGGCAACGGGCCAGACAACGCTTAAATGACGTCCCCGCGAAACACAGGGCTTTGCTTGAAGCCTATACACAGGGAGTTAACCAGGGGATCGAGGGCCTTTCTGTCAGGCCTTTTGAGTATCATCTGCTTCAGGCCGGATTACAGCCATGGCAGGCAGAAGATACTCTGCTGGTGCTCTATAGCATGTATCTGGATCTGCAATATCACGACGGCCGTCGTGATCTGAGCCTGGATATGATGAAACGCCACCTGCCGGGACCCTTATATGATTTTCTGCACCCTGCAGGCAGTCACTGGGATGCCCCAATAGACAACAGCATCCAAAATGCTACGCCGGTTCCGCAAACCCCCTGGCCCAAACCGCAACAACAACCTGAAGTCAGCACAGATGGTGAAGCTGCTGACCTGATGCCCGGCAGCAATAACTGGGCGGTTAGCGGTGAACTGACCCCCTATAACGCGGCAATGCTGGCCAATGATATGCACCTGGGTATTCGTGTACCTAATATCTGGTACCGGTTACAGCTTAACTGGCGCGAGCAGGACAAGCGTCATCAGCTTACCGGCCTGTCGTTACCCGGCACACCACTGGTGGTGGTAGGAACTAATACCAGGCTGGCCTGGGGCTTTACCAACAGCTATGGGGACTGGAGCGACCTGATCAGGCTCAGACTGGATAAAAGCGGTGAGCAGTATCTTACGCCGCAGGGCTACCTGCCGTTCAGCTACCCTGTCCGCTCCATTGAAATTAAAGGCCAGCAGAGCGAGCAACAACAGATAAAAGAAACCATCTGGGGGCCGGTAGTCGGTGAAGATGAAGATGGCACACCGCTGGTGTATCGCTGGGTCGCCCATGATCCACAAGGTGCCAATCTGAATATGCTGGCGCTGGAAACAGCAGACACTGTCGACAAAGGTGTCTCCATCGCTACTACAGCAGGCATGCCGGCACAAAACATCATGCTGGCAGACAGTGATGGCAATATTGCCTGGACCATAGCAGGCCCTATGCCAATTCGTTTTGGCTTTGATGGTCGTTATATCAGCGACTGGAGCGATGGCACACAAGGCTGGGCTGGTTACCGTCAGGCTGGGGATTACCCTGCTGTGATCAATCCGGACAATCAACGTCTGTGGAGTGCCAATGCCAGAGTGATTGGTGGCAAAGAGTATCAAAAAATCGGTGACGGTGGTTATGCGTTAGGCGCCCGCAACCAACAAATCAGGGATCGATTACTGGCAAAAAACACCTTCAGTGAACAGGACTTTCTGGACATACAAATGGATGACAGGGCGCTGTTTCTTAGCCCCTGGCGGGATCTGATGCTGGTGCAGGTGCTGCCGGAGTCTGCCCATCCACAGGCAACTAAGATAACGGAATATCTCCAGAGCTGGTCGGCCAGAGCCGATATCGACAGCCTGGCCTATTTACTGGTGCGTCAGTTCAGGCTGACAGTACGGGATCTTGTCTATCAGGATCTGCTCAGACTGATGCAGGACAAACACCCGGATTTCAGTTTCCGTGCAATCCGTAACCAACTGGAAATCCCGCTGTGGCAGCTTGTCAATGAACAACCCGTGCATCTGCTGCCACAGGGCATTGATAGCTGGGATGCGCTATTTGCTCTGGCACTGGATAAAACCCTGATGGATCTCAATGCAGAATATGGTGACTGGCAGCAACTGAGCTGGGGGCAGTTTAATCAGGTACAGATCAGGCATCCTCTGAGTAATTTTGTGCCCTTGCTTGGGATGCTGACCGATATGCCAGAGCAGCCCCTGGCTGGTGACAGCTTTATGCCGAACGTCTCTCGTAATGCCTTTGGTGCCTCACAGCGAATGGTGGTCGCACCAGGACAGGAGCAACACGCCATATTGCATATGCCATCCAGTCAGAGTGGTCACCCCCTGGCTCCGTATTTTAACAACGGCCATGAAGCGTGGCGCATTGGCGAACCAACACCCTTGTTACCCGGCAAAATCAACTATAAACTGAAATTAACCCCGGATAGTAATTGACAAAAACACAGACAACCAATAAATTCATCAACATGAAAAGATTTATCCTATTTTTTGTGCACTTTTTTAGCTCGTCCACTACGGGAGGCTGATTTTTGCGCAAAATGCGAACAAAACCTCCCGATTGGGAGGTTTTTTTTTATGAACTGAGACCACACAGGCCATGACAGACTATCAACAACAACTGGAACAAATACGACGGGATATCAGCGCCCTCGATGCACAGCTACTCGAATTGCTGGCCAAACGTCAGCACTTTACCAATCAGGTAGCGCGCACCAAAATCGATGCCCACATGCAGGTCAGAGATACCAGCCGCGAAGAGCAACTGTTAATCAAACTGATTAAACAGGGGCAGAATCTGGGCCTCACCCCGCAGTATGTGACACAGCTGTTCCATGTGATTATCGAAGACTCAGTACTGAACCAGCAGATGTTACTGGCGCAAAAAGCCAACCCGGACAACGCCCTGCCCCTTAATCGTGTCGCCTTTTTAGGGGATAAAGGGTCGTATAGTTACCTGGCCACCCAAAAGTATTTTTCCCGTCGCCCCGGTGAACTGGCGGAAATGGGCTGTCAGAGCTTTGACGAGATCATTCATGCGGTAGAAACCAATGAGGCCGATTATGGCGTACTGCCAATTGAAAATACCTCTTCCGGCAGTATTAACGAGGTCTATGACCTGCTTCAGCATACCCACCTGTCAATTATCGGTGAACTGACCCACCCCGTTGAGCATGCGCTTTTAGTGGCAGCAGATACCGAGATAGGCCAGCTTAAAACCCTGTACGCGCATCCGCAGGTATTTTCTCAGTGCAGCCATTTTCTCGCCGAACTGGGCAATATTGAGGTTAAGCCTACCGACAGTACCTCAGCTGCGATGCTGAAGGTCAGTGAACTGGCCGACCCACAAGTTGCCGCCATAGGCAGTGCTGCCGGAGGGGCACTGTATGGACTGAATCCGATAAAATCTAATCTTGCAAATCAGAAAGAGAACCATAGCCGTTTTATCGTGATCGCCAGAAAAGCCGTTAAAGTGCCGCTGCAGATCCCGGCCAAAACTACGCTGGTGATGAGCACCGTACAAAACCCGGCGCTTTGGTAGAAGCGCTTACCGTGCTCAAAGACAATGATATCAACATGACCAAGCTTGAATCCCGGCCGATCAACGGCAATCCCTGGGAAGAGATGTTTTATATCGACGTGGAAGGAAACCTGCAGGACGGTCCGATGCAAAAAGCCATGGAGGCCTTACGTGGTATGACCCGTTATCTTAAAGTGTTGGGATGTTATCCGACCGAAGAAGTCAGTCCGACCCGGGTGGCAGCAGCCAATGCATTAAGGGAAGAGTAATTATCTATGCGGATTAGTATGCCTGAACACCAGAAAAATAGCCGGTATTCAGGCACTAAGCTGTCAATTTTAGCTTTTGATTTCGTTACTCTGCATCAGATTGTTCAGACGCGGGCTTGTGTTTTGCCGCAACCTCTTTAATCAGGGGTTGCAGTTCACCCTGCTGGAACATTTCCAGAATAATGTCGCATCCCCCTACCAGCTCACCTTCAACCCAAAGTTGCGGAAAGGTAGGCCAGTCGGCATAGGCCGGTAATTCAGCGCGAATATCCGGATTCTGCAGAATATCCACATAGGCAAATTGCTCGCCACAGGACATCAGCGCCTGAGTGGCCTGGGCCGAGAAACCACAACTGGGTAACTTCGGTGACCCTTTCATGTAAATCAGAATAGGGTTTTCTGCGATTTGCTGTTTGATCTTTTCCAGTGTTTCCATGGTATTTGCCTCTTGTCAGTCAAAAATCGGATCTGGCGGCTATTGTACCTGTTTTCAATATCTGACCCCAGCATTATGCTCTGTGAAGCATAAAATCGAATACTTTAAAGCGGATGGTTATATTAAGTGCTTAAAAAGTCGGTTGTTTTTAATCTGTTCGCACCCATATAAGGGTGACAGACAAGGACTGGTACACTAGTATCAACAAAAATCGAAAAACGACACCGATATCGCCCCTGTCACAGGACAAGAAGTCAAAGGGTGGTATCACTTTTATCTTAGAAAACATGGAGAATGACTATGGCTTTTGAATTACCCCCCTCCCCTATGAAAAAAATGCCCTTGAGCCGCATATTTCTGCCGAGACCCTTGAGTATCACCACGGCAAACATCACGCCACTTATGTCACCAAGCTCAATGGCCTGATTGAAGGTAAAGACCTGGAAAACAAAAGCCTGGAAGAGATCATCAAATCTTCTGAAGGCGGTGTTTTCAATAACGCAGCACAAATCTGGAACCATACCTTCTACTGGAACAGCCTGAGCCCGAATGGTGGTGGCGAGCCTTCTGGTGCACTGGCCGATGCGATCAATGCCAAATGGGGTTCTTTTGCAGCCTTTAAAGATGCGTTTAATGACAAGGCTGTGAATAATTTTGGTTCAAGCTGGACCTGGCTGGTGAAAAAAGCGGATGGCAGCCTGGATATCGTCAATACCAGCAATGCCGGCACGCCGATTACTGAAGAAGGGGTTACGCCGCTAATCACTGTTGATTTGTGGGAGCATGCCTACTACATCGATTACCGTAACCTGCGTCCGAAGTACCTGGAAGGTTTCTGGGCTCTGGTGAACTGGGATTTTGCCGCCAAAAACTTTGGCTGATTATTTGATAATCAATGTTCAGAAACGACTATAATCCCAATGGGATTTTAGCTGACCCGCCAGGCGGTCAGACCTCATGGATGGGATAAATAAAAAAGCGCCTCATGGCGCTTTTTATTTTTGTGTTTAACAACGGCAATCAAATCAGTTGAATGCCCCCTCCAAAACTACGATAGATATTCACCAGGCGGATAAAACTTTGCTGCTGCGACAAGACTAATTGTTCACGACTGCGCAGAAGCTCGCGCTCGGCGTCGAGCAGATCAAGGAATTCTCCTTTACCGGCGTTATAACGCTGGCGGGCAATCTTGACGGCGTTATGACTGGCCTGCCACTGCTGTTCAACGCTGAGCCGTTGTTCACGGCTGAGGTTATAGCTGCTAAGCGCCAGCTGCATATCGTTGATGGCATTAAACACCTGCTGCTCAAACTGTGCCAGTGCCATTTCAGAGCTGGCCTCGGCTGCACGGATACGTGCTCTTACCGATCCCAGATCAGCACCCTGCCAGCTTAAACTGGGTGCAACCGCCCAACTCTTTGTATCACTGCCGAGGGTCAGACCCGGGCCGGATAAAAAGCCTAAAAAGCCACTTACGGACAGATTTGGATACAAATCTGCCGTGGCAACACCTATTTCAGCAGTGCGCGCGGCCAAAAAGCGTTCAGCACTTGCCACATCGGCGCGGTAACGCAGGTAGTTTTCACCCTCAAGCACTGCAACCGGGTGTTTCAGCTCTGGTAAATCTGACACCGGATCGAGCTTCAGCTGTCCGGGCTTTTTTGCCACCAATGCTGATAAAGTAGCCTCTGCGGTTAACAGAGCTACCCGATGTACCGGAACAGAAGCCTGCACCCGATGCAGCTGTACCTCTATTTGTGCCAGTTCCAGCTCGGACGCCATACCGGCCTCAAGCCTCGCCAGCACTATAGCCCTGCTTTGTCGAAGGTTCTCCAGGTTTTGCTCCGCAACCTTCAAACGCATCTGAGCACCGCGGTATTCGCCGTAGCTGGTGGCAACCTGGCTAATCAACTGTAGCTGCGCATCGTGCCACAGGATATCGGCCTGTTGCGCCTGCGCCTGAGCTGCCTCACTGGCGCGGTGTAGTTTGCCAAACAAGTCCGGGTCCCAGCTTAAACTGGCACCGGTACGGTATCCACGAATAATCACACCATCATCCGCCGGCGCCAGTGTCGCATTTTCACTGGCCTGATAGCCGGCATCCAGAGTGCCATTGGGGAAACGATCATTATCGGCATCCTGAAACAACGCATAGGCACGCTCAACATTGGCCCGCGCTTGCACCAATGTGCGATTTTCCGCCAGTGCAGTGCTGATCAAATGGTTGAGTGTTTCGTCGTCAAAGGCCTGCCACCAGCTTTGTAGTTGCGCAGCCTGCTGATAGGGACGTTCAAGCTTGATATCAGCCACTGTGGCCGGAGTCTGATAATCCGGCCCGACTGCGCAGGCCGTCAGTGACGCTGTCAGTGCAGCAATAACCGATAATTTTAATCTGTTACGCATGCCCGGCCTCCATAGGTTGAGCTGGTGGGAGAGTTTCCGCTGTCTTTTGCAATACTTTCTGCTCGCCGCGTTTAGCCAGCATATAGTAAAACAGCGGCGTCAAAATAAGACCGAAAAGCGTTACACCTATCATTCCGGAGAATACCGCCACCCCCATGGCCTGGCGCATTTCGGCACCGGCACCGCTTGAAAACACCATCGGCACCACGCCCATAATAAAGGCGATAGAGGTCATCAGTATCGGTCGCAAGCGCAGGCGGCCGGCTTCCAGAATGGCATCCAGCGGGCTCATGCCGTGATCCTGTAACTCTTTGGCAAACTCAACGATAAGGATGGCATTCTTGGTCGCCAGCCCCACCAGCACAATTAAACCAATCTGAGTAAAGATATTGTTGTCACCGCCATAGATCAGCACACCACTGAGTGCCGATAGCAGGGTCATCGGAATGATCAGAATAATCGCCAGGGGCAAACGTAAACTCTCGTATTGCGCCGCCAGCACCATAAACACCAGCAGAATCACCAGCGGGTAGATAACCATCCCCGCATTTCCGGCCAGAATTTGCTGGTAGGTCAGCTCAGTCCACTCATACGTCATGCCGTTGGGCAGGGTTTCAGCCAGAATTTTCTCTATCGCAGCCTGCGCCTCACCGGTACTGTAGCCCGCAGCCGGACCACCGTTAATCTCTGCCGTGGTAAAACCGTTGTAGTGCATGACGCGATCCGGCCCGGCCGTATTAGTGACATTAATAAAAGAGCCCAGGGGCACCATATCACCGGCGCTGTTACGCACTTTTAGCTGGCTAATCTGCTCCGGCGTCTGACGAAACTGCTCATCTGCCTGCATATTTACCTGATATGTACGGCCAAACTGGTTGAAGTCATTCACATACACCGACCCCATATAAGCCTGCAGGGTCTGAAAGACTTCATCCAGTGCAACCCCCTGCTGTTTCGCTTTGGTGCGATCGATATCCAGATCCAGCTGCGGCACATTGACCTGATAGCTGGAGAACACTCCGGTCAGTTCCGGTGTCGTCCAGGCTTTTTGCATTACCTGCATAGTGATCCTGTACAGCTCTTCGTAGCCATGGTTAGCACGATCCTGTATTTGCAGACGGAAACCACCAATAGTTCCCAGGCCCTGTACCGGTGGTGGCGGGAAAATGGCAATATAGGCATCTTCAATACCGGCAAACTTCTGGTTCAGCGCAGCAGCGATGGCGCCGGCCGACATTGACGGGTCAGTACGTTCGCTGAAGTCAGTCAGTGGCGTAAACACGATGCCGGAGTTGGGGCTGTTGGTGAAACCGTTAATACTTAAGCCAGGAAAGGCAACAGAGTTAGCCACCCCCGGTTGTTCAAGCGCAATACGGGACATTTCTTTCATCACCGCTTCGGTGCGATCTAACGAGGCTGCATCAGGCAGTTGTGCAAAAGCCACCAGATACTGTTTGTCCTGCCCTGGTACATAGCCGGTAGGCGTCGTGGCAAACTGCAAACCTGTTACGCCCAGCATCGCCACATACAACAGGCCGACAATGGCACCAAAACGAATCACCTTCTGAACCAGATAGCCATAGCCCCGGGATAAACGGGCAAAGAAGCGGTTAAAGGGACCAAATAACCAGCCGCCTAACAGCTTGTCCATACCCCGGGTCAGTGCATCTTTTTTCTCGCCATGGCCTTTCAGCAGCAGTGCCGACAGCGCCGGGCTGAGTGTCAATGAGTTGATGGCCGAGATAAAGGTAGAGATAGTAATGGTTAGCGCAAATTGCTTATAGAACTGCCCGGTTAAGCCGGACATAAAGGCCGTAGGAATAAACACCGCCGCCAGCACCAAAGTGGTCGCAACAATGGGGCCGGTCACTTCTGTCATCGCTTTTTGCGTGGCCGCAATCGGTGACAGACCTTCGCTGATATTACGTTCGACGTTTTCCACTACGACGATAGCGTCATCCACCACGATACCAATGGCCAGCACCAGGCCAAACAGCGACAAGGCGTTGAGTGAGAAGCCCAGCAGTTGCATAAAGGCAAAGGTGCCGACTAATGACACCGGTACTGCAACCAGCGGAATGATAGAGGCGCGCCAGGTTTGTAGAAATAACACCACCACCAGCACGACTAACAGTACGGCTTCGAGCAGGGTTTTTACCACCGCCTCAATTGACCCGCGCACAAAAACCGTTGGGTCATAGACGATATCGTAAGTTAAACCTTCAGGAAAACCCTTTGCCAGTTCAGCCATTTTTGTCCGCACATCGTCGGATATCTGAATCGCGTTAGAGCCTGATGCCTGAAAAATCGGGATGGCGACCGCGTCTTTATTATCCAGCAAAGAGCGCAGCGCATAGGTAGACGCGCCCAGTTCAATCCGGGCCACGTCTTTCAGGCGACTGATTTCACCATTGGCGCCCACCTTAATAATAATATCCTCAAACTCCTCCACCGCTGCCAGGCGGCCCTTAACATTAATCAGTAACTGGAAATCGGCGTCACCGCTCGGCTGGGCACCAAGGCTGCCGGCCGCCGCCTGCTGATTTTGCTCGCGAATCGCAGCGCTGATTTGTGCCGGAGACAGCCCCAGTGCCGAGACTTTATTCGGGTCCAGCCAGACACGCATACTGTAGTCACCGGCCCCAAAAAGCTGGACACTGCCCACACCGTCAATGCGCGCCAGCTCGTCTTTGACATTCAGCGCGGCATAGTTCGACAGGTACAGCATGTCATAGCGCTGATCCGGCGAGGTTAAATGCACCACCATGGTCAGATCCGGTGAGGATTTCTCGGTCACCACGCCCAAACGCTGTACTTCCTGGGGCAGCCGCGGTTTAGCGCGCTCTACCCGGCTTTGCACCTGAGTCTGGGCTAAATCAACATCAGTACCGATAGCAAAGGTAACAGTTAAGGTCATCCGGCCATCAGAGGTGGCCTGGGACGACATATACAACATATCTTCCACACCGTTAATTTCCTGTTCCAGTGGCGAGGCCACCGTTTCAGCGATAACCTTGGGATTGGCCCCCGGGTAATTAGCCGTTACCACTACCGTAGGTGGTACCACCTCAGGATATTCAGTGATAGGTAACTGCCACACTGCTATGGCGCCGGTAACAAAAAACAGCAGTGAGATCACGGCGGCAAAAATCGGTCGCCGGATAAAAAATTGCGACAACATAGAGGTCCCCTTAACCACGATTCGGTGTTAAATCTGCCTTCGCAGCCAGCGTATTGCTGTTTTGATCCAACAACTGTTGTTCACTGCGCAGACTGGCCAGTTGCTCGGCACTGGCCATATCCACCAGCTTCGGTGTGATCTGCATATTCGGCATAACCCGCTGCAGCCCCTTTACTACGATGCGATCATTCGCTGCCAGTCCGGCGGTAATAATGCGCAGATCATTAATCTTCTCGCCCAACTGAACTGCCCGATATTCCAGCTGATTGTTACTGTTTACCAGCAGCACAAACTTGTTGTTGAGGTCGGTACCTATGGCTTTTTCATCAATTAACACCCCCTCATAGGCATCACTGCCGGCCAGTTTGACCCGGGCAAAAAGACCTGGCAGCAAGTTGTTTTCAGAGTTGTCGAAGCTGGCCCGGATGCGGATAGTACCGGTGTGCTCATCAATGCGATTGTCAACAAAGTCGATGGCACCGATATACTGATAACTATTGTCGTCGGCCAGCGCCATATACACGGGATTGGCAGACGCATCGCGGGTATCGGCACGTTTTCCGGCCTCACTCAGACGGGCGTATTTCAGATAACTTTGCTCATCCACATTAAAGTAAGCATACATTTTGTCGGTCGAAACCAGGCTGGTCAGTTGGCTCTGCCCCGCAGTGACATAGTTACCCGCTGTCACCTGCGCATAAGACACCCGTCCGCTGATGGGGGCGGTAATACGGGTGTAGCTCAGGTCCAGTTCCGCGCGTTCCAGAGCAGCAACAACTGAGGCTACGGTAGCGGCCGATTGCTGTTTGCGTGCCAATCGGCTATCCAGTACTTCGGCGGATATTGCTCGCTGGTCACTAAGTTTTTTTGCCCTTTGATATTCGCTGTCAGCCAGTGTTGCAGCACTCTGTGCGCTTTTCAGTTCGGCCTGAAGTCTTGCCACTTCAGCAGCAAAAGGGCGCGGATCTATCTGTACCAGCAAATCGCCTTTTTCAACCAGTGCGCCTTCGTTAAAGTGCACCTGTTCAATATAACCGGATACACGAGGCACCAGATTAACGGTTTGTGGCGCCTGCAAACGACCAGTAAACTGATCCCACTCGGTAATACGCTCGGACACCACTTTTGCCACACTCACCTCCGGAGGTGTAGGCGCTGAATCCGATTCTGTCGCTTCCGGTTGCGAGCAGGCTGCTAATATCAGAGCCGAAACGCCTGCTAATATGAAAGTTTTAACCGTATTTTCTTTGCTCATGACGCTGTTCTCCATGCGGTCGCTGAAAAAGTTACTGTAAATGACTGGTTATTTATGTACCGTTCGGTAAATATATAGAACAACAAGATGCAGTCAATTAATTTTGTACTGATCGGTATAATATTTTTCTTCTACATCAGATGGATTGGTTCTAAGACCTGACAGCACCCTTGTGCGGCCAGAAAGTAACGGAAGCTGATGTCCGCCAGTGATGAAAGTGTAAGGCACAATGCGGACTCACTTAATGCCGGATGCCACCGTATTCTTGCCTGAAACTCCGCTATTCAGGCTAGAAAGCGGGCTACTGAACGATACCGGGTCTGTGACAGTCTTACTCGTATGAGCAAGAGCTTGTCCGTATAGTCCCCTTGCTGGACAGGGGGTATTTTGCTAATTACTATGTAACAGACTTTTAATGCAGGAGTTGAACAATGTCAGTGGTAGGTTGCACTCCGAACGTAGGAAGACCCCGTGCTTTTGATATGGAAACGGCGCTTGAAAAGGCGCTGGAAGTGTTCTGGAAAAAAGGCTATGACGGAACCTCACTAGTAGATTTGACTGAGACCATGGGCATTAACAAACCCAGTCTTTACGCCGCCTTCGGCAACAAAGAGCAATTATTTTTAAAGGCCATCGAGTTATACGAAAGTCGCCCATGTTCATTCTTTTTGCCGGCACTGGAACAACCCACAGCCTACCAGGTGGCCGAACATATGCTGTATGGAGCGGCAATGAATATGGCCGACACCAGCCACCCGCAGGGTTGTGTGGTGGTGCAAGGTGCCCTGTCCTGCAGTGAAGCAGCCGCCTCAGTAAAAGCGGCACTGACCAACCGGCGGGTTGAGGGGGAACAGAAATTGTGTGCACGCTTTGAGCGGGCCAAACAGGAAGGTGATTTACCTGCTACTGCGGATGCTCAGACTCTGGCGCGCTTTTTAGGAACCGTATTGCAGGGTATGGCAATACAGGCCAATAATGGTGCTACCTCTGAGCAATTGCGCCAGGTAGCGGAAATGACCCTGCAAGCATTTCCACGGGTGTAAACGAACTGATAGCTGCTGCATTTTCAGCTTGACCTTAACTTAACCTGAGGTTTTAACCTGACACCAGTTTTGGTAAATCACAGGATACGTTTATGTCTGCTTCAGCTACATCGGCCATCATAACCGCACCAGCGTCTTTCCCCATGAGAGATCACGCAATGCAGTTGCTTTATGACGTAGAGAAGGCAATTAACCAGAGGAGCCTGAGCGCCTTGGCTGATTGCTTCGCAGAGCAGGCCATGCTGGTAAATATTCTGGGTCAGCGACTTTATGGTCGCGAACAGATCTGTGACTACCTGGCCAGCAACTTTTTGCTCCTGCATGACAAATGTTTAAACTACAGGCTGGTACATGGCTTCGGGCTGAATGACGACAATGCGATTCTGAATGTGCAAAAAATGTGCACTGATCGCTCCGATAACACGCAGACCGGCATTACCACTGCGCCACTTTGGGTGATCACACGCACTAAAGAGCGCTGGCGGATTATTGCCTCCAACACAATGTAATTAAACTCCAGAATATTTGCCTGATCCTCCATAGCTGCACAACCGGGATAGGCAAAGCGCAGACTGCTGCCTATACTGGCTTTCTTACAACAATGGAGAGCAGGTAATGACCGATGAACGCGAACAACTGCGCCAGCAAATGCTACAGCCACTACTGACATCGCTGCATAGCACCGGTGTCAGTGAGACAGCAATCCCCGGAGTGCGGTTGTTTCGCAGCGATGCCCCCACCTCGGCCACTCCGACCATTTACGAACCCACACTTTGCCTGTTGCTGCAGGGCAGTAAACAACTGTTACTGGGTGATGAGTTACTGCACTATAAACAACTGCAATATCTGTTGGTTCCGGTGATGCTGCCGGTTAGCGGCAAAATAGTCAAAGCGAGCAGTACAACCCCCTATGTTGGCCTGAGTATCGGTCTGGATCAGCAGGATTTGACCGATTTAGTCATAGATCTGGGTGACAGAGTACCGCACCAATCGACGACGCCACGGGGCATAAGTGTCGGTGATGCTGAACCGGCCCTGCTGTCTGTATTTCAGCGTATTTTACAGTTATTGCAGCAACCACAGGATATCAGTGTCCTGCTCCCCTTGCTCAGACGTGAATTGTTGTATCGGTTATTACTCGGCCCGGTAGGCAGCCATCTTCGCGAATTTACTCTGCTCGACAGCCAGGCTAACCGCATCAGCAAAGTAATAGAATTGCTGCGAGAGCGTTATACCCAGCCTCTGCGCATTAAAGAACTCGCCGACGCCGCGCATATGAGTGAATCAGCATTATTTCAGAGCTTTAAGGCCGTTACATCGATGTCGCCCCTGCAGTTTCAGAAACAACTGCGGCTGAATGAAGCCCGGCGCATCATGCTGTATGAAGGCTTAGAGGCATCCACGGCCAGCTATAGGGTGGGTTATGAGAGTCCGTCACAATTTAGCCGTGAGTACAACCGACTATTTGGCGCACCGCCAAAAGCAGATGTGAGCCGCTTCCGACAGGCGCTATAGACATATCCGATCAACCCGTCTGGTGTTATCCGACCTGTCGCAAGTAATCAGTCAACCAGTCCTGTGGGCATATCGCCGCGAATTTCATTCCAGATTTCGCCACTGTCTACACCGTATTTACGGATCAGCATTGGCACTTTTTCATGGTCGCCATTACGCGCTAACTGCAATAATTGCGCATAATGATCCCGGGCCAGTTGACGGGACTTGGGATTGGAGAAATAGTAACTACCAATACGCGCATACAATCCCCGGAACCCGTTCATCATCAATACAAACACGCGGTTGCCTGATGCCATGGCCAGATCGTGATTAATACGGTAATCAAAGTCGGCATAGGTCTGTCCATCCTCTGCCAGGTTCACGTAACCCTCAAGTAGCTTTGCCGACTCGTCCGGTGCCGTTTTAAACGCTCTGCGGATAAATACGGCGCTGACGCTTGTACGTGCTGCGAGTAGATGATCAACAAGCTCCGGAATGCCGTCCTCATCCAGCCGTGCCAAGGTTTCGAGAATATTCAGGCCACATGTTTCCCAAAAATTATTAACTTTGGTAGGTTTGCCATGCTGTATTGTCAGCCATCCATCCCGTGCCAGTCTCTGCAGCACTTCCCTCAACGTGGTTCGGGTAACGCCTATCAACTCTGACAGCTCACGTTCAGCAGGGAGTATTGTGCCTGGAGGAAATCTGCCACTCCAGATAGATTCGACAATATATTCTTCCGCAAAGCCGGCAGGACTCTGAGCCTTATAGATCATACAAAAACTCACTTAAGGTTATTATTGTTATGGCTGCTGATACCAAGTCAAACAGGTTGGTATCTGTTAACTGATTGTACCAGATGTTGTCACCAATTAAAGTTACTCTTTTACTGTCAATAAATGGCAGAATCAGGCCTAAAACGGAGAACCTAAAATAATGCAAATTCTATCCTCACTGGCACGAGCTTCGCGTTCACGTCGCGCCTGGACCTTATTATTGTTATCAGCACTGATATTGGAGGGCATTGCCCTGTATTTTCAGTATGGGATGGGTCTTGAACCCTGCATCATGTGTATCTATCAGCGTAATGCGGTATTCGGGATCGCCATGGCAGCATTGATTGGCATGAGCGCGCCCGGAAAAATGCCGATAAGACTGCTGGCCATTGCAGGCTGGGGTGTTTCCGCTATTTGGGGTCTATTGATCGCCATAGAACATGTGGATATTCAGACTGCTGCGAATCCCTTTTTCGCACCCTGTGAGATTGTGCCCAACTTCCCGGGCTGGCTTCCCTTGCACGAATGGATTCCTGGCATCTTTGCCGCCACTGGCGACTGTGGAAATATCGACTGGTCCCTGGCAGGGATGAGCATGCCACAGTGGATGATAGTAATTTTCGCCTGTTACAGCCTGGTTTGGCTTCTGGTACTGTTATCCCAGTTAAAAAGAACCAGCTTTTAATCCTTATCCCGGCTTTGCTCTTGTGGAGGGAGCTGGCTGCGTGCGGTATCAACATGATGTTGATTACGGGTGCGCTTCATCATTGCCACTTCATGATGCAGCGCCACCTTGGCAAGAATATGGGCCGTAACAGGGGCCGTGATGACCAGAAATAAGGTGATCAGCAGTTCGTGGATACTAAGGTAACCATGTTGGTGTGACATATACACCATTGACCCCAGGAGTATCCCGCCAAGCCCCAGTGTTGTGGCTTTGGTGGGCGCATGCAAACGAACATAGAGATCTTTGAGCCGGATAAGTCCGATAGACCCCACTAATACAAACACCCCGCCAAGAAGCAGTAAAACGGAAATTAATAGCTCTACCCAGAAATTCATTCTGACTCCTATTCGATAATATCGCCACGCAGCAGATACTTGCCAAAGGCCACACTGCTGACAAACCCCAACATAGCGATTAGCAGCGCTGCTTCAAAATACAGTTGTGTGCCATTATACATTCCATATAGCAGTATCAATGCGATACTATTGATATACATGGTGTCCAGCGCCAGAATTCTGTCTACTACATGGGGGCCAATCAACAGCCGCCACAGATTCAGGACAAGCGCAATACACAGCATGACGCCAACAGCAATCATACTCCAATCTAACATGCGAATATCTCCTTAATGGCCGCTTCATAACGCTGCTTAATATGCTTAACCACCTCTTGCTCATCCCCGGGCATGTCCAGCACATGTACGTACAGCCACTTTCTGTCTTCAGTCACCTCACAGCTCACCGTACCAGGTGTCATGGTCACCGTGCTGGCCAATACGGTAATCGGCAGCGTATCCTGTAAATCCAGTGGCACCGCAACAAAGCCCGGATTAATACGGCGCATGGGTCCCACCACCAGCAGCGCCACCTGGATATTGGCCACCACGATATCGCCGAGCACCATCAATATATAGCGTATAGCCCTGTATGGTCGTGCAATTTTAGGCTGAGGCACCTGTAATGGCGCGCAAATCAGAGGGATGCAGATAGCGAGAATCGAACCGAGAATCAGATGTCCCGGACTCAAGCTGCCATTTAGCATCAACCACACCACCAGCAACAATAAGCTGTGGATTGGCATAGGCAACCAGCGTGAATTCATACTCATTTGGCAGCCTCCTGTAAATTCATAACCTCGAACAATCCCTGCAACTGATGCAATTGCGCGGCAGCGGCGTCTGTATACTGAGTCACTGCTGCACCAAAGATAACCAACAGAGGAGAAGCAACTAACAACAAAACTGCACCGGATACCTGCCAGCGAGACAGCGTTTGTAGCTGGGATTTGTCGCCATCGCCGGTATAACGCCAGAATAATGTGGTGCCCGCCCGCGACAAAGCAATGATAGAGATCAGACCGGCAATCAGAATAACCGGCCAGATCCAAAGCATTTCGGCGGCACTGTGGGCCGATTGCAATATGATCAGTTTACCGATAAAGCCGGAAAAAGGTGGTAATCCGGCCACTGTCATCGCCGCAACAAAGAACAGTATCCCTAAAAGAGCTGGCTGACTGACCTTACGGGCCATCACAAACCAGTCCAGCGCTTTGCCCCGCTGCTGGCCAATCATATCGGCAATCAAGAACAGCGCACCGGTCACCAGGGTACTGTGCACCAGATAATATAACCCGGCTGCAGTCGCCTCTGGCGTTCTCAGCGCAAAGGCGATAAGCAGGGTACCCACCGAAATCACCACCAGATTAGCCGCCAGATGACGCAGATTGGGGCTGGCCAGAGCACCGATAGCTCCGACAATAATGGTTAAAAATGCCAGTGGCCAGATCCACGGCTGCACCATGTCTGCCAGTTCACCGGCCTGCTCGCCGAAGATCACCGTATAGACCCTGAAAATACCGTAAATTCCCACTTTCGTCATAATCGCAAACAGGGCCGCCACCGGCGCACTGGCTGCCGCATAGGTTCTGGGCAACCAAAAGTGTAAAGGCAACATGGCTGCTTTAAGACCAAAAACAATTAATAATAATAAACCACCGGCCTTGGCAATCACTTGTTCACCGGCGGACAGTTGTGAAATCCGCAACGCCATATCGGCGATATTCAGGGTGCCAGTGGTGCCGTAAAGTGTCCCTAAGGCAAACAAAAACAAACTCGAGCCAATCAGGTTCAGGATCACATAATGCACATTGGCCAGTGTTTTCTGCTTACCGCCACCATGGATCAACAGGGCATAGGATGCGATTAACAGGATCTCGAAAAACACGAACAGGTTAAACAAATCCCCGGTAAGGAAGGCACCATTTATACCCATTAACTGGAATTGCAGCAGAGGATGAAAGTACTTGCCCTCCCGGTCAATTCCGGCAAAGGCATAGAGCGTTGCCCCGAGACCAAGAACACCATTGAGCACGACCAATAAAACCGCCAGTCTGTCAGCGAATAACACAATACCAAAAGGTGCCTGCCAGTTGCCCAAAGCGTAGAAAGTCGCGCCCTGTTGAATAACCTCTAGCATTAACGAGACTGAGCAACTAATCTGCAATAACATCAGTACCAATGTGGCAAAACGACGCCACTGGTACTTCTCTGGCCCTGCGAATGGTGGCAACAACATAAACAATGCCCCGAAGAGGGGGATCAGTATGGGTAATACAGGCAAATGGCTGGTCATATTTTACCCCGCGTTGGCTTGATCGCCTGGTCGGCATCAGGTGGTTCTCTGCCATCCACAAAATCATTGCCCAAATCAGCCCGCGCCCGCATGGCCAGAATGACCACGAAAGCAATCATCGCAAAGCCTATAACTATGGCCGTTAAAACAAGGGCCTGCGGCAAAGGGTCGGTGTAAGACTCCGATGTACCCAGAATTGCCGCGCCATCAAGACGAAGACGCCCACTGGAAAACAAAAACAGGTTTACCGCATAAGAAAGCAGGGTCAAACCCAGCACCACAGGAAAGGTGCGTCCCCGAAGACAAAGAAAAATGCCACTAAAGGTCAGCACGCCGACACAAAATACATACAAGGCTTCCATTATTCCTCCACCGTTGGACGATGACGGGTAGTCAGCTTACCCAGATTAGCCAGAATCAGCAGGGTTGCACCCACTACTGTAAGATACACACCCAAATCAAATACTATGGCACTGGCCAGTTCGATCTCACCTATCCAGGGGATATCAAAATAATCGAACCAGGAAGTTAAAAACGGTTTGCCGAAAAACCAGCTGCCTGCACCGGTAAGCGCTGCAATAAGCACACCACTGGCAATCAGGGTTTGATAATCCACCTTGATTCGTGGCTTTATCCAGTCAACACCATGGGCAATATATTGCTGGATCAGGGCCACCGAGGTGATCAGCCCGGCAATAAATCCTCCTCCGGGCATATTGTGACCACGCAGGAAAATATAGGCCGAAACCAGCAGTGCCAGAGGTAACAGGCTTTGGGAGATCATTGCCAGAATCAGCGGGTGACGATCTTCCGACCAGGGTCTGCCTTTCTCATCAGCGGACGGCATCGCCAGACGCATTCTGGCAATCAGTTTAAAGATACCGAGTGCGGCTATACCCAGCACAGTAATCTCACCAAAGGTATCAAAGCCTCTGAAATCCACCAGAATCACATTGACGACATTGGTGCCTCCGCCACCAGTTTTACTGTTGGCCAGGAAAAACTCTGAAATACTGTCAAAAGGCCGGGTAATAATGGCGTAATTAATAGTAGCAATAACACCACCGCAGACCGCAGCAATACCCAGATCTCTTACCACCCGCCTTGGCGAGGATTCATTCTTGGTTTTCTGAGGCAGGAAAAACAGCGCCAGCATCAGCAGAATGACGGTGACCACTTCCACTGCCAACTGAGTCAGGGCCAGATCCGGTGCCGAGAAGCGGGCAAAGGTGATTGATACAATCAGCCCCACCACTGATAACGTGATCAGTGCCACCATTCGCTGGCGATGCAAGATCACGGTGGCCAGTGCACTGATACAAAGCAAAATCGCTGCGGTAATCTCGATACCATTGAGTGCCTGATGCGGCAAATGCCCCGCAGCACTGTTCAGTTCCATCAACGGGCTGGCGGTCATCACCAGAGTCAGCAACAGCAGCAATGCAACATATCGTTGCAATGAGCCATTGGCCATCCATTCATGTATGGCTGTAGCCTGACGCACAAGGGCCTGCACCGCTCCTTCAAACACCAACTTAGCGTCAGTTTCCTTAAATTGTGACTGAAAGCGGTACAAGCGGCTACGATAAGCATACACAAGCAACCCACCGGCCATCGCAATACCACTCATCAGCAGCGGCAGATTAAAGCCATGCCAGATAGACAGGCTGTATTGCGGGAGCTGACCATCCAATACAGCGGAAGAGGCTGACTGCAATAATCCGCCAATCATAAAGCTTGGGAAGATCCCACTAACAGACACAGGGTCACCAGAATTTCAATGGGGATCTTCATATACCGGGGGGGTTCATGGGGCGTTTTAGGAATATCTACCGGCTCGCCATTAAAAAATACGTCATGAATAAAACGTAATGAGTAGGCTACCGAGAAGATACCGCCGAGGGTCGCCAGTACAGGAATCATCCAGGACAAAGAGCCAAGCGCCACCTGATGCAAGGTCTCAGCAAAGAACATTTCCTTGGATAAAAAGCCGTTCAGCAAGGGCACTCCGGCCATGGATGCCGCTGCCACCATCGCCAGCGTGGCGGTGTAGGGCATATAGCGCCACAGCCCATTGAGTTTGCGCATATCTCTTGAGCCGGACTCATGATCGATGATCCCTGCCGCCATAAACAGTGAGGCTTTGAAGATGGCGTGGTTCATTATATGAAACACCGCCGCCACAGCCGCTAATTTGGTATCCATTCCCAACAGCAGCGTAATCAGCCCCAGGTGACTGATGGTTGAATAGGCCAGTAAGCCTTTTAAGTCATGTTTAAACAGCGCCACATAGGCACCCAGCAGCAGGGTTGCCAGCCCGGTCAGACTGACCGTTAAAAACCATAATTCGGTGCCGGACAACACCGGGTACATACGTGCCAGCAAGAAGATTCCGGCCTTCACCATAGTGGCCGAGTGCAAATAGGCACTGACCGGTGTGGGTGCCGCCATCGCATGGGGCAGCCAGAAATGAAACGGAAACTGAGCGGATTTTGTGAACGCCCCCAGAAGTACCAGAATCAGCGCTACCGGGTACATGGCATGTTCGCGTATGACATCGCCGCTGGCCAATACTGTACCTAAGTCATAGCTGCCGACGATATCGGCAATAATCAACAAGCCGGCCAATAGCGCCAGACCACCGGCCCCGGTCACCGTCAGCGCCATTCTTGCCCCTTTACGGGAATCGGTTTTTGACGACCAGTAGCCGATCAACAAAAACGAACTGATACTGGTGACTTCCCAGGCCATCCATAGCTGTAACAGATTGTTCGACAACACGATGGACAACATAGCTGTCATAAACAGGATCAGATAGGCGTAGAAGCGCCCCATCGCATCTTTTTCGGAGAGGTAATAGCGGGCATACAGGATAATAAGCAGGCCAATGCCGAGGATCAGAATGGCAAACATCATCGCCAGGCCATCCAGGCGCATGGACAGTGTCAAACCTGCGGCGGGGATCCAGGCCAGACTTTCGGTGATCACTTCACCGGATAATACCCTTGGAAGTAATCCGGCAATCTGAGTCAATGCCAGTGCCGGAGCCAGCATGGTAAAAAATGCACAGGCAGTGCGCCCAAGCCGCTCGGTTATCAGCGGCACAAACACCCCAATCAATAATAAAACGGGTATCCAGAATAAGCTCATTATGTCGCCGTGCTCCATTTTGTTATTGTATGAACAGCGCCGCTAAGAAAAAGTGATTTATACCCACAGGCCAGACCAAAGTCCAATAAACCCGCCCGTAAGGCTATTGCGGCACTTAAGTCTGGTGTTAAGTTGAAAAAACCACCAAACCAACAACTTAGCTATATTAAGGCTAATCGAAGCGCCTGATGCGGGCAAGAAAAACCGCGCTAAACATGCAAAGGAGTATGCTGAGCAGAGATTAAGTGAATGCTATATGAGCAACGTGGGTGAAGGGATGGCAGGCAAAACTATACGTAAATATCCAGATGCCCGTCTTCATCAGGCCCCTGATTTTCGTCAGTATTCTTCTTTTTGGCTTTTTTCTCAGCCGGCTTTTTTTTCTTTTTTTTCTGTTGCTGCGCATCCCGCTCTTCGGCGGTCATATTCTTTTCATCCTCTTCGAGGGCGCGCAGACGGGCCTCCCTGTCGACTTCCTCGACACGGTGCTTGTCTTCCAGCGGATTAACCTTGCCTTCCTTGGGCAATATGGGGAAAAGCAGATCACTTACCATATCTCAACCTGATTTCAGTACATTTTTTAAACAATATTTCATCATACAGTATCGGAAAAATTTATCACCTCTTGAGACTTTGACTGTTTTTTTTAAAAAATTACTCAAAAGTTCCTGTTTGTTATTCCATTAGGTTGTAATTAATAGCATCTGTATCGATAAATCCCTCTTGCACTGGAGGCCGCTTATCAGTAACTTAGGCGCTGAGTTTTTCCGAGCGTTAAAATACACTTTATCCAGAGTACTGAGATACCGAATTATGATTAACCAGAACCTGAAGACGATTCATCACCATCATCACCCGGCATAACCTTTCAGGTTCGTGCTGGAAGGTCGTGTAAATCGCCTTCCAGTGGAATCCCAGATTAAGAGACCCCCGGAAGGCAACTTCCGGGGGTTTTTCGTTTTCAGACACCAAATTTAAGGTAGCAGCATGATAGACAACAACAGACTCAGAATTGCAGTACAGAAATCCGGCAGGCTTTGTGAAGGCAGCATGGAGCTGCTCAAAGCCATTGGCGTTAAACTCTCCATCCGTGACCGTCTGCTGATTGCCCATTCCACTAACCTGCCTGTGGATCTGTTGCGGGTGCGGGATGATGATATTCCGGGGCTGGTAATGGACGGCGTGGTGGATCTGGGCTTTATCGGTGAAAACGAGCTGGAAGAAAAAATGCTCGAACGCAAAGCCGCAGACAAACAACATCAGTACGATGTGCTGGAAAGGCTGGATTTCGGTGGCTGTCGCCTGTCTATTGCCGTTCCTAATGAGATGCAATACCAGGGCATGGCATCCCTCAATGGCAAGAAAATCGCCACCACTTACCCCTATCTGCTGGAGCGCTATTTCCGCGAACAGAAAATCGACGCCAAAGCAGTAATGCTCAATGGTTCCGTTGAAGTGGCTCCCCGTGCCGGGCTGGCCGATGCCATCTGCGATCTGGTTAGCACCGGAGCAACGCTGGAAGCCAACGGGCTGGAAGAAAAAGAAGTGATCTTTCGCTCCAAAGCGGTATTAATTCAGCGTCGCGGTGAGATGCCACAACCTAAGCAACAACTTATCGACAAGCTGCTTACCCGTATTAATGGCGTGATGCAGGCCAAAGAAAGCAAGTACATCATGCTGCATGCCCCTAAAGATAAACTCGACGAGGTCAAAGCCCTGCTACCCGGGGCCGAAAACCCGACCCTGTTGCCCCTGGCCGGTAACGATAACAGTGTCGCTGTGCATGTAGTGAGCACCGAAACCATGTTCTGGGAGACCATGGAGAAGCTCAAAGCCCTGGGCTGTCGCAGCATTCTGGTGCTGCCGATTGAGAAAATGCTGGGGTAAGTATGCAAAACTGGAATCAATTAGAAAACAACGATCGCCAGGCGTTGCTGCAACGACCGGCGATGGGCGACAGCCAAAACCTTTCGGATACCGTTGCCGGGATCATCGCGGCGGTCCGGCGCGATGGCGATAGGGCCCTTGTGCAACTGACAGAAAAATATGACGGTGTCGCCTTGTCCGGCCTCCGACTGGAAAAAGAGAAAATAGAAAAAGCTGTCGCCGCGCTGAATCCACAAACAAAATCCGCGCTGGAACTGGCCTATGCCAATATCAGGTCTTTTCATCAGGCCCAGTGGCCGCAGGACATTCGGGTTCAGACCAGCCCAGGTGTGATTTGCGAGCTGAAACATCAGCCCATCGCCTCGGTGGGATTATATATTCCCGGCGGTACTGCACCGCTACCTTCGACTGTACTGATGCTTGGCGCTACAGCACAGGTGGCGGGCTGCCCCAGAAAAGTATTAGTCAGTCCGCCAAATAAAGATGGCTCTCTGGCTGCGGAAATTCTTTATGCAGCCCGGCTTTGTGGGATTGACGAAGTTTATCTGTGCGGCGGTGCCCAGGCCATTGCTGCACTGGCTATAGGCACAGAGTCCATTGCCAGGGTGGATAAAATCTTCGGCCCAGGTAACAGCTTTGTCACCGAAGCCAAGCAACAGGTCAGCCGTATTGCCGGTGGCCCGGCCATTGATATGCCGGCAGGACCCTCCGAGGTATTGGTGATTGCCGATAAAGAAGCCAACCCGGTATTTGTGGCTTCGGATTTACTCTCTCAGGCTGAACATGGCGCCGACTCACAGGCGGTGCTGGTCAGTGACAGTGAGGCACTGATCAAGGCGGTGAAACAGCAGGTAGAAGAGCAGTTAGACACCCTGAGCCGCAAAGATATCGCTATCCGGAGTATCGCTCACAGTCGCTATATTCTGGCTGACTCCATGACACAGGCCGTTGAGATCAGTAACGCCTATGGCCCCGAGCACCTGATACTTCAAATGGACAGTCCCCGCCAGTGGATGGAACAGATCAGTAACGCCGGTTCGATATTTGTTGGCCCCTGGTCGCCCGAATCAGCGGGCGATTATGCCAGTGGCACCAACCATGTGCTGCCCACTTATGGCTATGCCCGCAATACCTCGAGCCTGGGGCTGATGGACTTTCTGCGTCGTTACACAGTGCAGGAATTAACTACAGAGGGCTTACAACAAATTGGCCCGGCCATTATGCAACTGGCTGATGCTGAAGGGCTGGATGCCCATCGTCAGGCTGTGGCGCTAAGGTTACAGGCATTAGATGGGGAGAACGTGAAATGAACGATGCCACGCAGTTAGCTGACAAGCTTCAGTGCGCGCACTTAAAAGACCTGCAGCCATACCAGTCGGCCAGACGGCTTTTTTCCGGTGGCCAGGACTGGTTGAATGCCAATGAGTCCCCTTTTAGCAACGATTATGAATTGGACTGTGACAAACTTAACCGTTATCCCGATTGCCAGCCCAAATCGGTGATTTCAGCCTATGCGGACTATGCCGGAGTCAGCAAAGATCAGGTACTGGTAAGCCGCGGCGCCGATGAGGGCATAGAATTGCTGATCCGCGCCTTTTGTGAGCCGGGAAAAGATCGCATTCTGATTTGCCCCCCAACTTATGGCATGTATGCCATCAGTGCCGAAACCTTTCAGGTTGGCGTTGAAAAAGCCCCCCTTAAGGAAGACTTCAGTCTGGATATGGACAGGGTGCTGAGTGTCGAAAAGCAGGTAAAACTGGTGTTTATCTGCTCGCCCAATAACCCCACCGGCACCGAAATCAACGAGCAGCAGCTTAGAACTGTACTACAAGCCTACAAAGACAGTGCCCTGGTGGTGGTGGATGAGGCCTATATCGAGTTTTCAAGCGCTCAGGGCTGTGCCGGTTGGCTGGCGGATCATCCTAATCTGGTGATTCTGCGTACCCTGTCCAAGGCCTTTGCGCTGGCGGGGATCCGCTGCGGCTTTACCCTGGCCGCGCCTGAAATTGTTCAGGTATTGCTCAAAGCTATAGCGCCCTACCCTGTACCCGAACCGGTAGCTCAGATTGCAGCACAGGCAATGTCTGCAGGGGGGCTGAAAAAGCTTAACCAACAGGTCAGTCTGTTAAACCAGTGGCGGCAAAACCTGCTTGAGGAGCTCCGCGCTATCCCTGAGCTTACCCCGATTGGCGATATTCAGGCTAACTTTATTCTGGTGCGGGCCAGGCAGAAGCAAGGGTTGATGGACAACCTGGTGGCCCGGGGGATCCTGATCCGGGATCAGTCCAAACAATTTCATCTTAAGCATTGCCTGCGTATCAGCATCGGCAATAACGAACAAAACCAGCGGCTGCTTGCCGCCATTAAAACCTTTTATCAGCAGGAGGGGCAATGAGCCAACAGGCGATTTTATTTATCGACAGAGACGGTACCCTGGTAGAAGAGCCGCCGGTGGACAAACAACTGGACAGCCTCGAAAAGCTGGTATTTGAGCCTATGGTAGTGCCGGTACTGATACGGCTGCAACAGGCAGGTTTTAAACTGGTGATGGTATCCAATCAGGACGGTCTTGGTACCAACAGCTTCCCTCAGGCCGACTTTGATGCACCTCATAACAAGATGATGGCGCTGTTTTCCTCCCAGGGTGTCCGGTTTGACGACGTTTTAATCTGCCCCCACTTTGAGCAGGACAATTGCAGTTGCCGTAAACCAAAACTCGGCCTGGTCAAAGACTATCTGCAACAGGGAAAAGTGGATTTCAGCCGCTCTTTTGTTATTGGTGACCGCCAAACCGATATGCAACTGGCCGATAACATGGGCATTCGCGGGCTGTTATATGACCGAAAGCAGAATAACTGGCTGGCCATAGAAAAGCATCTTACCAGCAAAGGTCGTCTGGCAGAGGTTATCCGTACCACCTCTGAGACGGATATTCGTGTGAATGTGGATCTGGATCATCAGCGTAAATCAAAAATCAGCACCGGCATCGGCTTTTTCGATCATATGCTCGATCAGATTGCCACCCATGGCGGCATTACGCTGGATGTTGAGGTTAAAGGCGATTTGCATATCGATGATCATCATTCAGTGGAAGATACGGCTCTGGCTATCGGTGAGGCGCTGCGTAAGGCCTTAGGAGACAAACGGGGCATTGGACGCTTCGGCTTTGCCCTGCCAATGGATGAGTGCCGGGCTGAATGTGTGCTGGATATCTCTGCCCGTCCATATCTTAAATTTGATGCCAGCTTCACTCAGGAAAATGTAGGCGAGATGTCCACTCAGATGGTGTCACACTTTTTCCGCTCATTAAGTGACAGCATGGGGATCTCATTACACCTCTCCACTACCGAAGGTAATGCCCACCATCAGGTGGAAAGCCTGTTTAAGGTATTTGGCAGAGCGCTGCGCCAGGCGGTGACCAAGCAGGGTGATGTGTTACCCAGTAGCAAAGGAGCCCTGTAGTGAAACTGGTTATTGTCGATACCGGCTGCGCCAATATCTCTTCAGTCCGCTTCGCTATTGAGCGCCTTGGCTATCAGGTGGAGGTGTCCGATAAGCCACAGCAGATTCAGGCCGCAGATAAGGTGTTTTTACCCGGAGTGGGAGCCGCCGCGGCTGCGATGGAACAGATTCACGACAAAGGTCTGGCAGAGCTGCTGCCCCAACTTACCCAACCGGTGCTGGGAATTTGTCTGGGTATGCAACTGATGACCCGCTGGTCCGAAGAAGGTCCGGCACAATGCCTTGGCATGATCGACACCGATGTCAGGCGCATGCAGGTGGGTGATTTGCGCCTGCCTCATATGGGCTGGAATCAAATCCGTTCACAGCAGAGCTCCGCGCTTTTTAAAGGCATTGAAGATGGCAGCTACTTTTACTTTGTACACAGCTACGCCGTTGCCCTTGGCGCTCATACCCTGAGCAGTTGTGATTATGGCGGGAGCTTCTCCGCCAGCATTGCTCAGGGCAACTTTTACGGGGTGCAATTTCACCCTGAGCGCTCAGGCCCTGTGGGCGCTAAGCTGTTGCGTAACTTTATCGAATTTTGTTAAGAGAAGATTATGATTATTCCGGCAATTGATTTAATCGACGGTCAGGTGGTGCGCCTTTATCAGGGTGATTATCAGCAAAAAACCCAGTACGCTTTATCACCTGTTGATGTGGTGCATCGCTATGCTGATGCCGGTGCTACCTGGCTACATATTGTCGATCTCAGCGGTGCCAAAGATCCCGAAAAACGCCAGCTAACACTTATCTCAGAAATGGTGGCGACAAAACGCATGCAATTTCAGGCCGGTGGCGGCATACGCAGTGAAGCGGATCTAATGCAGTTACTGGATGCCGGTGTAGATCGGGTCGTGATTGGCTCGCTGGCAGTAAAACAACCTGACCTGGTAAAAAGCTGGCTAAAAAAATACGGCGCAGAAAAAATCGTTTTAGCGCTGGATGTGAACATCGATGCCAGTGGGCGTAAGTGCATTGCCACCCATGGCTGGCAACAGGACAGCGGCACAGAACTCGCTCCCCTGTTAAATGAGATGACTGAAGCCGGGGCCAGGCATGTGCTGTGCACCGATATCGCCTGTGACGGCACCTTGCAGGGGCCCAATACCAGCCTCTATCAACAGATGAAGCAGCAATTTCCCGATGTGATCTGGCAGGCCTCTGGTGGTATAGGCGGTTTAGAACACCTTCGCGAGCTAAAACCAAGTGGCGTGAATAGCGTTATCCTTGGCAGAGCACTGCTGGAGGGCAAGTTTGAACTTAGCGAAGCCATAGCAGTATGGGAGAAGAGCTGATGCTGGCAAAGCGGATTATCCCCTGTCTCGATGTCAAAGACGGCAAAGTCGTAAAAGGTGTACAGTTTCGCAATCATGAAATTGTCGGTGATATCGAGCCGCTGGCGGAGGCCTATGCCAAAGCCGGGGCCGATGAGCTGGTGTTTTACGATATCACCGCCTCCAGCGATGCCAGAGTGGTAGATAAAAGCTGGGTCAGCCGGGTCGCCAGGGTCATTGATATTCCCTTTTGTGTGGCGGGCGGTATTAAATCCGTAGCAGATGCCGGGCGCATACTGGAAATGGGGGCAGACAAAATCTCGGTCAATTCCCCGGCCCTGGCTGATCCTGAGTTGATCACCCGGTTACATGACCGTTTTGGCCAGCAATGTGTGGTGATCGGCATTGACAGTTTTTATGATGAGCAAAGCGGCGTATATCAGGTTAAACAGTTTACCGGCGATGAAAAACGCACTCAGACCACCGCCTGGCAAACAGCCGACTGGGTCAATGAAGTACAGGCCAGAGGCGCTGGTGAAATTGTACTTAACTGCATGAATCAGGACGGTGTGCGTCAGGGCTATGACATTAAGCAACTTAAAAGCATTCGTCAGCACTGCAAGGTGCCGCTGATTGCGTCCGGCGGAGCCGGTGAAATGCAGCATTTCAGTGATGTATTCCTGCAGGCCGATGTGGACGGTGCTCTGGCGGCATCGGTATTTCACAAAGGGATTATTGCGCTCCGGGAACTAAAAGATTTTCTGCGTAACCAGCACATTCCTATCAGAACCTGAAAAAGAGACGTATCAATGTTAGTGACTCAAGACAACCTCAACGCCCTGGCCTGGGACAAAATGGATGACCTGATCCCGGTGGTGGTTCAGCACGCAGTATCCGGCAAGATCCTGATGCAGGGTTATATGAACCCGCAGGCGGCAATAAAGACACTGGAAACCTCAACGGTCACCTTTTACAGCCGATCCAAACAGCGACTCTGGACTAAAGGGGAAAGCTCCGGTCACACTCTGGATTTGGTGGAGCTATC
Organism: Lacimicrobium alkaliphilum; assembly: GCF_001466725.1. Taxonomy (NCBI): domain Bacteria; kingdom Pseudomonadati; phylum Pseudomonadota; class Gammaproteobacteria; order Alteromonadales; family Alteromonadaceae; genus Lacimicrobium; species Lacimicrobium alkaliphilum. The sequence continues at coordinate 2,738,688 of NZ_CP013650.1, forward strand.
CGCTGATTGCGATCAGGATTGCCTGATAGCCCTCGCCCATCCTAACGGCCCCACCTGCCACCTTGGCACACCAAGTTGCTGGCAGCAAGGTGCGACACCCGGGATGACCTTTATCGGGGAACTGGAGCAGGTGCTGGCCGGCCGTAAACAGGCCAGTCCGGACAGCAGCTATACCGCCAGCCTGTATGCCAAAGGCATCAAGCGCATCGCTCAGAAAGTCGGCGAAGAGGGTGTAGAAACTGCACTGGCCGCCACGGTAGCTGATCTGGAAGAACTGAAAAATGAAAGTGCCGATCTGCTCTACCACCTGATTGTGTTACTGCAGGCCAGCGGTTTGCAGTTAGCCGATGTTATTGAGTTGCTAAAACAGCGCCATCAGGGCAAAACCTGACCCTTGACTAAAAGCCTGTTCACCACAGGAACTCAGAGAACACGGAGAACGTCAGGGTTTATGCCTTAAAATCTCGGTGATCTCTGCGCCCCCAACTTGGCGAGTTCCCAAAAGTCGGCAGCAGTTTTCTTCGTGATCTTCGTGCGCTTCGTGGTGCAAAATACTCAATCACGAAGGGCGCGAAGAGGGTAACAACGTACTGCTTTAAAACCTCTGCGTCCCCGCGCCTTTGCGAGATTACCCGCTTTTCTTTGTTTGATCTCGCAGAGACACTGAGAGCGCAGAGACTTAAATCATGCCAACCCGGTCTTCTCCGCTTACTCTGCGACTCCACGGTGAGTGCAAGCTTTTTGTCAACTGAAAAAGGTTTCGCTCACCTTGAGAACATTCTATTAAATCGAACCTTTAAACGGATTTTTCGCCATTTAATTTTTTCTGATAGCCCTATATGCTGTTAACCGTAAATAAATAGCAGCAGTAAAGGACGATGATGAAAAGCAACGGTGATAACTGGGATCTGCCTATAATTATTCTGCACTGGCTCAGTGCTATTACCGTTATTGGCCTGTTTGCACTGGGTTGGTGGATGGTGGATCTGACCTATTACAGCGACTGGTACAAAACCGCCCCTCATACTCATAAAAGCGTCGGTATTTTACTCGCTCTGCTTACCCTGTTCAGATTATATTGGATAGCAACCCACAAACGCCCTGCTCCCCTTGGCAGCAAAGCTGAGCGGCGACTATCCGCTCTGGCCCATAAACTGATCTATCTGCTGCTCATATTGCTATTTACCAGTGGTTACCTTATATCCACTGCCGATGGCCGCGGTATTGAAGTTTTCAACTGGTTCACAGTACCGGGTTTAGGGTCATTGATAGAAAATCAGGAAGATCTGGCCGGTGATATTCATGAGTGGCTGGCCTACATCCTTATTGGGCTGGCAATATTGCATGCTGTAGCAGCATTGAAACACCATCTTATCGACAAAGATAAGACGCTGATCCGTATGCTTAAACCTTAAGCAAGAAACGTTACCAATGGAGAGAAAACGATGAAAAAGATCACTTTAAGTCTGGCCGCACTGGCCTTAACCAGCACCCCTTTACTGGCGGCTGACTATGTAATTGACAGTAAAGGCGCTCATGCGTCCATTAACTTTAAGATTCAACACCTGGGTTACTCCTGGCTGACAGGTCGTTTCAATAACTTTGATGGTGAGTTCAGCTATGACGCCGACAAACCTGAAGCCTCAAGTATCACTGTCAATATCGATCCGGCCAGCATCGATTCCAATCATGCCGAGCGTGATAAGCACCTGCGTAGCGATGACTTCCTGCATGTAGATAAGTTTAAAAGCGCGAAGTTTGTCAGCACCAAAGTACAGGCCGATGATGACGGCAGTCTGAACCTGCATGGCGACCTCACCTTACATGGAGTGACCAAGCCTGTGGTGATTGAAGTGGAAAAAGTCGGTGAAGGTCAGGACCCCTGGGGCGGATACCGTGTCGGCTTTGAAGGTGAAACCACCATTGCACTGAAGGATTTTGGTATCGATTACGATCTTGGCCCCGCCTCAACCCATGTTGAGCTTGAACTGCATATTGAAGGCGTGCGTCAATAGCCGATAGTAATATTCACCACAGAGGCACAGAGGGCACAAAGGTATTAATGGTTTAGCCCTTTTACTTTTCTTTGCCCGCCGTGCTCTGTGGTTGAATGCTTTTTGACACCGGTTAATCGCCAGAAGTGATTTTATCCTGAGTTTTATGGATAAAATCGCTGGCGTCGTGACGTTCATGTAACTGCTCAGATTCCTCACCCCATCGTTTGTTCACCATTTGGCCTCGTTTCACTGCCGGGCGTTGAGCAATACGCTCGGCCCAGTCAAGCACATGGGGATAGCTATGGGCCTCAAGGAACTCCGCCGCCTCATATACCTTATTTCTTACCAGTGCCCCATACCACGGCCAGATAGCCATATCAGCAATGCTGTATTCCTCACCGGCGATATAGGGGTGTTGTGATAACTGTCGATTAAGCACATCAAGCTGGCGCTTCACCTCCATAGTATAACGGTCGATAGGATACTGATATTTCTCTGGCGCGTAGGCATAAAAATGACCAAAGCCACCACCCAATATGGGCCCACTGCTCATTTGCCAGAATAACCAGTTCAGGCACTCAGTACGTTGTCCGGGTTGCTCAGGAATAAAAGCCGAGAACTTCTCTGCCAGGTAGAGCAGAATCGAACCCGACTCGAACACCCTGACAGGCTGACCTGCACTGTAATCCAACAGTGCCGGGATCTTGGAGTTAGGGTTCACAGAGACAAAACCTGAACCAAATTGCTCCCCCTCCATAATGTCGACCAACCAGGCATCATATCCGGCCTCGCTGATGCCTTTTTCTAACAGTTCTTCTAATAACACCGTTACCTTGACACCATTTGGTGTGGCCAGAGAGTAAAGCTGTAAATCATGTTTACCCCTGGGCAATTGTTTATCATGGGTAGGGCCTGCCACAGGACGATTGATATTGGTAAACTTACCACCACTTTGTTTCTCCCACTTCCATACTCTTGGGGGCGTATAGGCTTTATCAGACATCAGGGATCCTTAATATGTTAGGGTTGGTATAAAACACTACACTAGCACAACAGTTAATGGCAAAACCCAGGAAAAAACTCCCCTCAAGAACAGTAGATGTGAATTGCGCAGCTTGTCGTACAGCACTTTACAAGTACAAAAAAGGCGGCAAGGGTAGTCTGGTTAAGTGTTTTGTAGAGCGTATCAGCCAGGACTATACTCACACACCCTGCACCTGCCCTGGTTGTGGGCAGGTTTTCGCCCGTGAAACTATGATCAGAGGCACACCCGCATATAAGATCATCGGAGGGAAAGTGCAGGTTAAGTAGCCTGGAAGCGGGTCGGGCCGACCATTTCCAGCACCTTTAAATTTTGCAAAGTACCATCCGTTAATATCAAGCGCTCAGAGGTGCCGGGCTTGCCCCGGTACCTTTATGGGTCTCGCTGCAAGGGGATAATCAACAGCACGGCCGTTGGTAAGAGGTCCTGATTTTTATCAGGATGACGGTGTAATGTCTATGTTCTCTCCCAAAAGCACTGTGTATTTTGATTCTATTCATATCTCAGCGTCTCTGCGTCTCTGCGAGATCAAAAACAAAAAGCCAGATGATCTCGCAAAGGCGCAGGGACACAGAGGTTTTAAGTGTCTGAAACGAATCAGGGCCACCTGATAACAGGTGGCCTTGATTCTGAATAGGAGCCTGGCGGTGTGAACAGCGTCGGACTGAAGCCCGACCTACTGGGTGCTCTCACATGGGGGTGAGCGAAGACCGTTATGCCTGTGGCATAACGCAGCTGAGTGAACGACGAGCAGGGAGGCGAGGCTGGAGGCTGCCCCAGGGACGGGTGACAGATGACTCCCTCCTGCAATACGCTTATCCCCTAGACAGTCCGATGGGTTGGGTTTGCCTATGAAGTAGGCACGCTAGCCTGATTCAGGAGCAGGCCACCTGTAACATTTGAGGTAAGGGGATACTCAATCTTTTCGCTGCGCACAACGAAAAAAGGCCACCTGATAACAGGTGGCCTTGATTCTGAATAGGAGCCTGGCGGTGTGCTACTCTCACATGGGGAAACCCCACACTACCATCGCCGCTGTTACGTTTCACTGCTGAGTTCGGAATGGATCAGGTGGTTCCGTAACGCTATGGCCGCCAGGCAAAACTGGTTTTAATAATTTGGTACAAGCTTTAAAGAAATCAATTGTAGCGTCATGGTTGAATCAGTTGTGGCTACACATACATCGTAATTTGGGCGTTGTATGGTTAAGCCTCACGGGCAATTAGTACAGGTTAGCTTAACGCCTTACAACGCTTCCACACCCTGCCTATCAACGTCTTAGTCTCAGACAACCCTTCAGGACAGTAAACTGTCAGGGATGACTCATCTTGGGGCTCGCTTCCCGCTTAGATGCTTTCAGCGGTTATCGATTCCGAACGTAGCTACCGGGCAGTGCCATTGGCATGACAACCCGAACACCAGCGGTTCGTCCACTCCGGTCCTCTCGTACTAGGAGCAGCTCCCCTCAATCATCCAGCGCCCACGGCAGATAGGGACCGAACTGTCTCACGACGTTCTAAACCCAGCTCGCGTACCACTTTAAATGGCGAACAGCCATACCCTTGGGACCGACTTCAGCCCCAGGATGTGATGAGCCGACATCGAGGTGCCAAACACCGCCGTCGATATGAACTCTTGGGCGGTATCAGCCTGTTATCCCCGGAGTACCTTTTATCCGTTGAGCGATGGCCCTTCCATTCAGAACCACCGGATCACTATGACCTACTTTCGTACCTGCTCGACGTGTCTGTCTCGCAGTTAAGCTGGCTTATGCCATTACACTAACCTCCTGATGTCCGACCAGGATTAGCCAACCTTCGTGCTCCTCCGTTACGCTTTGGGAGGAGACCGCCCCAGTCAAACTACCCACCAGACACTGTCCGCAATCCCGATAAGGGACCAACGTTAGAACATCAAACATACAAGGGTGGTATTTCAAGGGCAGCTCCACATCATCTGGCGACAATGCTTCATAGCCTCCCACCTATCCTACACATGTAGGGTCAATGTTCAGTGCCAAGCTGTAGTAAAGGTTCACGGGGTCTTTCCGTCTAGCCGCGGGTACACCGCATCTTCACGGCAATTTCAATTTCACTGAGTCTCGGGTGGAGACAGCGTGGCCATGGTTACACCATTCGTGCAGGTCGGAACTTACCCGACAAGGAATTTCGCTACCTTAGGACCGTTATAGTTACGGCCGCCGTTTACCGGGGCTTCGATCAAGAGCTTCGCCTAAGCTAACCCCATCAATTAACCTTCCGGCACCGGGCAGGTGTCACACCGTATACGTCATCTTTCGATTTAGCACAGTGCTGTGTTTTTAATAAACAGTCCCAGCCACCTGGTCACTGCGGCCCCCATTCGCTTACGGCGTAAAGCCTTCACAAACAGGGGCGTACCTTCTCCCGAAGTTACGGTACTATTTTGCCGAGTTCCTTCACCCGAGTTCTCTCAAGCGCCTTGGTATTCTCTACCTGACCACCTGTGTCGGTTTGGGGTACGGTCAGTATTATCATAAGCTTAGAGGCTTTTCCTGGAAGCAGGGCATCTGCAACTTCATCACCGTAGTGACTCGTCTCGTGTCTCAGAATTAATGAACCGGATTTACCTAATTCATCTCCCTACGCACTTTCACATGGACTACCAACGCCATGCCTGCATAGCCTTCTCCGTCCCCCTTCACTGATAATACCGGTACGGGAATATTAACCCGTTTCCCATCGACTACGCCTTTCGGCCTCGCCTTAGGGGCCGACTTACCCTGCCCTGATTAGCATGGGACAGGAAACCTTGGTCTTCCGGCGAGGGGGTTTTTCACCCCCTTTATCGTTACTCATGTCAGCATTCGCACTTGTGATATGTCCAGCAACCCTCTCGAGTCACCTTCAGCCACTTACACAACGCTCCCCTACCCAGCGTGCATCCCACAAACTACTGCATCTCGCTTTCCCATACAGCCTCGACTGTGTTGAGAACGCTTTACCGTCGGGCGCTTCGCGCGTCGACGTTAATCCAATAGCTTCTGGTGATGCACGCTGCCGCAGCTTCGGTATATTGCTTAGCCCCGTTACATCTTCCGCGCAGACCGACTCGACTAGTGAGCTATTACGCTTTCTTTAAAGGGTGGCTGCTTCTAAGCCAACCTCCTAGCTGTCTGGGCCTTTCCACATCGTTTCCCACTTAGCAATATTTTGGGACCTTAGCTGGCGGTCTGGGTTGTTTCCCTCTTCACGACGGACGTTAGCACCCGCCGTGTGTCTCCCGGATAGCACTCTACGGTATTCGGAGTTTGCATGGGGTTGGTAAGTCGGGATGACCCCCTAGCCCAAACAGTGCTCTACCCCCGTAGGTGTTCGTCCGAGGCGCTACCTAAATAGCTTTCGGGGAGAACCAGCTATCTCCCGGTTTGATTGGCCTTTCACCCCCAGCCACAAGTCATCTCCTAATTTTTCAACATTAGTGAGTTCGGTCCTCCAGTTGATGTTACTCAACCTTCAACCTGCCCATGGCTAGATCACCGGGTTTCGGGTCTATACCTAGCAACTGTACGCGCAGTTAACACTCGCTTTCGCTACGGCTCCCCTAATCGGTTAACCTCGCTACTAAATATAAGTCGCTGACCCATTATACAAAAGGTACGCCGTCACCCCATCACTAAGCACCCTATTGCTTGATTGGCGCGGTTGACCAACGGCTGCTTCGCAGGTCGTTGTTAACCACTCAAGCTTGAGCTGTTCAGTGAGTCTCAACACTAAAGGCACTTAGTGATGGGGCTCCGACTGCTTGTACGTATACGGTTTCAGGTTCTATTTCACTCCCCTCACAGGGGTTCTTTTCGCCTTTCCCTCACGGTACTGGTTCACTATCGGTCAGTTAGGAGTATTTAGCCTTGGAGGATGGTCCCCCCATGTTCAGTCAAGATAACACGTGTCCCGACCTACTCGATTTCACTATCAGTGTTCCTTTGTGTACGGGGCTATCACCCACTATGGCGGCACTTTCCAGAGCCTTCCACTAAAACACTGATAACTTAAGGGCTACTCCCCGTTCGCTCGCCGCTACTAGGGGAATCTCGGTTGATTTCTTTTCCTCGGGGTACTTAGATGTTTCAGTTCTCCCGGTTCGCCTCGTTACACTATGTATTCATGTAACGATAATGCATAAATGCACTGGGTTTCCCCATTCGGACATCTGTGGCTCAAATGCGTTTTGTCAGCTCACCACAGCTTTTCGCAGACTTACACGTCCTTCATCGCCTCTAACTGCCTAGGCATCCACCGTATACGCTTTGTTACTTAACCATACAACCCCAAATTACGTCGTAATTCAGTGCTCTACAGCCAAACAACTTCATCAACATTCTCTAATCAAGAATACCAATGACGCTACTTCTAGCTAAATCAATTGCTTAATTTAGCTGGATGATTTCTTTATCAGCTTGTCCAAATTGTTAAAGAACAGGTTTAAGGCTTAAAAAACCTTAATCAATACACACTGCTAAAGTGCTTATTCATTAAGGTTATTCTTCTCGTCTTTCACCACACGAAGTGGTGGAGCTAAGCGGGATCGAACCGCTGACCTCCTGCGTGCAAGGCAGGCGCTCTCCCAGCTGAGCTATAGCCCCTTGATAATGCTGAATGATGAGTGATTAGGACTGAATGCGTTCACTCAGCATTCATAACTTATCACTTAGCATTCATGATTGGTGGGTCTGAGTAGACTTGAACTACCGACCTCACCCTTATCAGGGGTGCGCTCTAACCAGCTGAGCTACAGACCCGTTTCTTGCTTTAAGCCTTTTGCCCCATGCTGCGCCTTGATTCGTCGCTCGGTCAGTTATTTAGTGGACTAAACGCCTTTCCTCGCTCCTCAGTCGGCTTGCCTGGAACAAAATTCATCGCAATAAACCACACTCAACTCATGAGCATGGCTTGCTCGTTCTTTTTTCACAACAAAACAATCTGTGTGGACACTACACTAAAAAAGCGCAGCCTTACGTAAGGAGGTGATCCAACCCCAGGTTCCCCTAGGGTTACCTTGTTACGACTTCACCCCAGTCATGAAACACAAAGTGGTGATCGCCCTCCCGAAGGTTAAGCTAACCACTTCTTTTGCATCCCACTCCCATGGTGTGACGGGCGGTGTGTACAAGGCCCGGGAACGTATTCACCGCAGTATGCTGACCTGCGATTACTAGCGATTCCGACTTCACGGAGTCGAGTTGCAGACTCCGATCCGGACTACGATTGGCTTTAAGGGATCCGCTCCACCTCGCGGTCTCGCTTCCCTCTGTACCAACCATTGTAGCACGTGTGTAGCCCTACTCGTAAGGGCCATGATGACTTGACGTCGTCCCCACCTTCCTCCGGTTTGTCACCGGCAGTCTCCTTAGAGTGCCCAACTTAATGCTGGCAACTAAGGACAAGGGTTGCGCTCGTTGCGGGACTTAACCCAACATCTCACGACACGAGCTGACGACAGCCATGCAGCACCTGTATCTGGATTCCCGAAGGCACTAAAGCATCTCTGCTAAATTCCCAGTATGTCAAGAGTAGGTAAGGTTCTTCGCGTTGCATCGAATTAAACCACATGCTCCACCGCTTGTGCGGGCCCCCGTCAATTCATTTGAGTTTTAACCTTGCGGCCGTACTCCCCAGGCGGTCTACTTAGCGCGTTAGCTTCGCTACGCACAAATTAAATTCGCACACAGCTAGTAGACAGCGTTTACGGTGTGGACTACCAGGGTATCTAATCCTGTTCGCTACCCACACTTTCGCACATGAGCGTCAGTCTTTGGCCAGGGAGCCGCCTTCGCCACTGATGTTCCTCCAGATCTCTACGCATTTCACCGCTACACCTGGAATTCCACTCCCCTCTCCAAGACTCTAGCTTGCCAGTTCCAAATGACCCTCCCAGGTTGAGCCCGGGGCTTTCACATCTGGCTTAACAAGCCGCCTGCGTGCGCTTTACGCCCAGTAATTCCGATTAACGCTCGCACCCTCCGTATTACCGCGGCTGCTGGCACGGAGTTAGCCGGTGCTTCTTCTGTGGCTAACGTCAATGAAGTACGCTATTAACGTACTCCCCTTCCTCACCACTGAAAGTGCTTTACAACCCGAAGGCCTTCTTCACACACGCGGCATGGCTGGATCAGGGTTGCCCCCATTGTCCAATATTCCCCACTGCTGCCTCCCGTAGGAGTCTGGGCCGTGTCTCAGTCCCAGTGTGGCTGATCTTCCTCTCAGAACAGCTAGAGATCGTCGCCTAGGTGAGCCTTTACCTCACCTACTAGCTAATCTCGCTTGGGTTCCTCTGATGGTGTATGGCCCGAAGGTCCCATACTTTGGTCCGAAGACATTATGCGGTATTAGCCACCGTTTCCAGTGGTTGTCCCCCGCCATCAGGCAGATCCCCAAGTATTACTCACCCGTCCGCCGCTCGTCATCTTCTAGCAAGCTAGAAATGTTACCGCTCGACTTGCATGTGTTAGGCCTGCCGCCAGCGTTCAATCTGAGCCATGATCAAACTCTTCAATTAAATAAATCATGAATATAACTTTTTGGCTGACACTCTTTTAATGAGTGCCCACACAGATTGTCTTGTTGCTAATTGTTAAAGAACAGTTCGCTCAAAAGCACCTTCAAGGCCTCTCTCAAGCGGGACGCGCATTTTACGCTATCCGGGGTCACTGTCAAGGTGTTTTGCGCCAATTAGTAACACTAATCGTCAACGCTAACCCCTTCACGTTCCTTATGATGATAGCAGCCAAACTGCCATCCCCTTCGGTCGTCATCCTGACCCGGCGTAAGCATCTTACCCCGTCGAAGTGGCGCGCATTTTACAGAGAACAGAACCCGGTGCAAGGGAAAAATGACGCTTTTGTGTCAACTGCTCACATTTGCGACAATTTGGTTGATTTTTCTGTCCCGAATGAAAATAAGGCTACTGGTCATTGTTTAAATCTGCGCAATAGTTGGCCTCGGGTGAATTAATGAGTACCATATCGGTGCTATTAACTTTTCAATTACATTTTAGGTAGTTACATGAATCCATCTTTTCTTCTTTATATACTTGTTGCTGGCATTCTTGCCATATTGGCCTTCTTTTTATTTCCTGCTGAGTTGCTCCTGTCAAATCAGGCTTTAGCTTTAGGCCTGCTCGTTGGCGGTATTGTATCGCCACAACTGGCAAAACTCTTTGTACGCACTGCTGTCCAGCCTTCGGATAAAAGTTCAACGCCGCCTTCCTCTTTTACCGGTGAGCGTAAAACACTTTACGTCGGCAATCTCCCGTATCGCGCAAGCGAACAGGAAGTATCAGACCATTTTGCCTCTCATGGTGAAGTTGTGTCGGTGAGGCTGATGAAGGATCGCCGTACCGGCAAGAGAAAGGGCTACGGTTTCGTTGAAATGGCAGAAAAGGATGCCGAAAGTGCAGTTTCTGCATTAAATGATACTGAATTTCAGGAACGCACATTAAAAGTGCGCATGGCCAAGGACAAGCAAGACCATTAATTCAGAATAAAAAAGCCTGCAAATGCAGGCTTTTTCTTAAACTTCAGTGGTACTTTGTGGTTGAGACAGCACTGACTGAGGTAAATTACTCATCAATTTATTGTTGAATGAGTGAAAACGATTAATCGCTTCCAGCAAATCCGGTGTTTGTACATCCGGCATTTTATTCACCAATCCATTAATCAGATTCTCGTAGCTTTCTCTGTCTGGCAGGTTTTGCTGCGCCTTATCTGCCATATTCAGCATCCGCTCAAGGTAATGAGACACCGTTTTTATCGGCCCCAGCCCCTCCTGACCGCGGCTCATATCATCATTATGAGAGACAGATTCATAGGTCTGGATCACTTTGGTTTGCTCATTTCTGCTCAATTGTAATGCATAGCTGGTAAGCTCCGAATCATCAAAGCCCAGCTTAAGAGCCTGATTAAAAGCCTCTTCAACATTGCCATTGTAAAACTCATCAGCCACATCAGCGGCATCGCCCACCAGTTCACCGATGGCACTTAGCTCCGACTCGTCAAGCTCACCTCGTACCGAGAAACTAAAGGCATTGGCCTGATAAAACTGATAACTCTGGCTGGCAGTAAAGCTGAAATTGTTGTCCGTGCTTTGCTGTTCACCTTCGGCCCCGGCCTGATTCTCAGAAGATTGGCCGGAAGTCATCAGGCTTTGATGAAAAGCAAACTGAGTACTATCCTCAAAACGAATAGTCACTTCGTCCCCATCTTTTGTGGTGATACTCAATTCACTGTTATCTTCTCTCGTATAACTGAAAGATTCAGTGACTGACTGACTTTGCAGAGACTGGCCGAAGATTTTCTGCTCCAGGGATTGCAACCCATCTTCAATCAAGTCCTGACTTTTCTTTATTCCTGTTGAAATTTCTTCATTCATCATGCCACCAAGATCCTTTTCAGCCATTTTAACGCCCTTGAGAACACCCTGGCGTGCCTGATCAAACATGCTTGTCAACTTGTCTTCATCGGCGCCTTTTGCCTGAGCATTTTTTATGGCCCCGCCAACAAAGTTCAGTACATTCTTGGCAATCTCTTCAAAGTCAAATAACGGCTTTTCCTCTTCCTTGGGGCGCTCAAACTTCGGACGCTTTCCCTCTAAGACTAAATTCTCATTCAGCGCTGTACTGAATACGGCCATGCCGACAAATTTACCCGATGCCATACTTTGAGACAGTGTCACGGCACTGGCTGGTTGACTGGCAGCCTGACGTAACCCGGCCTCACGTAACTGATTTTGCACGTCGGAGCGCCCGGACTGCTGAGCCCTGTCACTCATAAATGCCTTAATTTCACCTAAGTTCATGATAGATTCCTCCCACCTCGGTAACTATATCGGCCCCTGCAGTACAAATATTAGTCTTTTTGAATAAAAAGCAGTGATGGCAATCTGCCCGGGCCTTTTGCTAGAATCTGCCGCCCATTTTACGAGGACTTCGGCATGCGACCTACAGAGATTGACAGTAGCGACTATCAAAACCTGCTAACTGAAAAGGCGGGGCAATTAAAAGTGCGCTTTAGCGGGTTTGACTGCCCGGAACTGGAAGTCTTTCCCTCTGCACCTGTTAATTATCGCATGCGTGCCGAATTCAGGGTCTGGCATCAGGATGATGATCTTTTCCATATTATGTTTGACCCAAACACTAAGGAAAAATATCGTGTCGATACTTTCCCGCCCGCCAGCACATTAATCAATGCTGTGATGCAGGATCTTATACCACTGCTGAAGTCTGACGATTGCGCACGACGTAAGCTCTACCAGATCGATTATCTCAGTACGCTAAGCGACCAGATTCTGGTCAGCCTGATTTATCATCGCCCTCTTGATGAACAGTGGCAGCAAAGTATCGCGCCAATTCTGGCCGAATTGAGGAAAAAGTATCACATTGATATTGTCGGCAGAGCCAGAAAACAGCAGTGGCACCTGGATCGAAACTTCGTTATTGAAACCCTCAACATAAAGGGTAAAGAGCTACATTTTAAGCAGATCGAAAACAGCTTCACCCAACCTAACGCCGATGTGAATCAGAAAATGATTGAGTGGGCACTGGATGTTACGAAGGGATGCAACGGGGATCTGCTTGAACTTTATTGTGGTCTGGGCAATTTCACGCTGCCACTGGCGCAAAACTTCAACCGGGTGTTAGCCACAGAAATATCAAAGACATCAGTAACAGCCGCCAACGATAATCTGACACTGAATCAGATTGATAATGTTACTGTAATTCGCATGTCCAGCGAAGAGTTTACTCAGGCTTTAAACGGCGAGAGAACTTTCAGGCGGTTGCAAGATGTGGATATTCATTCTTTTAACTGTACGACAGTGCTGGTTGATCCACCCAGGGCCGGCCTGGATCCCGATACCTGTAATTTAGTCAGTCAGTACGACAATATTGTCTATATTTCCTGTAATCCAGAAACACTGATTGATAATCTACAATCTTTGACTCAAACCCACTCGATTAAACGATTTGCCCTGTTCGACCAGTTTCCTTATACCCACCATACAGAATGTGGGGTTTTTCTGCAGGGCAAGAAATAGTTTCTTTACTCCGGGGCATGCTGACTTTTGCCAGCATAAAATGACGCTCCTTTGGCAATAATGCGCAATTGCTGAATTAGCCGCTGAGCCTGGACGTCCCTCTGCGCAGAGCTGGCATCAATGACCTCTGCTCCGGCGCTGAACACCAGTTTCACCATTGCCTCAGCCTGCAGACTGGCCAGATTCCTACTGAGACCGGTATGATTTGCAGTATAGTCGCTGAGCTCTTCAATAAAATGCTGAATTTCTCTTAATACCGCGGCTCTGAACGCCGGCGATGTGCCTGAGTGTTCCCTTAGCAACAATCTGAATTCATTGCTGTTGGCTACCACAAACTCCATAAAGGTGTTTACAGAGGTGGTGATGACACCGCCCCCCGCATCGATTCTGGACCTGGCCTGTCGCATGAGTTGGCGCAGCGCCAAACCCGCTTCGTCCACTAATGTCAGACCTAACTCATCTATGTCTTTGAAATGACGATAAAATGAAGTAGGTGCTATGCCTGCCGCCCGTGCAATTTCCCGCAGACTCACGCTGGAGAGGCTCCGTTGCTCATCGAGCAAGTTAAACGCCGCATCGATTATTGCCCTGCGGGTTTTCAGTTTCTGTTGCTGACGTCTCATTCTGAGTAAACTTTTTGTCTAAGGAATTCAAAAGTGTGTGTCAGTGTATCACCAAATAGTATGATCTTTGCTTGCCTCAGCCACACAAACTGGATAAATTAGCGCACACTTGTTCGCTAGCGCACAGTTGTACGCTCAAATTAAGTTATACTCAATACATGCAAAAACCTGCCCTGATTCTGACCAATGTTGTACTGTTTTCTGTCACCTCGCTGATTTGTCTGCTGTTAGTTCCTTTGGAAGCCATTACAAAAGGATTCGATAGTACAGAAATTATTGCCTGTATCATCCTGATCTGGTTTTCGGGCCTGTCGATCACGGCTGGATATCATCGGCTGTGGGCCCACAAAGCGTATGATGCCCACCCTCTGATTAAAGTGCTGTTTGCCCTCGGTGGCGCTCTGGCACTGCAAAACAGCATACTGCACTGGGCATCCGATCATCGTGTTCACCATAAACATGTAGACGACAATGACAGGGATCCCTATTCCGCAGGAAGAGGGTTCTGGTTTTCTCATATCGGCTGGATGCTGAGGGAGTATCAGGCAAATCGTTATCAGGACTACAATAACTGCCGTGACCTGCAAAAAGATAAAGTTGTTATGTGGCAACACCGGCACTACCTGGTGCTGACATTAGCTACCAACATTGGCCTGCCTGTCATGCTGGGATGGTTAAATGGAGATGTCTGGGGGATGCTGTTACTGGCGGGAGTATTAAGGCTGGCGGTAGTACACCATGTTACTTTCTTTATAAACTCCCTTGCCCATATGTGGGGTAAGCAGTCCTATACAGATAAAAACAGCGCCAGAGATAACGGCTTGCTGGCACTGTTTACCTTTGGTGAGGGCTATCACAACTTTCACCATATTTTTGAATATGACTATCGCAACGGCATCCGCTGGTGGCATTTCGATCCTACAAAATGGTTAATTCGCGGTCTGTCCTTTATCGGGTTATCCTCAAACCTGCGAAAGGTTCCCGAACAACGCATCGAAAAAGCCAGAGTGGAAATGCAGCTCAAAAATGTACAGCGTAAAGTGGCCCATTTACCCAATGCCAGCGTTCTTAGTCAAAGGGTCCAAAAAGAATATGAACTTCTGGTAGAAAAAATGACGGCCTACTATGACATCAAAAAACGTCTGCTGGAGATAAAGAAACGCCAGGTTGCCGAGCAATATGAGAAACTGGATCTGGATTATAAATATCGTGAGCTCAGACAGGCCTTCGTGCTGGCTAAAAGCCGTTGGATAGAAATGCACAAACTACAGACAAATTATTCGTAAGCCAGCTCAGATCCCTCTTGCCTTTGCCACAAAACTCAGCAAGGCTATCATCTGCAAAGATGTTTAATGAGGGATAATATGCCAGGCAAAGCGAAAGGTAACGGCTCAGGCCAGAAACAATCATTTCAATATGACGCGGTAATCATTGGTACCGGCCCTGGCGGTGAAGGTGCCGCGATGCAGTTGGCCAAAGCAGGCAAAAGAGTCGCAGTCATTGAGCGGCATGACTCAGTTGGCGGCGGATGTACTCATTGGGGCACGATTCCATCAAAGGCGCTTCGCCACTCTGTCAGCCGTCTGATTGAATATAATACTAATCCACTGTTTAATGCTGGCGATCAGGCCATACACCTGACGTTTCAGGACATTCTCAGGCATGCCGGCGCCGTTATTCGCAAACAGAGTCGTTTGCGGGGCAGCTTCTATGCCCGTAATGATGTGCAGGTGATCCAGGGAGAAGCGTCTTTTATCGATAATCATCACATCAGCATCACCAGAAAAGATGGCTCTGTTGATCAGCTCAACACGGCACAGGTCATGATTGCCACAGGCTCGCGACCTTATACACCCTCAGATATCGATTTCAGCCATCCCAGAATCTATAACAGTGACTCCATTCTGTCACTGAAAAAGGATCCCAAGTCCATCATTATCTATGGAGCCGGTGTCATAGGTTCTGAGTATGCCTCTATTTTCCGTGGTATGGGCGTTAAAGTGGACCTGGTCAATATGCGGGACAGGCTGTTGTCTTTTCTGGACACGGAAATTTCTGATGCACTGAGCTACCACTTGTGGAACAACGGTGTGGTTATCCGCCACAACGAAGAATACGACTCCGTCGAAGGGCGGGATGACGCGGTAGTGCTTAACCTCAAATCCGGCAAAAAAATGCGCGCCGATTGTTTGCTATTTGCCAATGGTCGCACAGGCAACACAGATATGCTGAATCTGAGCGCTGTCGGACTTAAATCAGACTCAAGAGGTCAACTCAAGGTCGACGAGAACTACAAAACAGAGGCTGACAATATTTATGCTGTGGGTGATGTAATAGGTTATCCCAGTCTGGCCTCCGCAGCCTATAACCAGGGGCGTTTTGCTGCCCAGGCCATGCTCAGTGGCCATTGTCCTGCGAGCTTGGTAGAAGATATCCCGGCCGGAATCTACACCATACCGGAAATCAGTTCGGTTGGAAAAAATGAGCAAGAGTTAACAGCACAGAAGATACCTTATGAAGTTGGCAGGGCCCAGTTTATGCACCTGGCGAGAGCCCAAATAGCCAACACTCAGGTAGGCAGTCTGAAAATCCTGTTTCACAGGGAAACCAAGAAGATTCTCGGCATTCACTGTTTCGGAGAGCGGGCTTCGGAGATCGTGCACATCGGCCAGGCTATTATGCAGCAGGAGGGTAACGCCAACACCATAGAGTATTTCGTTAATACGACCTTTAACTACCCTACTATGGCTGAAGCCTACAGGGTGGCCGCTATTAACGGATTAAACAGGATTTTTTAGCAGGAAATCACCAGGGCGATGTTCGCCCTGGTAAATGGGGATAATTTTTACTGGTTACGATTAGCTGCCATCAGGGCATCACGATGAGTGACCACTTCGATAAGATAGCGTTCAGGATAAAACCTGATTGTGGCAACAGCATTCTCACCCTGTTGCATTTGTGATTGACGGGAGATTGACTGCACCATGTCACGATACTGAATGTTCTGGTTGATTTTATCTTCAACACAGCCTGCATTAACAGCCAGTGTATCTTTGGCGACACAGTCTGTCAGTTTGTCCGTCTTATCAGCAGCTTGTGCCAGTCCGGCAAAACCGATCAGTGCGGCTGATATAATCAAATTACGCATGGTGAACTCCTACAACAACTCTTATGAGTGTATATACATTTTAACACCAGCTTGACCTCAAAGGCAATATTTCCTCGATCATAGATTTATGACAACAATATGACATCCGGATGAATTTAATGGACTCAACACAAAATTTGTTGCAAACAATCCGCCAGTGCCGCCATTGTCAAAGGCATTTGCCTCTGGGAGCGAGGCCTGTTGTGAAGGCCTCTGGTACAGCAAAGTTACTTATCGTTGGCCAGGCTCCGGGAACCCGGGTACACAACAGCGGCATTCCATGGAATGATGCGTCTGGCGAGAGACTGAGAGAATGGTTGGGAATCAGTGAACATACCTTTTACGACCAAAGCAAAATCGCCATTGTACCTATGGGGTTTTGCTATCCGGGCAAGGGCAAAAGCGGGGATCTCCCTCCACGACCGGAATGCGCGCCGATGTGGCATCCGTCCTTGTTAAAGGCGATGCCCGAAGTTGAACTGACGCTACTTATTGGTCAATATGCGCAAAATTACTATCTTGCAGATAAACAGAAGCTGACGGAGAGGGTCAGATCCTTCCATCAATATCTGCCTGGGTATTTTGTTCTGCCTCATCCATCACCGAGAAATAACCTGTGGCTGGCTAAAAACCCCTGGTTTGAAACAGAGGTAATAGAGGAGCTGAGAACCCGGATCAGACATTTACTCGCCAGCTAGAGGCTTGTAGTTATCCAGGAAATCAATTAACTCATCAAAGGGCATCGGTTTAGCGTACAAAAAGCCCTGCGCTTCATCACAGCCCAAGCGCAGCATATAACTGGCCTGCTCGCGCTTCTCAATACCTTCGGCGATGGTATGCAAACCCAGCTTATTGCCCAGCGTCACTATTGTTTCGGCGATAAATGCGCTCTTGCCCGGCGTCACTTCGTTGACAAAAGAACGATCCACTTTAAGTCTGTCCAGAGGTAATTTCTGCAGATAACTCATAGAAGAGAATCCGGTACCAAAGTCATCAATGGCAATGGTCACACCAAAAGCTTTAAGCTCTTTAAGGGAATCCACCACAATCTGAGGTTCATCCATAACCACACTTTCAGTGATTTCAAGCTCCAGCAGATTAGGTTTAATATCGTGCTCAATCAAAGCACTCTTGACCAGACTGACAAATTGCGAATCCCGAAACTGCGGCATGGAAATATTTACCGCAACACGAAGATCTGGAAAGCCTTTTTGGTGCAGGAGCTTTAATTTCCGGCAGGCTTCTTCCAGTACCCAGGCGCCGATGTCGATAATCAGGCCACTATACTCGGCCAGAGGAACAAACACCGCCGGTGAAATATAGCCCCCCTCTTTGGCAGGCCAGCGTAACAAAGCTTCCATTCCGACAATGGTTTCATTGACCAGATCAACCTGAGGCTGATACCAGAGCTCAAGTTTGCGCTCGGCAAAATCAGAGCGAAGCTGTCGAATCATGCCCAACCGCCAGGTGGTCTTCTCTTCCATTTCCGGCGCATAGTATTCGTAGTTAGCCGTCATGCTACGTTTGGCACGATTCAGCGCGATGTTGGATTGTTTAAGTACATTCAACCCATTAGTAGATTCTCCGTCCAGCAAACGACATAATCCGAGTGTGACATTAATCGGCAGGGTATGATCTCCTGCCTTAAACGGGGTTGAAAAGATCTTACTGATACTCTGTGGATTGACCTTGTCGTCTTTACCAATTAATCCGAATACATCTGCCCCAATGCGTCCCATCTGCACCACATCACCCATCGCACTCTGCAGACGTTCGGCTACCGCGATCAATAATAGATTACCGGCATCCTGGCCCAGGCCGTCATTAATATCGGAAAAGTGGTTAACATCCACCAAAGCGACGACATGCTCATTCAGATCTACGCCTGTTCGCTCAAGCTCATCCAGCATATTGATAAACTCGTTGCGGTTCGGCAATTTAGTAAGCATATCTTTGAAAGCGGCATTGCGAAGCTGATGGAACAGATTGACGTTTTCATAGCCCACGGAAATGCTGGACATAAACACTTCGATAAGCTGTTTATAGATAATATTAATCGCACAGCCGACCTGTACATATACGGCCGCCTCATAACCGCTGCTGTTCATATACAAGACGGTAAAGTCCTTGCCGTAAATATGATCTTTCTCCTGCAGGCACCTGGCGACCTCGGTTATGATTCTCTTGTCATGCAGATTATCCAGCTTTTCATTAATATAATTGGCAAAGGGACCCGCTGCACCCAACACGTAAACGCCATCGTCGTCTCTGTCCAGTACAGATCCGGCCCGGGCACAGACTACACCGCCGGCATCCAGCCCCAACAAAGAGCTGATTTGGGTGACAACTCCCTCGCAAAAACCTTTTACTGAGTGCTCTTCGAGCAGATTAGACGCAGATGCAATGATCTTCTCCAGCCCCTGACGGCTTTGATTAATAGTCAGGATCTGCTGGTATGAACGCAGGGAGGCAATAATGGTGGTAACCAGCTTCGAACGGGTCAGCTCAGTTTTGGTTTTATAGTCATTAATGTCATATTCTTTGATGACACTCTCTTCCGGCGCATAGCCCGGCTGCCCGGTACGCAGAATAATTCTCGGTTCAAGCAGGTTTAGCTCTTCGCGCATACGCCGGGCAACCTGAAGGCCCGCATCGTCGGTCTCCATTACCACATCCAGCAGTACGATGGCGATATCCCGTCCATTCTCGGACATGATTTTTAATGCTTCTTCACCTGAATAAGCATCAAGAAATGCCAGTTTTCTGCCGTTCAGCACCAAATCAGATAGTGCCAGGCGGGTAACAGAGTGAATTTCTTCATCATCATCCACCACCAGCACTTTCCAGGCATCGGCTTCATCATATTCCTCAATAGCGGAATCATCTTCATCGAGGAAAAGCATTTCATCATTTTCGTAATCTGTTGGACTCATCTAACGACCTGTTTGTAAACCAACATCCTGAACTATCAAGCATTACTGGAATAACAATATCCTAATATTTGATAAAGCGAAACCTAATCCATAGCGATTACCTATTTGCCCGGCTCCGGAAAAGTTACTCCGGGATGATTTTACCTTGCAGTATAAGGTCAGTAACAGGCAGTATGGAGGGTGTCTAATCCAGATAAATAGCCATGACCAAGATTAACAGTTTAAGCTCTACTTCACCGGTTCAACGGCCGGAAAACAGACCAGTGAAGACGCCGGTTGCGGCAGAGAAACCGCAAACCCGCGAAACCTTAGATACAGGCCAGATCCGCAACAGGATCATCCACTGGTTTGCTCAGGCCGGACTGAAGCCCGCACGTATTACAGGCCTGGAAGAAAGTCTGGAAAAGAAAACCCAACGTCATCGGAAGGTATTGCAGCAAAGGAAACTGCAAAACCTTGAGCGAATCCTGGATCTGGCGATGGAGTACAGTCCCAATAAAGAGGTTGGCGAAGAAGCACTGGATCCCGACTGGTTTTTTAATTATATCCGCATGGCGGAGGATA
Source organism: Lacimicrobium alkaliphilum (assembly GCF_001466725.1). Taxonomy (NCBI): domain Bacteria; kingdom Pseudomonadati; phylum Pseudomonadota; class Gammaproteobacteria; order Alteromonadales; family Alteromonadaceae; genus Lacimicrobium; species Lacimicrobium alkaliphilum. The sequence continues at coordinate 2,759,065 of NZ_CP013650.1, forward strand.
TTTACTCGCCCGCCATGCAGGAGCTTTGGGCCAAGATACTGGCAGTAGAAGTTGGCCAGCCGGGAACCTTTTCTATGCGCAGCCTCAGTACGCTGACCCAACTGACCCAGAAGGATGCTAAGGTATTTCGCACAGCGGTGAGTCTCGCCAGCCGCAGACGCGGTGATTTCAGTCCAAGAATTCTGTATGGCTATACGATCAAACCCAGCCTGCTCTCTGTTTTGTCCCTGAAACGGGGACAACAACTGAATCTTGCACAGTTTGGGCTGGCTTACCCCGACTTATTATCATTGATGGATTTGGGGCTGATTTATTCTACGGAGATAGAATCCGGCGAGCTGGATAATAAAAAGCGCAGTGAATGGCGCATCTGCGGCGAAACCCTTCAGCTCAGTGCCAGGCGAAGCGGTACCGTACTGACCTATTATAAATTCACCTCTACCGGCGCAGAACTCTTTCGATTAGTTTCAGGTAAGCCTCACGACACTTACCTGCAGGCCCTGAGGAACATGCTGCAGGGGGCCTTTGACATCTATTAAATTCCATCGCCGAATTCATGCAGGCCACATTCACGTTTGAGCCCGAAAAAGCGCGTTTCTTCTTCAGTCATACCCGCTTCCAGAGGACGGGATGTGTGCCAGTCACCAACCGACACATAACCCTGCTCCCATAACGGATGGTAAGGCAGGCCATGTTCCTGCAGATAGTAATGCACCTGTTTGTTGGACCAGTCCAGAATCGGGAAAACCTTGAACCGGCCATCCACCAATTGCAGATAAGGCAGTTTTTCACGGCTGCTTGACTGACTGCGACGCAGGCCGGAGAACCAGGTACCTACCTGCAATTCACTCAGAGCCCGCTGCATCGGCTCGACCTTGTTCATTTTATTGTAGGCTTCGATTCCCGGCAGTCCCTGCTCCCACAGCTGGCCATATTTGTGCTCCTGCCATGCCGGTGTCATATTCGCACTGTACACCTGAAGGTTCAGGTCCAGAGTCTGTGCCAGCTCATCAATAAAGGCATAGGTTTCCGGGAACAGATAGCCGGTGTCAGTCAGCACCACAGGAATATCCGCCTTCTGGCGGGTCACCAGGTGCAACATCACCGCTGCCTGAATGCCAAAGCTCGATGACATCATCGGTTGCTGTGGCAAGTTATTCAGCGCCCATTCCACCCTTTGCGCAGCACTCAGTGTCGCCAGATAAGTGTTTATTTCAGCTAATTCGCCGGCGCTGATATCTTCATTAATAGGCGTGTTCAGATTTAACGCTGCATTAGTCATAGAAATCCTTCGCAGAGTTCACTACTGGCTTTACCACACCACTGCGGATAACGAAGTCTCCGAAGCTCTCCTGTTGATGTCGCTGTTCAGCCCAACGACCGATCAGTGTATCCAGCTCCGCCATAATCTCCTGCTCACTGATATTCTCCCGATACATTCTCGGGATCCTGGTACCGTTACGATCACCGCCCAGATGCAGGTTATACTTACCCGGACCTTTACCTACCAGGCCAACCTCAGCAAGCATGGCGCGACCACAACCATTGGGGCAACCTGTTACACGGAAGATAATGTGTTCCTCTGCCAGGCCATGTTTATCGAGCAACTGTTCCAGCTCGGTCACTGCGTCCGGCAGATAGCGTTCTGCCTCTGCCATCGCCAGCGGGCAGGTGGGTAAAGAAACACAGGCCATGGAATTAACGCGCTGGGAAGAAACATTATCCTGCAGCAATCCGTGCTCACGGGCCAGGCGCTCAATACCAGCCTTATCTTCGCTCGCCACTCCGGCAATAATCAGATTTTGATTCGCGGTCAGACGGAAATCACCTTTATGGACCCGGGCAATTTCAGCACAGCCGGTTTTCAGCGGTTTGCCGGGGTAATCCAGAATCCGGCCATTTTCAATAAACAGCGTCAGGTGGTGTTTGCCATCCACCCCTTCGACCCAGCCGAAACGATCACCACGACCAGTAAATTCATATGCCCGGCTGGCGGCAAACTGAATTCCGGCACGCTTTTCAACCTCGGCTTTAAAGGTCTCCACACCCACCCGCTCCAGGGTGTACTTGGTCTTGGCATTTTTACGATTACTGCGATTTCCCCAGTCACGTTGGGTCGTCACCACGGCTTCGGCAACGGCCAGAGTGTGCTCCAGAGGAATAAAACCAAAATCATCGGCCTTACGGGGATAGGTGGATTTATCACCATGGGTCATCGCCAGGCCACCACCGACCAACACATTAAAACCAACCAGTTGTCCGTCTTCGGCGATGGCAACAAAGTTCAGATCATTGGCGTGCACATCCACATCATTTTGCGGCGGAATAACTACTGTCGTCTTGAACTTACGGGGCAGATAGTTACTGCCAAGAACAGGTTCAACATCAGTACTTTCAACTTTCTCACCATCAAGCCAGATTTCTGCATAAGCGCGGGTCTTAGGCAGCAGATGCTCACTGATTTTCACCGCCCAGTCATAGGCCTGTTGATGGACCTGCGATTCCACCGGATTGGAGGTGCAAAGCACATTACGGTTAACGTCACCGGCGGTGGCAATAGAGTCGAGCCCAACCTTATTCAGCATCTGGTGCATCATTTTGATTTTTGGCTTGAGCACGCCGTGAAACTGGAAGGTCTGTCTGGTGGTCAGGCGGATACTGCCATACAGGCTGTGCTCAGCGGCAAAGGCATCAATAGCCAGCCACTGTTCAGGATTGATAATGCCGCCGGGCAAACGACAGCGCAGCATCACGTTATGCAAAGGTTCAAGTTTTTGCTTTGCCCGCTCGGCACGAATATCGCGATCATCCTGCTGATACATGCCGTGAAACCGTATCAGCTGAAAATTATCACCGTTAAAACCGCCGGTCAGATCATCTTTCAGATCTTCGGCAATAGTGCCGCGCAGAAAGTTGCTTTGCCCTTTTATGCGCTCGTTGTCGGACAGTTTTTGCTCTGGTTTATCGCTCATTAGTAAACATCTCTTTGATAACGTTTGGCTTTACGCAACTGACTGATATATTCCTCGGCCTGCTCCTGAGTTTTATCACCGTGCTCAGCCACAATACTGACCAGTGCCTGGTGCACATCTTTGGCCATTCGGTTAGCATCACCACAAACATACAGGTGTGCGCCCTGCTCCAGCCACTCAAAGACCTCAGCGCCCTGCTCCAGCAGACGATGCTGCACGTAGATTTTTTCCTGCTGATCACGGGAGAAGGCCAGACTGACCCTATCCAGCAATCCCATCTTCACCCAGCGTTGCCACTCCACCTGATAGAGAAAGTCCTGAGTAAAATTGGGATTCCCGAAAAACAGCCAGTTTTTACCCTCAGCCTCTTCGGCTTCCCGTTGCTGCATAAACGCCCTGAAGGGTGCGATACCTGTACCTGGGCCTATCATAATGACCGGCGTATCAGGATTCTGTGGCAGGCGGAAATTATCATTACTCTCCACAAACACCCGTATTTCACCGCCTTCCTCAAGACCATGACTTAAATAGCCGGAGGCCCCGCCACGATGAGTAAAACCAAAGGCTTCATATTCCACCAGCGCTACCGTCAGGTGCACTTCATCTTCAACTTCAGCCTGGCTGGACGCGATGGAATAAAGTCTTGGGGTCATGGGTCTTAGCATCGCAATTAATTGCTGCGCCCCGACTTTACCTGGGTATTCGCTGACGATATCGACAATTTGCCGTTCACTCAAATACTGACGCAGGCCAGCTTTATCTTCCAGTAACTGCACCAGCTTGCTGCTTTGTGTAGCCTCGGCATACGCTTTTGCGAAACTCGGGTAGCTCTGTGTCAGTTCCATTTTCTCAGTCAGAGCCTGACGCAATAGCAAGCTATCATCACCGGCCTGCACTTGTTCATCGCCACTCAGGCCTAGTGTCTCCAATAACCGGTTTACCATCTCAGCATCATTGCTAAACCAGACACCCAGGGCATCTCCGGGCTGATACTGTATTCCGGAATCTTCCAGAGAAATCTCAAAGTGGCGGATATCTTTAACCGAATCCCTGCCGGTAATTTTCTGCCCATCAACTAAGGTAGCAACAAAGGGGTTTTTCTTGCTGTACTGGCTGGCGGCCGGGGCAATGCTCACACCGGGCATTGGCACCACGCGGGATTCTGTGCCTGATTTCAGTTCCTGTTTAAACAGTTCAGTGACTTTCTCACGCCAGTTGCTGACATCAGCGTCATAATCCACGTCACAATCCAGCCGCTCCGTTACCGCGCTGGCGCCCAGTGCACTGAGTCGCTGATCGAAATCTTTGGCGGTCTGGCAGAAAAATTCATAGCTGCTGTCACCCAGCCCCACTACTGCGTATTTCAACGCGGCCAGTTTTGGTGCCTTTTTGCTGGCCAGAAATTCGTGAAACTCAACCGCATCATCGGGCGCTTCACCTTCCCCATTGGTGCTGACAATAATCACTACATGACTCTCATCTTTGAGCTTTTTAGGTTTATAGTCAGCCATATTAAACAGTTCAACAGCGATACCTGCCTGCTCGGCGAAATTTTTATATTCTTCCGCTACGCCTTTGGCATTGCCTGTTTGTGAACCGTATAAAATAGTCAGTTTGGCGCTTTGCTGTTGAGCCGCCAACTGGCTTACTTCTGCCAATGGTTGATGGACCTGTGCCAGACCGGCCAGATAGCCACTAACCCAGGTCAGTTGCTGGCCATTTAACGGCGCGATGGCCTTGTGGAGTTCAGACCACTGAGCCTGGCTCAGGACACCGGCAGGAGATAAGTTCTGCGAATTGGATGACGACATAAACATACTAACCCGTTAAATATTGTGGCTAGGTTAGCTGTGGCAGAGACAAACAGGAAAGAATAAATTCAAATGCGTTATTACAGAAAGTGCTTAATTTATATTTTCATATAAACTTTACACTTAGTCAGAGCAGTTGCAGGTGGCCGGGATCGGCCACCTGCAACCATTAAAAATGCACTTCAACACCGGCAAAGGGCCCTTTAAATTCCATGTCGGTATAAAGATTATCTACATCATCCAGTTCCAGACGCAGTGCACGGTACCCCAACTCAAAGGTCATATCCACAGCCAGGTTATCCAGCCAACGGTAAGTCAGTGCGGCCTGGTAGTCATACAGCGAACTGTCATCTATAGCCAGAAAACTTCCTTGTGCGGCGAATCCAAGCCCCCCTACAGGCGTACCGACCTGCACCCGGGTGTACAACAGCGGAATAATGCCACTGAATGCCTGTGAGGACATGGCATTGCTGTCACTTGCAACACTTACATCAATTCTTCCATCCAGATCCCTGGCATTGAGGCCAAGATCGAAGCTGATTAAATCATTGTCAAAAATCTCGTAATAGAGCACATAATCGGTGCTGTCGATATCACCGCCCATTGCCAGCGCAGAACCTTGCGGATAGGTCTGACCGGCAAAAGTGAAATCTGTATCCAATGTGGTGGCCCCCGAACTATTCAGGGTTTCCCGGCGAATTTTTATATTTGGCAGCAACGGCACAGGATGTTCCAGCGCCACATACAGACTACTGTTTGTTTCCTGTTCAAAGTCAAAATCCGTGACTGCACTGCTATTACCGAACCCTCCGGAAACATCTGAGCGCCAGGCTTGTGCACCAACATAAAGTCCTAAGAGCGTATCGGCCTGTACCGGCATCCACAACGAGGCCACCACAGCAGCTGTCGCAATAATTTTTCTATTCATGCAATTATCCCTGATTAAGCAGGTCGTTAAGATCGATCAGTGCCGCATTGGCCCTGGAAATATAATTCGCCATCACCAAAGAATGATTGGCCATCATACCAAAGCCACCACCATTGAGTATCATTGGGCTCCAGATACTTTGCTGAGTGGCTTCCAGTTCCCGGATGATCTGTTTCAGGCTGACAGCAGCATTTTTCTTCTCAAGCACATCAGCAAAATCTGTCTCTACGGCTTTTAGCAGATGCAGAAGCGCCCAACTGGCACCGCGAGCCTCATAAAACACATCATCGAGTTCCCACCAACTGGTTTTAGTGTATTTGTCACGCTCAGAGGGCGTTGATTGTCGCGCTTCGGCATCACCGGCAAGGTCTGTATTCAACCGGCTTTGTCCAACGCTTGCACTTAATCTCTGTGACAAACTGCCCATACGTTTTTCAACCTGACGCAACCAGTCACGCAGATTGTCGGCCCGGGTATAAAACTGGCTGTCATTGACCGCCGGATTGGCCAGGTTATCCAGGTAACGCTGCAATGCCTGAATACCGTCTTCATACTGCGACTCTGCCGAAGGCAATATCCAGCTGCGGCTGTCAATATTAAACTTGGGTTGTGCTTCTACCAGATAAGAGTTTTCTGAAGATTGTGACTGGGAGCGGCTGAGATCTTTACGCATCGCCAGAGCAAGATCCCGCACCATTTCCAACACACCAAATTCCCATGCCGGCATATTATCCATCAGTACAGAAGGTGGCATCACATCATTGGACAGATACCCTCCAGGCTTATCCATCAGGGTACTGGCCACACGGATCAGCGTACTGGTGGTAGTGTATCCGGGCACCAGTACCTGATTATTCTGCTCGGCGCGGGTCCTGGCATGCTGATCCACGTCAAAGATCTCAGGCTCGCTGCTCCAGTAAACAGCCAGTATGTAGAACAGCAGCAACAAAATGCCCACTGCAAGGGATATCCATCTCAGATTCAGATATTCTCTCATGACCAACTCCTTGAGTTTAATTAGTGGTGTTTGTGCGGATTGCTGGCCCCGGGTTCAGCAACAACAGCCTTGATCTCCATTTCACTGTCATCGGAAAAAGTCAGGGTAATCATCACTTCCTGATCTTTTTCAAGGGGCTTTTTGATACCAAACATCATCAGATGCAAACCACCGGGTTTGAATACCAGAGAACTGTTAGCCGGGATTTTTACCTCCTGTTGTTGCACCATTTTCATCATACCTTCGTGCATCTGATGATCATGGATTTCAATCCGCTCAACTACATCAGATTCAGCACCGGTTAGCCTGAGTTCCTCAGGTGCCGTATTTACCAACTCCATATAGGCAGCCGTATTAGGAACACCAGGCGGCAACAGGCGAACCAGCGGATCTTTTACCTCCACCTGAGCCAGGCTTAAAGTTGAAAATAAAAATAATGGGGCCAGTAAGGCTTTCATCTGTCTGGTAACTCCGTGGTCATTGTCGGTGTATACCGATTATTCAGCAATTCCCCGTCAAAGCCAATGACTGTATAGAAAAGATGATGTGAAATCTCTAGTAGCCCTGAGCCGTTTTTTTATCTCTGACCACAAGGTAGATCACTAACACCAGTAGCAATGCCGGCCAGACTGCGCTGATCCCTGCCACCAACAAGGCAATAAATACCGCTGCCAGAACAATAAAAAGAACACTTAGCAGACTAATAGCCAACAGACCGCCAATCAGCATAAAAGCAGCTCCGGCGGCTATTGCTCCGATCACAGTCTGAACGGGGCTGAGCAAGGTTTCTCCGAAATAGAGTGAGATTCCCGACACCGAGTCCAGTATCGCACTGGAGCTGATAACTATGGCGGTAGCTATCAATATGATTAAAAGTAGCTTCTTCATGTTGCACTCCTGTGGATGCCAATCAGGCATCCGGTAGAATGAATGCGGCAACGATATACGCAATGGCGACAGCCATGGGAAAGGTAATAAAACACAGTATTGCCGCCAGCCGAACCAGCCAGGCCGGGGTATCGAAATGCCCTGCCAGGCCCGCACACACCCCTGCAACTTTGCCTCTGCGCTTATCTTTACGAATACGGTTGTCATCATATACAGTTTTCATCTTGGTACTCCCCGTGGCCGCCTGTTCAGGCGGCCTTGTTATTCGTCTTGTTTTTCAATGCCATCAGAGCGTCGTCCAGATATTGTTCCCGCTCCATCTTTTCAAACTCAGACTCCAGTGGCTGGCTGTTACCAACCAAATCATGAGCTTCAAGCCTGGCCTCCAGATCATCAATCCGGTATTCATATTGCTCGAACCGACCCATTACCTGTTGTATTTTCTGTTCGTCCACTGCCTGTCTGGCTTTTAACCGACCAGAAACACTTTGCTGACGGGTCTCCAGGGCTTTCTGTCGGCTCCGGGCATCTTTCAGCTTGTCCTGCAAGCGGCTGATATCTGACTGCAACCCCTGCAGAGACTCATCAATCTGCTGCATTTCAGCGCTTAACTGCTCAAGTTGCTTTTCCGATTGATACTTTTGCTCAAGAGCAGAACGAGCAAGGTCTTCTTTATCTTTGCTCATGGCCAGCTCAGCTTTCGCCTGCCAGTCGTTGACCTGCCTGGTGACACTCTCTACCCGACGCTGAAGCCCCTTCTTACTGGCCAGGTGCTGAGCTGTAATAGTTCTTAGCTCAACCAACGCCTCTTCCATTTCCTGCACAATCAGACGTATCACCTTCTCAGGATCTTCCGCCTTATCGAGAATGGCATTCAGGTTAGCCTGCACTATGTCACTGATTCTTGAAAACATACCCATTGTTAATTCTCCTGCTTAAGTTTTTATATTTAACAAAATGACTATTGTCACTAATCAGGTTTCAACTCTTATGCCAACTTTAGAAAATGACTTACTCTATTGTTTTTATTGGCTTTTTATAAAGATTCTCAAATAGGGAATAAAAATATTTTCAGAAATACAACTTCTTTTGGTTAATTTCACCAAGCCGTTGGTTGATTTAACCATGTCTACTGATCCGCATAGATAATTCACTTCACAGAAGGTCCGGATAAGGTCGCTGGGTGCAGTCAATCATTGGCAGATAAGAGGAGGGTCAAAAAAAATGCGGGTTATGCGGGTGCAGAAATATTGTGAGAATTGAAGGTTACAGCGGAAAAAACGGTTTCATTCCCTTATTTGGCGGGTCTGAAACCGTTATTACAGGCTGGCGCTTTGGTCATAAATCGCTCGATAGCGGCGATTACGACAGCGCCAACCAGGTATGCCACTACAGGCAAAAGCAGCAGGCTGATCAGATTTAGCTGACCTAACATGGTGTTACTCAGCCTGCTTATGAGTGGGTTCTTTCTGGCCATCCTTAGTATTCTCAACTGCCAAATCCGTAATCTTCACAGATGTACCGGGAGCGTTGAAAACAGAATAAGTCGTATTGGCTACTGCTTGTTGTACATTTTGCCTGACTTCATGCTGAGTCACAGTGACGGCCGAGCTCACCATATGACCCACAAAATCCTGTAGTGAGATTTCCTGAGCCTGTACGCTGGTGCTCATAGCGGTGGCAGCGAATACTGCAGATGCGATAGTAAGTTTAGTTGACATGACGTTCTCCTTGGGTTGATAACTAAGTCGCATGAGATATAGCGATAGTTGTGCCAAGTTCGTCAAAAATTTTTATCTATTTGTTTTATAAGGTAAAAAAACTTATTTTTACGGTCTTTTCGGGTGCATAGCTATAGCGAGGAAAGGCCTGGATGGTCACAGGCTGGTTAAATTAACCAATGACATGGTCAGTTTAACCAACTTTGTTATCATCCCTCCAGCCCAGTCTTAATTGCATCTGTTCATAGGCGTCGAACAACAATTGACCGGATGTAGCATGGCGTCCCTGCTCACTCAGATGACGTCGCCAAATCCGCCCTCCGGGCTGGCCCTGAAACAATCCCAGCATATGCCTGGCGATATGCCAGGGTCTTGCTCCGGCTGCCACCTCTCGATCAATATAGGTCACCATTGCAGACAACACCTCAAACCGCTCCGCTATCCTGTGGTGGTCTCCGTAAAAGCGTCCATCAACTCCGGCCAACAAATAGGGGTTGGTGTATGCTTCCCGGCCGATCATTACGCCATCCTGGTATTGTAAGTGCTGCTGTGCCTGTTCGAGAGTTGTTACCCCACCATTAATACTGATATGAAGATGCGGGAATTCCTGCTTGAGTCTGTAGACCCGGTCATACATTAACGGTGGGATCTCCCGGTTTTCCTTTGGACTGAGGCCCTTTAGCCAGGCCTTACGGGCGTGGATAATAAAAGTATTACATCCAGCCTCTGCCACAGTCCTTACAAAATCAGTAAGATGCTGATATTCATCCATATCATCAACACCAATACGGGATTTAACCGTAACAGGTATGTTCACCACCTGGCTCATAGCCCTGACGCAGGCGGCCACCGTCTCGGGCTCGGCCATCAGACAAGCGCCGAAACGTCCGTTCTGAACTCTGTCAGAAGGGCAGCCTACATTGATATTAACTTCATCGTAGCCCCGCTGTTGTGCCATCAATGCACATTCGGCCATAGCGCCGGGGTCAGATCCGCCCAGTTGCAACGCCAACGGCTGTTCCTGCGCGTCAAAACCCAAGTAATCACCTTTACCATACAAGATCGCCCCCGTGGTCACCATTTCGGTGTAAAGCAGGGCATGCTTACTGATGCGGCGGATAAAATAACGAAAATGCCTGTCGGTCCAGTCGAGCATCGGCGCCACCGAAATAATCCGGTTAAAAGACAGATCTGTATTGGTAATGCAGTGGGACTCAGGCAGGCTCATCGTACAATCGGATTCTTCTGGTGAACAATAAAGAACCGATTGTAACAAATTCAGCGGTTTGGATAATCCTTCCAGAACTATTTATCCATCAATATAGGCAAAGATCATCACTTTCTCACGCCGGTCTGTGTGCTAAACTACCTCAAAGAAGCAGCTGATTATTACAAAAAATGAAGTCAGAACAATTAGTTGAAAAAGCCAGAAGGTACTGTGAGGGCAAGGGCGCACGATTTACTCATCTGCGGGAAAAGATCTATGCCATATTGATCAAAAAGGCAGGCGCTACCGGTGCCTATGAGCTGCTTGATGAATTAAAACAAACAGAAACCTCTGCCAAACCTGCCACAGTTTATCGTACGTTGGATTTCTTACTCGAATTTGGTCTGGTGCACAGGCTTGAATCGAACAATGCCTTTATTGCCTGTCACCACTTTGGCTGCAGCCATCCTGTACAGTTTCTGATCTGTGACCGTTGCGGGGAAGTAAAAGAGATACAATCAGAGGGCCTCAAAGAAACCCTGGATGCACAGGCTGGAGCTTTTGGTTTTAAAGTTTCCAGTCAGACCATCGAAGCCCATGGTGTATGTGCACTCTGCCAGCAAAGCTAATAACGGATATCCTGAGACTATGAATGTTGAATTTATCAATCCTTTTATTGCTTCTTTAGTCAATGTACTTGCCACCATGGCACAGACAGAGCTGAAAGTCGGCAAACCTAAGAAGAAAACCGATGAAATGGCCTGTGGTGATGTATCAGGATTAATTGGTATGGTCGGACCGCAGATAAGAGGTTCCTTTTCTATCACTTTCGAGGAGGCTCTGGCCCTTGAGATTATGCAGCGGATGCTGGGCGAAAAACCCGCTAAGATAGATCTGGATGTAACCGATATGGTAGGAGAGATCACCAATATGGTAACAGGTGGTGCCAAAAATGAGCTGGCAGAAAAGGGCTATGAATTCGAAATGGCAACTCCCATGGTAGTCTCGGGCAAACGGCATACCATTTCCCACAAGGTGGATGGGCCTAAAATTATCCTTCCATTTAGCAGCGACGCAGGCTCAGCCTATCTGGAAATATGTTTTGATAAACTGTGACTATGGACTAGCAGAGTCATAAACGAAATAACGGATACTTTATGCCAGTGCAAAGTGCTGCAACGCAAACAGATTAATAAGGATAGCTGGTTTGAAGTCGATCCCCTTAAGTAAGCTTATCCAGCGAAGTTATCTGAAGTCGGTATTGATTCCACTGTTAATTGTCGAGTCAGCCCTGGTTGGAATGTACTTTACGGTCATTTTATTGATTACTGAACAGCAGATGGCCCTGGCGCTGGCTCAGGCAACAGAAAACCTTAAAACCATCACCCAACAACAGGCCCGGCAGCTAGATCTGAACATCCAGGAAGTTAGCCGGAATGCAGGGCAGTTACAACGACAGCTCGAATATCTGTATCAGCAGCCTCAGTCTGATATCGATACTGATGACAAGGGCACCTATGCATTTCATCAGAACGGCGCTCTGTATCGTCCTGACCCGGCTGACAGCAGCGCATTCTATTACTCCAGCCTGCATGAACTAAACGAAGACAGCATCAAGAAGGCTTATTGGTCAGAGCATATAGAGCCAATGCTCCAGGGCATTACCCAAATCAATCCGATCATCGCGCAGAGTTATTTTAACACCTGGGATTCCATGGTGCGCCTGTACCCACCTGTTGATAACCTGCCCGAGCTGTTCGGTCCACAAATGGATATTCGCGAACAGCCTTTTTACTACCTCGCCGATGAACAGCACAACCCGGATAAAGTACCTGTCTGGACTGACGCTTACCTTGATCCCCTCGGCATGGGCTGGATTATTACCGCTATGGCACCGGTTTACTCATCTGAGCGGCTGGAAGGCGTTGCCGGCATCGATGTGTCCATCGCTGAGCTGGCTATAAAAGTAATAGATCCGGATCTTCCCTGGCAGGCCAGTAATCTGTTGCTCGATCAACAAGGCAATATTCTCGCCATTGATCCGCAGATCAATAAAACCCTGGGTGTCGATGTTATTGCCGGTCAGGATTTTTCCGATCTGATGAAAAAGCCTGTTGACCGAAAAGATGAGTTCAACCTGCTATCGTTCAGAAGGGATAACATCAAGGCGTTTTTCTCCGACTTTCTGAATACCCCCCGACAAAGCCAGACTCTGGATATTGATGACAGACGATACCTGGTTCTTGGCGCCACAGTGACAAATACCGACTGGCGGGTAGTCGCCATGGTGGACGAGTCGAATCTTTACAGCGAGGCCCTGACCTTAGAAGCACAAACCATCCGCATCGGTTTTATTGCAATAGGTGCGCTGCTGCTCTTCTACATGGTATTTATCTACGCCGCCACCCGACGTTCCCGCATATTGTCGCGGAAGATCGCACAACCAATACAGTCTTTATCACGACTGACATCGGATATCGAGACTGGTCATGAGTTTCAGCTCTACACAACGGGTATTGATGAGATTGACCAGCTACAGGACAACTTTAAATTGATGACAGTTCAATTAAATGAACGTCAGCAACATCTGCTTGAGTCCAAGCTTGAAGGGCGTATTCAACAGGAGCGGGCGAATCTGATGAAACAGCTTAGTGAAACCGACAGCCTCACGTCACTCTCTAACCGCCGTAAACTGGATGATATTCTCGCCAGAGAGATAGGCAGAACCCATCGCTATGACTCACCGTTAAGTGTTATTCTGGCTGATATTGACCATTTTAAGCGGGTCAATGATGAATACGGGCATATCAAAGGTGATGAGGTCATCACTCGTGTGGCGGAGTTGTTAAAAGAGCATACACGGGAAACCGATACTATAGGACGCTGGGGCGGCGAAGAGTTTCTGCTGATTTGCCCCGGAATTGGGCAGGAATCGGCTATGGAGCTGGCCGAGAAAATACGTACCATGATCGCAAAAGAATCGCATGGCGACGAGCTGAAGGTTACAGCCAGCTTTGGTGTTACAGAGTATCGGCAGCAAGACACTGTAGACTCTCTGGTTTCCCGCGCCGATAAAGCCCTGTATAATTCTAAACAGTCTGGCCGCAATCAGGTCAGCGTTGCCCGGTAGGAAAGGCGGTTGCTACAGGAACAATAATTATTCGCAACGCCGCATATATTATCACTCTGAATAATTAGACAATTTCACGATACAAGGGACTATTATGCAAAAAACAACACTGGCACTGGCGCTTGCACTGAGCTTTTCGGCCATCGCAGCAGACAATGACCAATATGACCAATGGTTAGGCGGTTTTATTGAGCACTATAATACCGATAACAACTATCCGGACAACATTAATCCTTTTGACAACGGCGATGGGCTTGGCCTCGAGTACGGTGTGCGCATTAATCCTAGCTGGGCGGCCAGATTTGAATGGTCTGATCTGGACATAGATTATCAAAACAATAATAACGAGGAGTCAGGCAGCCGTTATGGTGTGGATGCCCTGTACTTTCTTGGTCAGACCCATACCTATCTGTTTGCCGGCATAAAGAAAATGGATATTGCTGACAGATATCTGCCCGTGAATGTGGGCATTGGCAGACACTGGCAATTAAACGAAAACTGGAAAGTGATCAGTGAATTTGCAGCCTATCATGGCTTCAGTGATGATGTGTCTGATTTCGGCTTTAAACTGGGGTTGGCCTATAAGTTTGGCCACGCCTCAACATCTTCGTATCAGCCAACCAGAACTGAACCGGCAGAAACTACGCAGCAGCCCGCTCAGGCAGCCGCTGCACCAACAGATTCTGACGGTGATGGTATCTATGACGAGCAGGATCGCTGCGCCAACACACCCAGAGAAGACAAGGTCGACCAATATGGTTGCAGTATCTTTACCGAAGAGCAGGTAGAAGCGTCGATGGACATCCTGTTTGCCAACAACAGCTACGAAATTAGCAACCCGGATTCACAGCAACTCACAGAGTTTGCAGAATTCCTGCGTCGCTTCCCCAATACTCAGGCTGAGATTGAAGGCCATACTTCTCTGGTGGGAGATGCAGCTTACAATCAGACGTTGTCAGAACAGCGTGCTAACGCAGTGCGGGATCTGCTGATAGAACGTTATGGCATAGATGCTAACAGACTCAAAGCCGTGGGTTATGGTGAGACGCGTCCACTGGATGACGCCGATACCGCTGAAGCCCATCGCAAGAATCGCCGGATCCACACCCGGGTAACGGCCACCAAAAAGGTCAAAGTCACCAAATAGCCACGCCTTATGACATAGTGTCATGGCAATCCCAACTCCCGCTGTCGGCCAATAATTCATTGAGCGACAGCGGGTTATTGGGTATACTATTTTCCCGTCCTGATATGAAGATACTTAGTTAACTCCAGAGTGCTGTTTTCACAGTGTCTGAGCGCGCTGACTGGTATTCTGTTTCTGTTCAACCCTACTTCTTAGGTTTCAAATGACAAACTATATTTTCGTGACGGGTGGTGTGGTGTCATCACTGGGTAAAGGTATTGCTGCTGCTTCGCTGGCAGCCATATTGGAGGCCCGGGGTCTGAATGTGACCATGCTCAAGCTGGACCCTTATATCAACGTCGACCCGGGCACCATGAGTCCGATTCAGCACGGCGAAGTCTTTGTTACCGATGATGGGGCAGAAACTGACCTTGATCTTGGCCATTACGAGCGCTTTATCCGCACCCGTATGAGCAGCCGCAATAATTTCACCACTGGCCGGGTGTACGAAGAAGTGTTGCGCCGGGAACGTCGCGGTGACTACCTCGGTGCCACCATTCAGGTTATTCCCCATATTACCAATGAAATAAAGCGCCGCATTGTCGAAGGAGCCGAAGGCGCTGATGTCGCCATAGTAGAAATCGGTGGCACTGTAGGTGACATCGAATCACAACCCTTTATTGAGGCCATCCGTCAGCTCGGCACTGAGATCGGCCGCGAACGGGCCCTTTACATGCATCTGACGCTGGTGCCATTTCTGGCCGCCTCCGGTGAAGTAAAAACCAAGCCGACTCAACACTCGGTAAAGGAACTGCGCTCAGTGGGGATACAGCCTGATATACTGGTCTGTCGCTCAGAAGCCCCCCTGCCCTCCAACGAGCGTTCAAAAATAGCCCTGTTTACTAACGTCAATGACAAGGCCGTAATTGCCCTGCGGGACGTAGATAGTATTTATCGTATTCCTTCGATGCTCAAATCCCAGGGCCTGGATGAACTGGTCGTTCAGCGCTTTGGTCTGGAATGTCCTGAAGCCGATCTGTCCGAATGGGAACAGGTACTGTACGCCGAATCCAACCCCAATGGTGAAGTCACTGTCGGCATGATCGGCAAATATGTGGCCCTGCCCGATGCCTATAAATCAGTTAATGAAGCGCTCAAGCATGCAGGCCTTAAGAACCGTCTGACCGTTAATATTAAATATATTGACTCTCAGGACATCGAAACTAAAGGCACGGATCTGCTGACCGAACTGGATGCTATTCTGGTTCCGGGTGGTTTTGGCGAGCGCGGTGTGGAAGGCAAGATTATGGCCGTACAATATGCCCGTGAGAACAAGGTGCCCTATCTTGGTATTTGCCTTGGCATGCAGGTAGCCGTCATTGAGTACGCCCGCAACGTAGCCGGCATGGAAAACGCGAACAGTACCGAGTTTGATCCTAACAGCCCCTATCCCGTTGTAGGGCTGATTACGGAATGGCAGGATGCCGACGGCAGCCTGGAGACCCGCTCCGAGGAATCAGATTTAGGCGGAACCATGCGCCTGGGCAGTCAGCTTTGTCATCTTATCAAAGGCAGTAAAGTGCAACAGATGTATGGCAGCGAGACCATCCACGAGCGTCACAGACACAGATACGAAGTGAATAATAACCTGCGTCCGAAAATCGAGGCGGCGGGTTTAAAGGTTACGGGCTTATCTACCGACAAACGCTTGGTAGAAATAGTGGAAATTGACGATCATCCTTGGTTTGTGGCCGGTCAGTTCCACCCCGAGTTTAACTCTACACCTCGCGATGGCCACCCCTTGTTCGAAGGGTTTGTGCATGCCGCGGGACAATATCACAAAAATAATAATTAACTGTTCGCCATCTGGCGTCAGCAACCAAGAATTACGCCCTGATCACAGGGCTTATCCATTTCAGAGGCAACAACAAGATGTCAAACATTGTTAACATTATTGGCCGCGAGGTCATGGATTCACGTGGTAACCCCACTGTAGAAGCAGAAGTGTATCTGGAAAGTGGAGCCTGGGGACGTGCCTGTGCACCATCAGGTGCCAGCACCGGCTCACGGGAAGCTCTGGAACTCAGAGATGGTGATACCTCCCGTTATCTGGGTAAAGGTGTGCTTAAAGCCGTCGCTGCGGTGAATGAGCTGATTAAGCCAGCACTGCTGGGCAAAGATGCGCAACAGCAACAACAGCTGGATCACATCATGCTGGAGCTGGATGGCACGGAAAATAAAGAGAAACTCGGCGCTAATGCCATACTCGCTGTGTCACTGGCCGCCGCCAAAGCTGCCGCAAATGATAAAAATATTCCGCTCTATCAGCATATAGCCGAACTGAACGGTACCCCCGGGCAATATAGTATGCCGGTGCCGATGATGAATATCCTCAATGGCGGCGAACATGCCGACAATAATGTCGATATTCAGGAATTTATGGTGCAGCCTGTGGGCGCAGGCAGTTTCCGTGAGGCCCTGCGTATGGGGGCTGAGATTTTCCACAATCTGAAAAAAGTCCTGAACGCTAAGGGCTTAAGCACCGCTGTGGGTGATGAAGGTGGTTTTGCCCCGAACCTGAAATCCAATGAAGAAGCGCTGTCGGTCATCATTGAGGCGGTAGAAAAGGCCGGTTACCAGATGGATAAAGATATCACGCTGGCGCTGGATTGTGCTGCCTCCGAGTTTTATCAGGATGGCAAGTACGATCTCAAAGGGGAAGGCCAGGTCTTTGACTCGGAAGGATTCGGTGATTACCTTGCCGATCTGAGCCGTCGTTATCCCATTCTGTCAATTGAGGATGGGCTGGACGAGAGTGACTGGGATGGCTGGGCCAGTCTGACCAAAAAGATTGGCGATAAAGTTCAACTGGTGGGAGATGATCTGTTCGTTACCAACACCAAAATCCTTAAACGTGGCATTGATAATGGTATCGCCAATTCGATTCTGATTAAGTTTAATCAGATCGGTTCACTGACAGAAACCCTTGAAGCCATTCGTATGGCCAAAGATGCCGGTTATACCGCAGTCATCTCTCATCGCAGCGGTGAAACCGAAGACGCCACTATTGCCGATTTGGCAGTGGGTACTGCGGCTGGTCAGATCAAGACCGGCTCTTTGTGCCGCTCCGACAGAGTCGCCAAATACAATCAACTGTTGCGAATCGAAGAGCAACTGGGTGACAAGGCCACCTACGCCGGTCGCCGGGAAATTAAAGGTCAGGCCTGATTCTATCAAGGGGGCAGGTTCTGCTCCCTATTTTTATGCAACAGAATCAATCGGACATATTTCGCCACGACAATCAGCAACTGCACTTTGCAGAGCTGTGTAATGCTCTGTATGAAAGAGAGCTGCCGCAGTTGGCAAAAGTCACCAATGTATCCTTGTTACAGCGTCGTCTCAAAGGCCTCAGCCATCATATAAAAAAAGCCGCCGAAGAAATGCTCAGGCATCAGGGGCCACTGCAGATCGATATTCACAACGCCAGTTGGCAATTTAAGCAATCAGCCCGCCCACCAAAAACGGTAGAGCCGGAAAAGCTCAGTCTATGGTTCAGTCACCATGCCTGCTTTGGCATGCCCCTGCCCGTCAGTTGTGAGCATCTGGGTATACTGCACCTGGAGCTGGACAGCATCGACAGGCTGGAGCCAGAACAGAGCAGACTGCATCTCAACAAACATGGCTGGTTTAGTTTTACCGGTCAGAGCGAACAATCGCTGCAAACAGACTGGCAAAAGGCACTGTTGCTGCCAGCCAGGAATACACTTAGCGCGGCCTGCTGTGGCCATATGTGGAAGCACGGTAATAAAACCCAACCCCGCACCCTCAGTCTGCGCGAGTTGTTACTGTCCAATAAAATAAACTGGAAAGACTTTAAAAAGCTGCTTTGAGTTATACCAATCCACATAGATAATTGCCCTCTCAGAGCGAGCAATTATCTATGTGGATTGGTATTATTACCCGCCTTACGAACTGATCACTGCACACGATATTTAAAAGCTTTTCACCGCAGAGCCGCAAAGAATGCGGAGGTATCAGAGTGAAAGCACTTCAATCTCCGCGTTCTCTGCGTCTCTGCGGTTAGTTTTGTTAGTGGTGATATCTAGTATCGTAATTCCGGTGGAATCGGCAGGTTTTTGGATACCGGCTTAGGCCGCTTGCCACGCCCTTTGCGCCAGTTCTTAAGCTGATACACATAGGCCAGCACCTGTGCCACTGCCATAAACAGCTTTTCCGGAATTTCATGCTCTGGCTCAGTGGTATAGAAAATCGCCCTGGCTAACATCGGCGATTCGACGATTGGTACTTCATGGGCATTAGCTATTTTACGAATATGCATGGCCAGCTCATCACTGCCTTTAGCCACCAGAATAGGCGCACGATTACCGTTCTGATCATATTTAAGCGCCACCGAGAAGTGTGTCGGGTTGGTCACCACCACATCGGCCTTGGGTACTTCCTGCATCATACGCCGGGCCGCAGCCTGAAACTGCAACTTACGAATACGGCTTTTAACTTCCGGGTTACCTTCAGCATTCTTGCGCTCGTCCTTGACCTCCTGCTTGGTCATTTTCATTTCTTTATTGTGTTTGTAGCTTTGATAGGGCACATCAAATGCGGCGATAGGCAGCAATGAACAACAGATAATCAGGAAAGCCCACCCCAGCAGCTCCAGCGCATGCATGACATTTAACGGATACAGCTCCATATCCAGGTGCAGGGCTTCATCGGAGAAAAAAACCAGTGCCAGGTAGGTGCTGGCGGCGACGATAATAAACTTGGCCAGCGCCTTTAACAGTTCGACGATACCGTTGGGACCAAACATCCGCTTCAGGCCGCTGATGGGATTAAGTTTACTGCCTTTGGGCGCAGCACCCTGCCAGGTAAAATTGTAGCCACCGAGCGCAATACTGCCGTAAATACCGGCCGCCGTCACAATCACCATATACAGGGCAATAGGTCCGACAATCTCATTCAGCATATTACCCATCGCCTGAAACATATGGTTAGGGTCATAGGTTTCATCCCGCGAAAGCGAGAACATGCGCTCGGTCATCCGGTACAACACAGAGGCAATACTCTTACCCAGTAAGATCAACGCGCCGGCACTGGCTATCAGCACCAGAGTGGTTGACAGCTCACGGGATCGGGCAATCTGGCCCTTTTTCTCGGCCTGCTGTTTCTTTTTCGCCGTGGGGTCTTCTGTTTTTTCCTGTGCGCTATCATCAGCCATCTTTACATACTCCGGCGATAATCTAAGGAGGACAAATACGCAGTAACTGGCACATAAATAAGGTTGCCCGTTCCCACTGCATATCAAAGTGATGGGTAAAGTTATCCATGGTCAGCCAGATAATAATCAGCCCGGCAATCTGGGCGATGGCAAAACCTATGGTAAAGACGTTCAATTGTGGTGCCGCCTTGGTCATCACCCCAAAGGCAAGATTGATAACCAGCAGAGAAACGATAGGTGCCAGAGACAGCGTCAATGCAGATATAAACATCCAGCCTCCCCAGTGCGCCAGGGCACGGAACTGTTCGGGCTGAAACCAGGCCTCCCCTATGGGAAATGCCTCAAAACTCATCACAATCATGCGGATCATGGTCAGATGGCCATCAAGAGCCCAGAATAACAGCGTCGCCAGAATAAGATAAAACTGGCCCACGGCCGGTACATTGATGCCGTTGACCGGATCCACAATAGAGGCAAAACCCAGGCCTGTCTGCATCGCCACTATCTGGCCGGCGATTATAAAGGTGTTTAACACCATAGTAGAAATAAAGCCGATGGCCATGCCAATGATCAATTGTTGCAACACCAATACCCAGGTTCCCACTGACACCATTTCATCTACAGGCACGGGTGGAACCAAAGGCATAATTACCAGGGTCAGGAACAGGGTTAACAGTGCCCGCACCGGGGCGGGTACGCTCTTGGCACTGATCCCCACCATAGCAGCAAACAAACCGGCGATACGCATAAAAGGCAGTAACAAATCCGCGAGGTACTGAGTAATAGTGCCGGCCATAATCTCCATCAGTGCCGCCCCTGCCCTGCTCCGGTATCAGCCATGGTTAACCCACAACCTCGGGGATACGATCTATTATAGTGAAGGTGAAGTCCATAATCTGACTGACCAGCCAGTGCCCGCCCCAACTCAGGGCCAGCAGGGTAACAATCAGGCGTGGCAGAAAGTTGATAGTCTGCTCGTTAATGGAGGTGGCAGCCTGAAACACCGATACAATGAGTCCCACAAACAAACTAGGCAGAATAATGGCCGATACCAGTATAATCACCATCTGCAGGGCTTCTCTTAAGATTTCGACAAAGACTTCCGGTGACATCAGCTAGACTCCCATACCAAAACTGGAAGCCAGGGTACCGAAGATCAGGTTCCAGCCGTCTACCAGTACAAACAGCATCAGTTTAAAAGGCAGTGCCACGATCATTGGTGAAAGCATCATCATACCCATGGCCATCAGTACCGACGCCACCACCAGATCGATGATCAGAAAAGGCAGAAACAACATAAAGCCAATCTGAAACGCAGTTTTCAGTTCACTGGTAACAAAGGCCGGGATCAGCACATTCATGGGCACTTCCTCAGGACTCTGAAACTGCCCTTCATAGCCACCAATTTCCACAAAGGTCTCCAGATCCTTCACCCGGGTCTGCGACAGCATAAAGGCCCGCATGGGCTGCTTGGCAATCTCGTAGGCTTCTACTGAGGTGATACTCTCATCCAGATAGGGTTGCAGGGCGGTTTCATTAATCTGCTCGAACACCGGCGCCATAATAAACATGCTCAGAAACAACGACACACCAATCAGGATCTGATTTGAGGGGGATTGTTGCAGGCCAATAGCCTGACGCAATATCGACAACACCACGATTATCCGGGTAAAGGAGGTCATCATCATGATAAAAGCCGGGATCAGACTCAGTGCCGTCATGATCGCCAGGGTCTGTAGCGTCATGGTGTAATCCTGACTGCCATCAGGATTGGTGGTCACTGTCAGCGCTTTGACACCGGGATCGGCCCAGGCAACATCAGGTAATATCAGTAACAGCAAGGCTGCAGCCAGCAACAGAAACTTATTCATCAGTTGCTCCCGGAGTCTTTTTATTACCCTGCATAAACTGGCTGAGTTTGTGCCTGAATTGCTCACCACCGGCCGCTGGCGTATCAAGAGGAGTATCCAGACGCGCCAGATGATTAATACTCTGGCTGGTCACACCGAGCAGAAACTGCTCTTTGCCCACTTCCACCACCATGATCCGTTCTTTGGTGCCAACGGACATGGAGCCGATAAGTTTGAACTGGGCACTGCCGCTGTGAGTGACATTAAACCGTCGCATCAGGTACCCCAGCATGAAAACCAGAGCGACTACCACTACTAATGACAGTAAAATTGACACATAGTCAGCGGGACTGCTTAACGGAATATTGTCGGCGAATGAGGGGGAAGTGAATCCGGCCAAGCTGCAAGACAGCAGCTTAGCCATTGATTTACCTGAGCTT
This sequence comes from Lacimicrobium alkaliphilum, assembly GCF_001466725.1. Classification (NCBI taxonomy): domain Bacteria; kingdom Pseudomonadati; phylum Pseudomonadota; class Gammaproteobacteria; order Alteromonadales; family Alteromonadaceae; genus Lacimicrobium; species Lacimicrobium alkaliphilum. Next base: position 2,781,368 of record NZ_CP013650.1, read on the forward strand.
TTTAATCCTTTCGATTTGACTGATAACATCTGTGAGTCGAATACCAAATTTGTCGTTAACTACTACTACTTCTCCATGAGCAATCAACGTGCCATTTACCAACACATCCAGTGGTTCGCCGGCAACCCGGTCAAGTTCCACTACGGAGCCCTGGTTCAATTGCAACAGGTTTCGAATACTGATATTACTTCGTCCCACCTCCATAGAGATGGTGACCGGAATATCCAGAATGGTATCCAGTTTACGTTTCTCGTCACTACTGATTTCAGGTTTATCTTCTAATTCGTCCAGTTCTGCTACCTGAACCTCAGATCCCTTATCTTCTTCGGAGCCGGCTTTATCGCCGTCGTCACCTTCTTCGGACTCAGCCTGCTCCGCCATGGCAGCCGCCCAGTCATCCATCTCGTCATCTTTTTTGTCATCATCTTCGGTGCTCATACGCTACCTCATCTCTTTCAATAACAGCCCAGGCTAATCAGCCGGGGCATTTACAAATCATCTTCCAGACTCGCCAACTCGGCGTCACTATCCAGACGGCGACCATTTTTAGTCAGTAACTGCAATTCTGATTTAACCGATGTGGGTCGTGGGATCTTCTCGGTGATCTTCAGCGCCACATTATCCCTTGAACGGCCCATCTTGGTGCGGAATGTGGGCAGGTCTTCCACATACATCACCACATGTTCGGGCATTTCTATGGGGATAATATCGCCCTCTTTTAGTTCCATGATTTGCTGCAGGGTCAGGTCAACATCCAGTAAACTGGCAGACACTTCCACCTGTACGTCCATAATTTCGTCCCGCAGCGCCTTGCTCCAGCGCAGATCCGTGTCTTCCTTATCACTTTGAACACCGGCATCCAGTAACTCCCTGATGGGCTCGAGCATCGAATATGGCAACGCCACATGGAAGTCGCCTCCGCCGCCATCAAGCTCAATATGAAATGAACTGATGACGATCACTTCTGTAGGGCTGATAATATTTGCCATGGCCGGATTCACTTCTGAGTCCAGGTATTCAAAAGACACATCCATCACCGGTGACCAGGCTTCTTTGTAATCTTCAAACACCAGTTTCAGCAGCATCTGAATGATCCGCCGCTCTGTGGGCGTGAATTCGCGACCTTCAATCTTGGCGTGATAGCGGCCATCCCCACCGAAAAAATTATCCACCAGAATAAACACCAATCTGGCTTCCATGGTGATGAGTCCGGTCCCTTTGAGGGGACGAAAGCGCACCATATTCAGGCTGGTCGGCACAAACAGGGTGTGCACATATTCACCGAATTTGATCATCTGGATGCCATTGATCGACACCTCGGCACTGCGACGCATCATATTAAACAGGCTGACCCGCATATGACGGGCAAAACGCTCATTAACGATCTCAAGGGTCGGCATACGACCGCGAACAATACGATCCTGAGAGGAAAAGTCGTATTCAAGTGCCGAGCCACTGGACTCTGACGACTCGACATCTTCCTCTTCTACATCATCGACACCATGTAAAAGGGCATCAATTTCGTCTTGTGATAATAGATCGCTCACATTAGTTTCCTATTGCATGACAAAGCCGGTAAACAGCACCTGCGACACCACTTCCCGGTCGGTAATTTCTTTCATTGCCGCTTTGACTTCTTTGACAGCCTGCTCCCTTATCGCCACCTTACCGGCCTCGGTGACCAGATCATCGGCATTGGCTGAACTGAAGACTTTGAGTAACGTGCCCTCAATTCGGGGGATATGCATCTTGGCCGTTTCTTCGTTATCGGAGCCGCGCACCAATAACTGAACCTTAATCTCGACAATACGATCCCTTTCTGAACCCGGCACATTAAACACAAAAGGCCTGGGCATTGCCACATACAGAGCGGTTCCGGCCTGCGATGGCGCAGCGGCGGAAGCAGTATCACCAGATGGGGCAGAAGTGCTGCTCATCGGCTGTTCAGCAACGGCCTCATCATTGCTACCCATAAACAACCAGGCTGCGACGCCTCCGGCAACCAACACCAAAGCGATCACGGCTATCAGTATCAGCTTTTTCTTTTTACCGCCGTCTTCCAGTTCCAGTTCTTTTTCAGCCATAATCTTCCCGCTAGAATCACATCACTACTTCATTATCCGCAACGGACACCCTGTAAGGCAAACTTCTTTTTTACACAAAGTAGTCAATACCGCCCAATGCACCATTAGCCAGCCTGATCTCCTGGCCCTGAACGGATTGTTGTTCGATTAACTCTTCGTCTGCTTCAGCACTGGCCATTTGGCTCTGTCCCCCAGTATCACCGCTGCTACCGTCTTTTTTCTGCTGTTCAACAGAAGACTGCCCCAGTTCAATACCTCGCTCAGCCAGCATTTCCCTGAGTCTTGGCACCGCCTGGTCAAGCATGTCTCTGGCCTGCTGAGATTGCACCACAAAGTTAACGCTGGCCTGCTCACCGTTCATACTGATACGGATTTGCATACTACCGAGATCGGGCGGATCGAGGCGAATATCCGCACTCATATTGCCCTGATTCACCAACATTCTGACCCGCTCAGCTAACTGACCGGCGGCTTCTGGCCGGGCTATATTTACCGCCCGTTCCATAACAATATTCGGAGCCGCTTTAGTCGTCTCAGAAGCGACCTGAGCTTCCTGTCCACCCAATCGTTCTGCGGCGGCAGATACGGCAAATGCCGGGTTGATTTCGCTACGCACTGCAGGTGAAACCACAGACAGGCTTTCACCAAATTGTTTCACTGCCTGCAACACACTTTGTTGTTGACCTTGCTGAAGTTCGCTTTCGCCAGCCCATGCCCGGCTTACCAGGCTCTGTAAATCCAGCCCCGGTTCACGACCTTGCGAGCGCTGCTGTTTGAACTCCTCAATACCGGCTTTGAGATTATCGATAAAGCTGTTAATCACAACAGGATCGCTGTCTTTAAGCGGCAATCGCTCGGCCAGATTCTGTAACGCCTTATCCAAAGCTGGTTCGGGTAAGCGGGCCAGTTGTTGCAGAGGATTTGTCTCTTTGCCGTCTTTCGTGGCTGTGGCTGATTTCAGCTTGTCGTTGTCACTCAACTCAGAGACAGCAGGTGCCATCGCCTGTCTGGCTTCATCACTGCCTTCTCTGAGTAATGCCATCATATCCTTGCTCTGCCCGGCGTTTTTATCCTGACGCTGCTGATAATCCAGCAGACGCTCATTGCTCAACTCAGAAACCGCAGAGATTTTATGCTGCGCCGGGTCCCCGGCTGATTTCAGACCCAGTGCGTGATTTTGCGCAACCGGGGCATCATCATCTATTGGTCCTTTTTCATCGGTCAACAACAGCGCCAGCACCTGTTCTAATGCCAATTCCTGCCGGCCTTTCTCAGGGTTATCCATATTTCCCTGCAACAAGGCTTTCAGCTCCGCCAGCTTTCCGGCTTCCTCAGCCTGCTGCAATACTTTCTCTGCGTCCAGACCAAGCTGTTCCAGTAAGGCTTTGTGCTTATCACTTAATTCAGCGCCAGAACCTTCAGCATTCTCATCTGCTTGTGCCGTCTGAGCCTTATTCACCAGCTTGTGCACCAGTGCCAGCCATTCCTCAGCCTGTTTATCTTCAGCGGCGTCATTCTCTGTAATCGCTTTAATATCGTCACTACTATCGGCAACGTCTGCAGTCTTATCAGAATCCTTTTTCACCTGCTGCTGAGGCTGATCGTTCTTGTTCTGAACGGATTCCTGACTGTCGTGGTCAACAGCTTCTTTACTGGATTTCTTTGCCTGTACTGAGGGCTCTTCCGGTTCTTTGCGGACCGGTTTGTCTGCAGCAGGCTCTCTCTTGTTTTCCATGGAGGGCTTTTCATCAACCGCTCTGGTGGACGAATTGTCGACTCGTTTATTGTCAGCATCCGGGCGACGTTGCGCTGCCTGCCGCTCATTCTGGCTGCGCGACTCATGAGCGTCCCGCTGCTGGTGTTGCTCCAGGTGACGGGAGAACCCTTCCTGTTGCCGTGGCGGCATACCAATCTTACCTGTCTCAACAGAGCTGGCGGCAATTTCAGGACGGACTACGGCAATATGTTGCATCATGGGCCTATTCGCTTATCAGTAATTGTTCTGTGATTCACTCAGCTTCGGCGTCCTAAAAGGCTTTGGATCGCGCCTGGCTGCAAGCAAATCCCGGATTCCACCGCACCCGAAAAGGTGTTCTTATGAAACCTTATAGCGTGCTTAGTAAAGAGTGTTTTGCAAATAGTGTTCCACAGTCTTGAGATTGGCAGTGATTATAGATTGGAGGCTTTGCGGACAAAGCGCTGGGTGGCGATTTCATCAAGCATGGCCTGTTCCAGCCTGTCTTCACGCTGGGTTTGCTGAAGACGTTTTTTATCAATCAGCATTTCAACCGCTTTTCTTTTTTGTTGCTGTTTCAGCCACAGGGCTTTGCGCTGCTCGGCGGCAGCTCTGGCCTGAGCCAACACCCGGCTTTGCTGAATACAGGCACTGTCGAGTTTATCGATAAAGGCCTGGTGCTGGCCAAAGGACATGGCACCGAGGCCCTTGTTTGCACGGTGTTGCAACTGACGTAAATAATCCAGCCGATAGCTCTGCAGGCCGGTCAGCTTACGCTGATTCTCCTGTACATTTTTCTGCGCCAGATAGAAATCCTGAGCCAGCTTGTCTTCTTTGCGCTGTTCCCATTGTGCCACCTGCTCCAGTTGTTTAGTTGACATCACCTAACCCCTTCGCCAGTTGGCTCATATGCTCCAGACTTTCATCATAGGGCAACACTTCTTTCATGCCCTGTTGCAGAAATTTATTGATCACCGGTTCCGCCTTGATCGCCAGATCAATTCTGGGGTCGTTACCCTGGGTATAGGCCCCTATGCTGATCAGATCACGATTTTGCTGATAGGTAGAGTATACCTGGCGAATACGCCTTGCGGCCGCTTCATGCTCAGCACTCACCACCATTGGCATGACCCGGCTGATAGAGGCCTCAACATCCACCGCCGGATAATGGCCACTGTCTGCCAGTCGCCGCGACAATACAACGTGACCATCGAGAATGGCCCTGGCGGAATCGGCAACCGGATCCTGCAGATCGTCACCCTCGGTAAGCACGGTAAAAAACGCGGTGATGGCACCTTGGCTGCCACTGCCATTACCTGCACGTTCTACCAATGCCGGTAAGCGGGCAAATACCGAAGGCGGATAACCTTTGGTCGCCGGCGGCTCGCCCACAGCCAGAGCGATCTCCCGCTGTGCCATGGCATAACGGGTCAATGAGTCCACCAGCAGCAGCACGTTCATGCCCTGATCACGAAAATACTCGGCAATGGCAATGGCCGTTTCACAGCCTTTGAGGCGCATCAGTGGTGAAGTATCAGCGGGAGCGGCCACCACCACAGATTTCTGCCGCTCTTCTTCACCAAGAATATCCTGAATAAATTCTTTGACCTCGCGTCCCCGCTCGCCCACAAGACCCACCACCACCACATCGGCTGAGGTGCCCCGGGTCATCATACCCAGCAACACACTTTTACCCACACCGGAGCCGGCAAACAGCCCCATTCGCTGACCCACACCTACAGTGATCAGTGAATTAATGGCTCTGACACCCACATCCAGTGCCTGTTTGATAGGACGGCGCAATAAAGGATTGATAGGGGGACGAGAGAGCGGAATACGTTTTTCCGGCACAATGGCGCCCAGTCCGTCGAGGGGATTGCCATTACCATCCACCACCCGGCCGAGTAGCTCCATACCTACCGGGATACCCGGTTCGCGATCCAGCGGCTGTACCCTTGAACCCGGCACAATACCCCTGACGGCTTCTGTGGGCATCAGATAGGTGACGGATTCGGCAAAACCCACTACTTCGGCTTCGATTTCACCATCCACCGTTTGCACCAGACATTGGCTGCCGACGGGCATCTGGCATCCCACGGCTTCAAGTGTCAGTCCGATGCCGCGCACCAGCTTACCGGCGGCGACGGTCGGCGCCTGCGGCACCTGATGCTGATATTTGCGGATTCTGTCAAGCAACGATACAGCCATTTAGCCTTCAGTCCTGTTGTTTACTACCTGCAGACAGTCCCTGTTCCAATAAAAATTTGTCCAGCACCTGCCGGGCCCGCCGCTCAACAGACACGTCCACGGCATTGTTCTGAGTGACGATGTCGCAACCACCGCGGGTCATATCCGGCGTTTCTATCAACTGCCAATGATGAGACTCAATTTCCTGCTCTGAGAAATGCTCACGAATTAGCTGGATATCCTCTGGGTGCAAATGTATCTGATAACCCTTGTCCTGCACGGGTAAGACCTTCAGTCCTTCGCTCAGGGCCTGGAAAATAACCTTCTCGTTAGTCTGCACTTCGGTGCGGATCACGGCCCTTGCCAGTGAAACAGCCAGTTGCACCAGTTCCTTCTCCAGCTGGGCGTCCACCTGCTCTACCGGTTGAACCAGTTGCTCAATAAGTTGTTGCCAGGCAGAAACCCGTTCATCCACTTGTTCTTTACCGGCCGCCAGACCTTCGCTTTTACCTTGTTCTAACCCCTGTTCGGTACCTTCTGCCAGTCCCTGCTCCAGACCTTGCTGATGACCTTTGTCAAACCCTTCACTGCGGCCCTGTTCGAAACCTTCCTGCCAGGCATTGTGACGGATTTCCTCTATCTCCTTTGCCGTGGGCGGCAAGACTTCCTCTTCCACCTCCGGAGGCTCGTATTTCCAGCCACTGGTCCGATTCAGGGCATTGGTTTTATCCGGCTCAGTTTCGGTTTCATCTTCGACAAAAGGCAGTTCCCAGGAGCGGACCTGCTCAGTATCTTTGCGCGCTGAATCTTTGTTATAGGTCATCGGCGTATCTGTTCTCAACCAAACAAAAAGGCACTACCGGCAATGGCTTAGAGGAATTCATCACCACCGCCACCACCGAGCATAATCTCACCGGCATCGGCCAGACGACGGGCCACCGACAGAATTTCTTTTTGTGCCGCTTCCACTTCACTGATACGCACGGGTCCCATGGCTTCAAGGTCATCAAGCAGCATTTCTGCAGCCCGCTTGGACATGTTCTTGGTGATTTTTTCCTTAAGATTGTCATCGGCACCTTTGATGGCTTTAAGCAGGGCTTCCTGCTGCACTTCGCGCAGCAGGGTCTGAATCGCCCTGTCATCCACATCGGCAAGGTTGTCGAACACAAACATCAGATCCTGGATCTGCTGACTCATTTCCTCATCCTGCTCGCGAATGGCATCCATCAACTGCCCTTCAATATTGGTATCCAGGTAATTCATTATATCTGCTGCAGATTTCAGGCCGCCCATCTTGGCTGCCTGAGCACCGGCCTGACCGGCAAATTGTTTTTCCATAATTTCATTCAGTTCCTGTAAGGCTGCTGGCTGTACTTCTTCGAGGTTGGCGATGCGCATCATCAGATCCAGTCTGACCTTTTCCGGGAACTGAGCCATGATTTCCGCGGACTGTTCCGCTTCAAGATAAGACAGCACAATAGTCTGGATCTGCGGGTGTTCGTTGCGAATAATGCTGGCCACCTGCTTGGAATCCATCCACTTCAGTGAATCCAGGCCCTTGGCGCCCCCCCCCATCAGAATCTGATCGATAAGGTTAGCGGCCTTGTCTTCACCCAGAGCGGCAGTCAGTGCCTTCTTGACAAACTCCTGGCTCTGGAAACCAATGGTGCTGTAGTTCTGTATTTCTTCGATAAAGTGCTTATGTACCGCAGTGATTTTATTCTGCGTCATATCTTCGATGCTGGCCATGGACGAACCCAGCTTCTGAACCTGTTTGGGCTCCAGATGCTTGAGGATCTGCGCCGCATCTTCCTCGGACAGGCTGAGCAATAGCATGGCGGCTTTTTCTACGCCCTCCAGCTTACTGACGTCGTAACCCGCCGTATCCTGCTCTTGTTCCTGGATCATTTGTTTAGCGGCCATTATTTATCACTCATCCTGCATCAACCAGCCTTTAACCACTTGCGCTGACAGTTCAGGTTCATTAGCAACCAGCGCGCGCACGGCTTTAAGCACGTCTTCATCTTTATGTAAGTCAGGCAACATCAATGAGCCATCAGAATTAAAGCCCACCTGCCCTTCGTCAAACTCCTGAGACAACATACTGATGGTTTCATCGCCAAGATCAAGACCGGCATCGGCATCAAAACTGTCAGCCTCATGAGTATCTTCAGGATAAATCAGTCTCTTAAGCATGGGGCGTACTATGGCCAGGATCAAGGTCATGATCACCAGACCACCTACCAATAGTCGCAGAGCTCGCATAAACCAATCCTGCTCCCAAATTGGCGTTTCCACAAGCCCGACATCTTCCATACGCTTAAAGGGAATACTGACCACTTCCAGAGAGTCCCCCCTGGTCACATCAAATCCTATCCCGCCCTGCAACAGGCGACGAATATTCAGCAGTTCTTCCTGAGACCGGGGAACTGCGCTGAGTGTACCATCCTCTGCCGTTTGCTGAACGTGATCCACCGCTACCGACACACTCAGACGCCGGACTACACCCGCTTGCTGTTTAGTGTGACTGATGGTGGTGTCCAGTTCATAATTGCGGGTAGCCTCCTTATGGGAACGCCCCGGCAAAGAACGACCCTGGGCCCCACCAGTGGCATCTTCAGGGATATCAGATTCAAGCGGCGGCTGATTGGTCAGGGCACCGGGAATACCTGCAGAGATACCACCAACGGTATTGTCTTCCACCGTCATTTCACTGCGCACTGCCGGTAAATCGGGGTTGTAACGTTTCTGTGTCTGTTCCACGGAGGTAAAGTCCATGCTCACATCCACCTGGGCGGTATAATTTCCCAGCCCCAGTACCGGGATCAGAATCGAATCGATCTTGGACAGGGTTTCTGCTTCCCGGCGCTGTTCCAGCTCATAATTTTTGCGGCTACGGGCAGATTCTGCATCCTGAGAACCCGAATTCAGTAACCGGCCATTGCTGTCGGTCACTGTCACCCGGTTAGGCTCCATCCCCTGTACTGCGGAGGCGACGATGTCCACCAGTGCATCCACTTCCTGGCCCGATAGCACCGAACCGCGCGTTAAGGTCACCACAACAGTGGCGCTGGGCTTTTTCTCTACCCGGGCAAATACACTTTCCTTGGGCATCGCCAAAAGCACATTGGCGCGGCTGACGGCGCTGATGCTTTCAATAGTGCGGGCAATCTGTTGTTCCCGGGCATGTTTAAGCCGTTCTTTTTCCACCCGCTGACTGACACCAAAGCCCATGTCCTGCATGATAATATCGGTGCCGGCTGAAGGCTCCTGAGAGATACCCTGGCGTGCCATGCCCAGCTTGATATCCTGATATTGTGTTTCATTGACATAAATAACATTGCCGTCCAGGCGATATTCCACCTGGTTCAAATCCAGATAATCCAGCGTCTCGATCAGCTCTTCGGTAGGCATTTTTGCCAACGGTCTGAAGTCAGGTTCTTTGGCCCAGATTACGATAAACACGGCAATGGCAACGCAAATTACCAGCGCCACAATCAGGGTAATCTGACGCAGCAAATCCAGCCCGCCCAGACCATCGACAAAACCGGATTTCTGCTCCTGAGTATCATCATCCAGGTTGTTGTCACCGGATACCGCTAACTCAGTACTTGTTGCTTCAGCCACCTGTTATCTCCCCGATATGCCATCGCTGTAAAAGCGGTGCTGATAGTTGTACATTGATTTCTGGTACGACATGGACGCTTATACCGGCATATTCATAATAGTTTTATAAGCTTCCAGAACCTTGTTACGTACCTGCACGGTCGCCTCAAAAGCAATACCGGCTTTTTCCTTGGTGATCATCACATCAGCCATGCTCAGATTAGGATCGCCCATTTCAAAGGCCCGTTGGGCATCACGGGATTCCCAGCCCATACTATTGACGGTATCCAGGGCTTCCTTGAGCATATCTCCAAAATTCTGCGAGCTGGGGTTGGTTACCAGGGGCTGGCTCTGCCCGATACCACCATTGGCTTCACTGGCCAGTGCCTGTAATTGGCTGTAAAGAGAATCGGCTTTTATTTCCATGGGTTAGCTCCAAAGAGTACTGTTTTTTGACAGTCGAACACGCTTTGGAGTTAAGTTAGCAATACCAATGCCAGTTTTATAAGTTATTATAAAACATGAAGTTAGGCTAAATCGGTACTAGAGATGAGAAAGATGACGGGAAATTGACAACCAGCACAACGAACGCAGAAGCTCATTCTTCAATTCTCAGCGCCTTGGCGTCTCTGCGAGATCCCTGGCTTCTTTTTGTTTGATCTCGCAGAGACGCAGAGATCGCAACTGAGTACAGAGCTAATAAACCTCTGTGCACTGCGTGTAAATAACTTTCTTTCTTTTGGCTTAGATTGCTTTGGCTCACGTCAGGTATCAGACATTCAGCACATACCAGGGCATAGTAAGGCTGATTCCCTCGAAAATACGAAACTGTGGATCGTAACCAAGCAGTGACTGCCCTTTGCTGATATCGGCCTGTGAGTGGCGCACATCGCCGGGTCTGAAATCCCTATAAACCGGCTGCTTATCGTAACTTACACCTTGTTCAGCCAATGCTTCTTTGATGGCCTGGAACAGTTGATTAAGGGTGGTTCTGTCACCCAGGGCAACATTAAAAACTTCACTCTTATCCAGTGTCGTCATGGCTGCCAGCAGGTTCATCTGTACCACGTTGTCGATGTAGCAAAAATCCCGGCTGGTCTCACCATCGCCATTGATAAACACCTCTTCGCCATGATTCATGGCTGCAGTCCATTTCGGGATCACCGCTGCATAAGCACCATCGGGGTCCTGACGGCGCCCAAAGACGTTGAAATAACGCAGGCCGGTGCTTTTGAATTGATAAGCCCGGTCAAACACATCCGCATAAAGCTCATTCACATATTTGGTCACCGCATAAGGAGATAACGGCTTCCCTATGTTCTCTTCCACTTTCGGCAATGCGGGATGATCGCCATAAGTGGAACTCGAGGCGGCATAAACAAAAGCTTTAACCCCTTCATCTTTGGCGGCGCAGAGCATATTCAGAAAACCACTGATATTCACTTCGTTGGAGGTAACAGGATCATTCAGTGAACGGGGAACCGAGCCTAAAGCGGCCTGATGTAATACCCGATCCACACCTTTTACGGCACTGGCACAGGTTTCTTTATTGCGGATATCCCCTTCAATAAAACGAAATTTCTGCCAGCGTTTCTCCCCCACCAGCGCTTTGACCTCATCAAGGTTTCTCTGATGCCCGGTGGCAAAATTATCTAATCCCACTACCTGCTGATCGGCTTTGAGCAGGGCCTCAACCAGATTAGAGCCGATAAATCCCGCAGCGCCTGTTACCAGCCAGACCTGGGGTTGTTGCTTAAGTTGCTCTATTACCTGTTGATAACGCTCCATGGTCATTACAACCTCCTGTCAGTGAGTGATTTATCCAGTGCATACTTAAGGTCGTAAATAACCCGCTTCTGCTTACATAACCTGTCAAACGTGGCGCGGTCATACTGCCTGAATTCATTATGCGCCACGGCCAGCACCACCGCATCATAAGCCTGCTCTGCCGGTCGTTCGACCAGTTCCAGACCATACTCATGCATGGCTTCATCAGCACTGGCCCAGGGGTCGTAAATGTCCACGCGGGCCCCGTATTCACTGATTTCACTGACAATATCCACCACCCTGGTATTACGCAGGTCCGGGCAATTTTCTTTAAAGGTCAGTCCCAACAGCAATACCCTTGCCTGTTGCACCTGTATGCCCTTTTGGATCATGCTCTTGACCAGCTCAGACACCACATATTTGCCCATGCCGTCATTCAGACGACGGCCGGCCAGAATCATTTCAGGATGATAACCAATGGCCTGTGCCTTATGTGTCAGGTAGTAGGGATCCACACCGATACAATGACCACCCACCAGCCCCGGTCTGAAGGGCAGGAAATTCCACTTGGTGCCGGCCGCTTCGAGTACTTCAAGGGTGTCGATACCGAGCTGATTGAAAATAATGGCGAGCTCGTTAATCAGGGCAATGTTGACATCCCGCTGCGTATTTTCGATGACCTTCGCCGCTTCTGCCACTTTGATAGAGCTGGCTTTATGGGTACCGGCAATGATGATTTCACCGTACAGTGCATCCACCAGATCCGCGATCTCCGGCGTTGAACCTGAAGTGACTTTCTTTATGGTGGAGACCCGATGTTCTTTGTCACCGGGATTGATCCGCTCCGGGCTGTAACCGGCATAGAAATCCTGATTAAATTTAAGCCCGGACACCCGCTCAAGTACGGGTACACAATCTTCTTCTGTGGCACCGGGATATACGGTGCTCTCATAGATAACAATATCGCCCGGCTTTAATGCCTTGCCGATAGTCTCACTGGCCTTAATCAGAGGGGTCAGATCGGGTCGTTTAAAACTGTCAATCGGCGTGGGAACCGTCACGATAAAAACATTGGCTTGCGCTAAGTCCTGCAACTGATCAGTAAAACTCAGGCCTTTAGACTGCTGCAGTTCCTCAGTTGTCACCTCAAGGGTTGTATCCAGCCCTTTTTTCAACTCAGCGATACGCCTGGCATTAATATCAAATCCGATAACGCTGCGCTTTTTACCAAACTCAGCCGCCAGTGGCAGGCCTACGTACCCCAGCCCGATTACCGCAACCCTTAATTCTTTCAGCTCCATAATGCGTCCTGATTCCATCTGTTATTTTTAGTTATGACTGATTCCGCGCCGCTATCTAAGTTCCAGTGCCACTGAGACCCACAGATTCAGCTTATCCGGATAGTGTGAGGCATTTACCCGACAAGTCAATGCCACAAAAAAGTATCACAGGCTGTCCAGGTAAGCATCTATATCCTCTTCAAGCTCAGCTTCCTGTTCAGATTTTTCCACCTCACCATCCTTGATCCTGTATTCAAGGTTCTGCAGATAAATATTCCTGACCATGGCATAGGGGTCAACAGCATTATTGATCAGCTGTTCCTGTTGAATCAGTGATACCCGGGTTTCCAGCGCTTTGATAAATCGTCTGGCCAGACTCAGTTGCCAGGCCAGGTCATCCAGCGGGAAATAGGCTGAATCGACATACATACTCACTCCGCCTCTGACATCTCTGGGCCCCAATGCCGGTAGCATCAGATAAGGCCCGGCGCCAACACCCCAGACACCTAACACTTCCTCAAACTCTTCCTCTTCGCGGGTCAGGCCCATTTCACTGGCCACATCAATAGTTCCCAAAAGACCAATAGTGGAGTTAACCAGAAAACGTCCCATGCTGACCATGGAGTCACCAACTTTGCCCTGCAGCAGGTTATTCACAGTATTCACCGGCTCTTCCAGATTAACCGCCGCATTAAGCAGGCCAGTGCGGGCAAATCCCGGCATATAGTCTGCGTAGGCCACCGCCATCGGACGCAAAATATAGGGGTCGAGCACTTCCCAGTTAAAAGTCCACATCGCGCGGTTAAATCCCTCGAAGGGATCATTCACATCTTTGCTCTCAACAGGTCCGGATGCCTGGCTTTGCTGCAACCCTTCCGCGTCCTGCAGACTCTCTACCTCTGATGGCTGTCCCCGCTCTGGTGCAGAGGCACAGCCGCCCAACAAAACCAGTAGCAATGGCCATATAAAAACTGCTCTCATCATTTAATTTCCCTGTTTATAACGATACGTTGCTGCATGTTAGTCCCTGCCTCGATAGTAATGCTGGCCTCACCTTCCAGTTCACCAGCACGGACCGATACATCAGCATCTTCTGATATACGTGCGATCAACTGCGCCTGGTTCAGATCTGACAACCGATAATCCGTCAGCATGGCATCGGCATCTGTCAGCATCAGCGTCAACGGCATATCCTGCAACGGCTGCTTTTTTACCGCAGCGGGCATATTACCTTTGTCGGGATCACGGGCAAAGACAATCAGATAGCCCGTCTCCGGTAGTCTTGAGATAAGCTCCGGGGCCACACTGATCTCAAGTTGCAGCCTGGTGATATCAGCATCTTCACCACCCAGTGCTTCAATACGCTGTGCAACGGAGGCGTACATGGGATCGTCTTTTGGTAGCTGCTGCTGCAACTGGCGCCAACTATCCAGAGCAAGGTTATTCTGACCAAGCTGAGTAGCAGCAATTGCCAGCAAGCCGATGGCACTATGGTTGTTTTTATCTTTTTCAGTCAGGCTGCGAAGAATAGCCAATGCCCGTTGCAGATTGTCCTCGGTGGCGGTCATCACCAGTGCCTGGGCCAGGCTCATCCTGGCACTGTCCTTATCCGGATCGAGTCTTATGGACTTATCGTAAGCTTCAATGGCAGAGTCCAGCCGGTTAAGACTTGCATGCAAACGCCCCAGCAACAGCCACCCTTCCGGTGCATCAGGCTGATGCCAGAGCCGGGTTCTCAGGGCCAGCGCAAAGCGCTGCAGCTCTTCGGCTGTGACGCTGGGGTCGGCCTCTACTACCACCCTTTTGCCTAAGTCCGCCAGCTCCGCATTGGCTTGCTGCCAATGCTTCAGCTCGCCGATTTCATTGGCTTTCCAGTAACTGCCCCCGCCCACCGCCAACGCCAGCAACAGGCCCATAATCAGCACCGAAACAGAGAATGACCTGGCGGTGGGCTGCTCAGCGCCTTGCTCCTGCGCCAGGGCCAGTTTGAGTTCCTGTTCTGCTGATTTTAAATCCTGCTCATCAATCAGGCCTTCATGCACTTCCCGTTGCAGCTCTTCAAGGCGCTGCCGGGTAAGACGGATATTGAGCTTCTGGCTGTCCGCAGTCCCTCTGACCAGACGTTTCCCCAGCCATGGCCAGCATACCAGCAACAATGCCAGTAAGGTTAACGCACCTGCACCGCTCCAGAATAAGGTCACTTGTCCTCCTCCAGCCATTTGTCAGCTTTAGCCAGCATATCCGTATCGGCCTCTGCAGCCGGTCTGTTTCTTCGTCTTATCAGCATCACTACAACCAGCAACACGAACAGCAGCGGCCCCATCCACAGAAACAGGGTCAGTGGGTTTAATGGCGGCTGATAATAGACAAAATCACCGTAGCGCTGTTTCATGTAATCAATCACTTCGCGCTCTGTGTATCCCTGTTGCAACAGTTGATAGACTTTGCGCTTCATATCCTGGGATACCAGTGCATTGGAATCAGCAATATTCTGATTCTGACATTTAGGGCAACGCAGGTTTTCTGAGAGCTTCTGGAATAACTCGCGCTGGGCCGGGTAATCAAATACATAGACCTCATCGGCAGCGCGTACACCAAAACTCAGTATCAGTAACAACGACAAAAACCACCTCACAAGCCTGACTCCTGAACATTAAGCTCCTGATCACTGAGCTTGTGATAAAGAGGCAGAAATTTTTGCTGCCAGACCCGCTCGTTCACATCGCCAATATGGTGCAGCCGCACTCTGCCCTGGGCGTCAATCAGAAAGGTTTCCGGTGCACCGGTCACACCTAAGTCCAGTGACAGGCTGCGCTGCTGATCAAAAATATTAAATGCGTAAGGATTGCCTAACTGACTGAGTTTTTTGTCGATATCCCGGCGGATCTGCGCCAGTGACTTAGCCCCGAAATCCGGATCCAGATCCTGCTCATAATACAAACCAAGTATGCGCACGCCCTGCTGGCGCAACTCGGTTAAAAAGGGTAATTCGTAAGCGCAGGTGACACACCAGGTTCCCCACACATTCAGGAGGGTTACTTCGCCTTTAAACACCTGTGGCCCGTAGATAGTGCTTTCATCCATCACATCGGGCAGGGAAAATTCCGGCACGGGTCTGTCGAGAAGGCTGGATTGCCGTTCCCTGGGATCGGAAAACAACCCTTGCAGCAAAAACACACTAATCAGCAAAAACAGTAACAATGGCAGCAGAAACAGAGTCAGTTTTTTCATGCCTGCGCCTCCGACAAACTCTGTGCCGGTATTTGCTCTTTGCCAGGTGCCAGCTTTGCCATGCGGTAACGTTTATCGGATAACGACAGACATCCACCTATTGCCATCAACAGGGCTCCTGCCCAGATCCAGCGAATAAAGGGTTTCACATACACCCGTAACGCCCAGGCGCCGTTATTCAGCTGTTCACCCAGCGCCACATACAGATCACGGGTCAGGCCCACATCGATAGCGGCTTCGGTCATCACCGATCGCTGTACCGTGTAAAAGCGTTTTTCCGCTTCCAGATGATTCAGTTTTTTACCATTGGCATAAATATCCATGATCGCCACCTGTCCGGTGTAATTAGGCCCGCGTAAGGGCTCCACCCCCTGCAGCCGGAATGTATAACCGGCCAGCTCGATACTGTCTCCGGGTGACATGCGCACATCCCGCTCCTGACTGTAACTGGTCACCATAGCAATACCGATAATCATCACCGCAAAGCCAAGATGCCCCAGCACCATACCCCAGTGACTGGGTGTGAGTTTTTTAAGATCCGCTAAAAGTTCACCTTTATCGGCGATACGCTGACGTACTTCCTGCACTGTTGACACCATGATCCAGAAGCTCAGCAGCAGCCCCAGTGTCGCCATATAGGAAAAGCCATCGGTACCCAACCCTGCTAACAATGCCGAACTGATACTGATGACAAAGGCCTGTAACAAGTGGCTGCCAAGGGCCGATGCACTTTGTCGCTTCCAGCGACTCAACGGCCCCATGGCCAGCAAAAATACAAATGGCACCGTCAGATAGACAAACATCTGATCGAAAAATGGCGCGCCGACACTGATAGAGCCCAGCCCCAGCTCTTTATGCACCAGAGGCAACAAGGTACCCAGCAGCACCACTATGGTGGCGGCACTGAGCAGGATATTGTTGCCGATTAACATCATTTCTCTGGAAATCAGCTGATAGCGGCCAATGCTTCTGAGCTGCGGGGCCCGCAAGGCGTACAACAGCAGGGAGCCACCGATCACCAGCATCAGCAGTGCCAGTATAAACAGCCCGCGGGTCGGGTCTGAGGCAAAGGAATGCACCGACACCAGGATCCCCGAACGTACCAGAAAGGTGCCCAATAAACTCAGGCAGAAAGCCGAAATTGCCAGTAACACCGTCCAGGACTTAAAGACCTTACGTTTCTCGGTAACCGCCAGCGAGTGCAGCAAGGCAGTGCCCACCAGCCAGGGCATAAAGGAGGCATTTTCCACCGGATCCCAGAACCACCAGCCGCCCCAGCCCAGTTCTTTGTATGCCCACCAGCTTCCCAGGGCGATGCCCAGAGTCAGAAATATCCAGGCCGCCAGCGTCCAGGGGCGCGACCAGCGTGCCCAGGTAGAGTCCAGTCGCCCGGCAATCAGTGCCGCAATCGCAAAGGCAAAAACCACAGAGAAACCCACATAGCCCATATATAGCAGCGGCGGGTGGATAATCATGCCAAAATCCTGCAGCAGCGGATTAAGGTCTCTGCCATCCACAGGGAAAAAGGGCAACAGGCGCTCAAAGGGATTGGAGGCCAGCAGCATATAGAGGTAAAAGCCTACGCCCACCAGACCAAGAATACCCAGCACTCTGGCCAGAAACTCACGGGGGATACTTTGGCTGAACAGAGCCACGGCGACAGTCCATACAGAAAAAATCAGTACCCACAATAAAAACGAGCCCTCATGGCCACCCCATACGGCTGTCAACCGGTAGTACCAGGGCAGCAGCGTATTAGAATTATGGGCCACATAAGCGACGGTAAAATCATTCTCAAAAAAGGCCCAGCTCAGACAAAAATAAGCAAAGGCGGTAAATAAAAATACTCCTATGGCCAGCGGCCGGGCCGTTGCCATCAGAGTATCGCTGCCTCGCTGTGCGCCCCACAAGGGATAAACAGCCAGCAGAATAGCCATCAACAGGGCCAGTACCAGCGAAAAGTGTCCGAGTTCGGCTAACATCTGTGTATTACTCCTGGTAGGACGCTTCTGATGGCTTTACGTGCTTGATACCTTTCATGGCCTCGGCAAGTTCCGGTGGCATATACTCTTCATCATGCTTGGCCAGCACCTCTTCGGCCTGAATATGATTGGCCTCGGTCAGATAGCCTGTGGCAACAATGCCCTGCCCCTCGCGAAACAAATCGGGCAGAATGCCCTGATAACTGACGGTAATTACCGGCCCGGTATCCACCAGATCAAAACTCACCGCCAGGCTGTCCTCGTCACGACGCACGGAACCTTCCACCACCATGCCGCCAACGCGAAGACGCTGACCCACCTTTGGTTTGACGCCTTCTTTACCCTGCACGATTTCTGAAGGGGTATAGAACAGATCAATATTCTGTCCCAGGGCATACAGCATCAGGCCGATAGCACCTGCTACCACTAATACCACAGCAGAAACTGCCATTAACCGTTGTTTACGTCTTGGATTCATTGTTGATTGCCTTGTTGCTGCTTGTGACGACTGGCCTGGATCCTGGCCTGACGCTGCTGTTCTTCGCGTAGAGCTTTTAGCACCTGCTTACGTGCCACGCGGCTTTGCAGGATCAACCCTGCCAACGCCAAAAAGCTCACCCCAAAGGCCAGCCAGACAAAAAAACCATACCCGCCCATGTCCCAAAACACTGGCCAGCTCTCAAACTGCATGAGTGTGCTCCTGTTCTGCCAATGCTTTGACCCATGGCCGGTGCATTTCCCGGCGCATAAGTTCACTCTGAAAACGGTACAAACTGATGGCAGCCGATGCCAGTGCCAGGCCAAGGATGCACAATAACAGTGGCCACAGCATCTCTGGCGCTATCGAGGGTTTACCAAACTTGGTAATGGTCGCCCCCTGGTGCAGGGTATTCCACCACTCCACGGAATAATGAATGATGGGAAGGTTAACCACACCTACCAATGCCATCACACCGGCGGCCTTACCACCTTGTTGTTTATCGTCAAAAGACTGATATAAGGCCATCACCCCCAGATACAGGAATAACAGGATCAGTTCGGAGGTCAGGCGGGCATCCCACACCCACCAGGTTCCCCACATGGGCTTACCCCAGGCTGCACCGGTAAACAGGGCAATAAAGGTCAGCACCGCCCCGACCGGTGCAATCGCCGCCACCGCCATGGTCGCGGTGCGAATTTGCCAGACCAGACCAATAAATGCCGCGATGGCCATGGCGCTGTAGACGCCCATGGACAATATTGCCGAGGGCACATGAATATAAATAATGCGGAACGAATCGCCCTGCTGATAATCGGAGGGCGCAAAAGCCAGCCCCCAGACAGTGCCGGCTCCCAAAATCAGCACTGCGCTGATGCTCAGCCAGGGCAGTAATCTGCCGCAAAGCCTGAAAGCCTGCTCAGACTTCGCATAGGGATGTAACCATTTCCACATATAAGACACTACCTTCTTGATTTGTCTTAGGTTTATTCAGCCCTGGGTGACCTTCAGGGCATAAGCCGTGGCAAAAGGAGTCAATCCCAACGCCAGTAGTAACAACGCGCCGATAATAGCAAGCTGACCATTATAAGAAAGTTGCAACGCCGCTGCATCCACTGCCGAGGTGGCAAAGATAAGTAGCGGAATAAATAAGGGCAACAGCAGCAGCGACAATAACACCCCGCCCCGCTGCAGCCCGGTGGTCAGTGCAACCCCTGTGGCTCCCACCAGGCTCAGCAATGGTGTTCCCAGCAGCAGCGTGATCAATAAAGCCTGATACATATCTGCAGTGAGATTAAGAAACAGGGCCAGCAACGGTGAAATAATTAGTAAGGGTAAGACACAGGTCAGCCAGTGAGACAACACCTTGATCAGAACCACCAGGCTCAGCGGCACCGGCGATAAGGTCATTTGCTCAAGCCAGCCGTCATTAAAATCCTCTCTGAACAGCCGCTCCATCCCCAGCAAAGAAGAAAGCAATACCGCAACCCAGATCACACCGGGGCCAATTTTCTGAAGCATTTGCGGCCCTGGCCCCACGCCAAGGGGGAACAGGCTGATCACCAACACAAAAAAGATCAGTGGCTGTAGTAACTCACTCTTTTGCCGGAACGCCAGTGCCAGTTCTCTGGACAATAACGCCTGCCATGGTCTGCTCATAACCGGTACTCCAGTTGCAGGGAACGCACTGGGTGGTTTAATTCAAGCGACTGGTGTGACGTCAGCACTATCATGCCATGATAGGCCAGATGCTGTTCCATTTTGCGACTGAGCAGTTCAATGGCACTGGTGTCCAGGGCTGTAAAGGGCTCATCTAACACCCACAACTTCGCCGGTTTCAGCCACAACCTGGCCAGACCGATACGCCGCTGCTGCCCTGCAGACAACTGCCCGGCAGGTAAATGCTCAAGTCCCACCAGGCCCAGTTCATCCAGTACCGCGAAAATATCCTTGTGAGTACCAAGGTTTTGCATACGACACCAGAAACTGAGATTTTCGGCCGCACTTAAGCTGTGATTGACCGCATATTTATGGCCGCAATATACCAGTTGAGAAGAAAAGTCCCGGGTGCTCTCACTGATTTTCTGTTGTTGCCATAACACCTCGCCGCTATCGGCCTGCGCCAGTCCCACCAGAATTCTCAGCAGACTGGTCTTGCCAGCACCGTTAGGGCCCTGAACATGCAGCGCCTGTTGCTCCTGAAGCCTGAAATTCAGACGTTCGAAAAGCACGCGGTCACGCTTTATGCAACACAGATTATTGACAGATAGACAACTCAAATCAGGCTCTGGTGGTGGTGAAAAATTCGGGCGCGATAATAACACAATAGGTGACGAGCATTCTATTCTGTGTGTCTTAGGTTTATGCTTAGTCAG
Source organism: Lacimicrobium alkaliphilum (assembly GCF_001466725.1). Classification (NCBI taxonomy): domain Bacteria; kingdom Pseudomonadati; phylum Pseudomonadota; class Gammaproteobacteria; order Alteromonadales; family Alteromonadaceae; genus Lacimicrobium; species Lacimicrobium alkaliphilum. The sequence continues at coordinate 2,802,093 of NZ_CP013650.1, forward strand.
CCAACAGCCGATAACAGAGCATGTCAGATATATTACTCTCATCACAGCAGCAGTTAGCCAGTGCCCTGCAGCAGTTACAGTCTGCTGGCAGCTCCCTGCCCTCAGGATTATCGCAACAAGCCAGTCAGGCCATAGTCAGGCACCTTTCCGGCAACCAGCTGCTATTGCAGACACAAAAAGGCGAGTTACAACTGCCGGGCAGAACACTTCAGGGCGAACTCAGCAGCGGGCAAAGTTATACGCTGTCGCTGGATCCTAAAAACAGCAGCAGACTGATTTTCTCCAGCCCGCCCGCGCTGGTACCAGCTGGGCGGACTGATACGGGCACCATTACCCTCACTCAGCTTATCCCTAAAGCCCTGGCAGAGCTGCTGTTAGCGCAAACGCTGACGGACAGCGGCACAGCCCTGAGTGATAAATTGCTGGCGTCGGTAAAAACCCAAAACGGGGGGCTGACAATGCCTGCCAGCGTTCTCTCCTCACAGGCTAACAGGCTGATCCTGCAAATGGCTGATACTCAGGTTCAGGTGCAGTTGCCCAAACCACCGCCGGAATTCAGCAAAGGTCAGATAGTGCAGCTCCAGTATCAAAAAAGCGGCGAGTGGACGTTAAATGCCGCACCTAAATCCACTAATGCACCGCCTTCGCAAAGTGCCATTAAAGTGACATTACCGGCAAATCAGCCCAGTCCACTGGCTCTGATACTCCCTAAAAACAATCCCATCACGCTGACGCAAGGAAGCGCAGAACTATTGCAGCGCACACCTGCTCCGGCATTACAGCCACTTATGCCGTTGATCAATCAGCTCAGGACCACTGCCGATGCCGCGACGCTGGTGGTAAAAGATTCCGGTAAGGTCAGCCTTAACCTGACCCTGTCTAATCCGGCGATAAAGGCCAGCATCGATTTATCCTCTGCTAATAAACAACAGCTGCAGCAGTTGCTGCCGCCCCTGACCGGCCACAAGTCCTCACCGGCGGCAGAAAATATCCTTACCCGGGCAGAGAGTACGGCTCAGTCGCTGCCGTTACCCCAACAAAGCGCTGGCATAGTGAGCTCTGCCGTGCCAAAAGCCCCGGCCGAAGGCATCTCTTATCAGTCCCTGCAAGTGTTATTGCGCCGTCTTCACAGTATCCAGGAATCTCCGGCCCAGAGCCTTGGCCGGATTGAGCAGGCTCTCAAAGACAGCACTATCGGGCAGTCTGAATCTGCCAAAGTTATCCAGCAAATTACACAGCAACTTGGCCAGAGCCTGCCTAAAGGCTCAGAGCAGGATGCCACCCAACTGCGAGCCCTGCTCAGCCAGCCAGCGATGGCACTGACACCCTTAAGCCTGACCACCAACACCAATCAGCAGGGATTTCTCGGTGGCCTGATCACCCTTTTGCAATTGTCATTGGCTGCCAGGCAAACAAGAAACCAGCCCTCACAGGGCGAACGACTGGCAGAGCGTTTAAGTGGCATGCTCGAAAATCTCACAGGCGGCAACCGTGTCTCCCCCCGAGGGCTGGCTGATTTTGCTCAGGCAGAGCAGCGACATCAGTTGATTCGTAATCTTAACCTGCTGTTGGCCAGCCATACTGCCCACAAGGCCGGCAGCGCTGAGAGCCTGCTTCAGGGCCAGGACAGCTTTTATTACAGCCTGCCCATCGGGCCGGATTCCAACCGCAAGGATATTGAACTGTTAATCCGCCGCGAACCGCCCCCCGAAGAGAAAAACAAACAACAACAAGGCCCGAACAAGCAATGGCACCTGACCATGAAGCTGGAGATCGGCGAACAGGGCGGCCTGCTGGCCAAGGCGCGACTCTATGAAACCCAACTGGAGCTGGATTTCTACGCCGCCAATGACAGGCTTAAGGATCAGGTTATCGCCTTTTTGCCGCTGCTGAAAAAGCGCTTTCAGGAGCTGGGCATTGATATCAGCCATAGTCAGTGTCAGTTGGGTAAAATTCCACAGCACCTTAAACAACGGCCCTATCAGGTATTTGAGACGCAGGCATGAATAAGCACAAAGACAGCAAACCTCGCAGTGCGGTGGGGATTAAATACCAGGCCGAGAATAAACAACAGGCGCCAAAGGTTGTCGCCAAGGGCTTCGGCGATCTGGCCGATGAGATTATTGAGCTTGCCCGTCAGTCAGGGGTACTGATACATGAGGATGAACATCTGGCCGGATTTCTTAATCAGCTGGATCTGGGCCAGGAAATTCCCCGGGAGCTGTACCTGGTCATTGCCGAGCTGATCGCCTTTTCCTATGTTCTGCAAGGAAAATTCCCCGAATCCTGGACCAATATGCATGGCCGCATCAGCCAGAAGATCTGACTACACAAGCCTCTGTCACCAGACTTTGGGAGCTTGCATTTCGCCAGTCTGAACTGTATAACCGAGCCCACGCTATTGCAGCTTTGGCCTGATAGCAGAGCTGATAATCAGTCAGCCTAATCATGGCCGGAGCGCCTGTTTGCGCATATTCTAAAAGGTTAATAATAATGACAACGAAAACGTTTATGAAAAACGACACAGGATTTTGGGGCCACCCTGGTGGCCTGCAGACACTCTTTTTTACTGAAATGTGGGAGCGCATGAGCTACTACGGCATGCGCGCCCTGCTGGTGCTGTATATGACGGCCAGCATGCAGGAAAACGGCCTGGCCATTACGGTGGCCTCGGCAACAGCCATTTATGGTCTTTATACTGGTGCGGTGTATTTTATGGGTCTGCCAGGTGGCTGGATAGCTGACCGCTTAATAGGCGGGCAGCGGGCGGTATGGTATGGCGGCATCGTTATCATGTGCGGCCATATTGTGCTGGCCATTCCCGGCGATCACACCTTTTTTATCGGTCTGATCCTGGTGGTACTGGGCACGGGTCTGCTCAAACCCAATATCGGTGCCATGGTGGGTCAGCTTTACAGCAGTGAAGATGAACGCCGTGACAGCGGCTATACCCTGTATTACATGGGTATCAATATCGGCTCCATTATCGGCTATTTTGTCTGCGGCTACCTGCAGACCAATATGGGCTGGCACTGGGCCTTTGGGGCCGCCGCAGTGGGTATGGGTCTGGGTCTGATTCAGTACAGGATCACCCTGCCTAAGCTGGAAAGCGTCGGACAGCTGGCTCCCCAGCCTTTATCACCACAAGCCACCAGGATTAGCTGGGGTGTTATTGTGGCGTTTCTGGCTGCACTGGCGCTGGTTTCCTTTTCCATGATGACCGGGCTGTTAACCATCAATCCGGTCAGCATCGCGCAATATGTTGCTATGGGCATCACAGCCATCTTCTGTTTTTATTACGCGGCCATTTTCTTCTTCTCCAACCTAAATGGAGATGAGAAAAAGCGGTTGCTGGCACTGCTACTGGTGTGTATTGCCTCCATCTGCTTCTGGGCGGGCTTTGAGCAGGCAGGCTCATCACTGAACCTGTTTGGCCGGGATCTGACCGATCGTATGATTGGTACCTTTGAAATTCCCGCAGCCTGGTTTCTGTCTGCAAATTCTATCTTTCTGGTGATCTTGTCACCCTTCTTTGCGGCACTATGGATTAACCTCAGCAAACGGATGATCAATCCCTCTTATGGTTTTAAAAGTGCCCTGGGCCTGATTATCATGGCAACAGGTTTTATTGTAATGTTCTTCGCCGCACAATTTGCCGCCAGTGGTCTGAAGGTGGCACCCTACTGGCTGATTGCCACCTACTTCCTGCATACAGTGGGTGAGCTTTGCTTAAGCCCTGTGGCCTTAAGTGCAGTAAGTAAACTGTCGCCCAAGCGTATGGCCGGTCAGATGATGGGGGTATTTGTACTGACCTATTCTATCGGTAATGTGGTTGCCGGTTTGCTGGCAGGTAATTTTGATCCGGAAAAACCGGCTGAAATGCCTGCTCTGTATATGCAGATCACTCTGTTCAGTATTGCCATCGGCATTGTTATCTTCCTGCTGGCGCTGAAAACCCGCCACTGGGAAAAACTGGCCGAGAAACCGGAAGATGAACACCCTGGTGCAGTAATCGACGCCAACGAGCCGATCAAACAAGGCTGATTAACATCTAAAAATAATCAAAGCCCCTTTTTACATCAGTAAAAAAGGGGCTTTTTTATTTCCTGCCCTTATCCCAGGCTGATTGTTAAGATAAGCTTCACTCCACGCAAAGCAAATCAATGATGTTATGAAGCTGTATTTTTCAACCCGTCATATTTCCGCCCTGCGGGAACTGCCATTGACTCAGAGACTGGCGTTACTGAGCCAGGCCAGCGCCAAGCTGAGTGCACCGGAAAAGCTGCTGTTAAATGTACTCAAGCTGATTATTCTGGTTCCGGCCTTTGTACTGATACTCTATGCACCCAAAGACTGGCTGAATCTGCTCTGGGCCGCTCTGGTGTTAGCCACTTACCCGCTGATCCTGAAACCCGTACAATATGGCCTGAGTGAAAAATATCTGCCCGACAACTTAACTCAAGGAGACAAGGACCATGTCTGATATTCTGGTCACCGGCGGCGCCGGTTATATTGGCAGCCATACTACGTTGCAACTGCTTGAGCAGGGCCACAATGTGTGGGTGATCGACAACCTCAGCAATGCCTCGCCCGAATCTCTGCACCGGGTGCAAACACTGACAGGTAAATCACTGCAGTTTATTCCGGGCGATATTCTTGACCGTGCCCTGCTGGATAAACTGTTCAGCGAACAGCATATCGATGCAGTGATCCATTTTGCCGGCCTCAAGGCCGTAGGCGAGTCGGTGCAACAGCCGCTGCGTTATTATCAGAATAATGTGGCCGGCACCCTGACCCTGTGCCAGGCGATGCAGGATCACGATGTCACCAATCTGGTATTCAGCTCCTCGGCGACCGTATATGGCGATCCCACTGCCTTGCCGTTAACTGAAGCCATGCCCACGGGGCAGCCGACTAACCCTTATGGTCAGTCCAAGCTGATGGTGGAACTGCTTTTAAAAGATCTCTACCGCGCCGACAGCAACTGGAATATCACTCTGTTACGCTATTTTAACCCTGTGGGTGCACACCCTTCGGGCGAAATAGGCGAAGATCCCAATGGTATCCCTAATAATCTGATGCCCTTTATTGCTCAGGTAGCCTGCGGCAAAAGAGCCTTTCTGAGCGTATTTGGTGATGATTATGACACCCCCGATGGCACCGGCGTCAGGGACTATATTCATGTTGAAGATCTGGCCGCCGGCCATTTAAAAGCACTGGACAAATTGCCCGGCTCTGGTCTTAAAACCTACAACCTGGGTACAGGACAGGGTTACTCCGTGCTGGAGATGGTCAGGGCCTTTGAAAAGGCCAGCGACAAGCCCGTGCCTTTTGAGATTGCCCCGAGGCGTCCCGGTGATGTGGCCAGTTGTTATGCCGATGCTTCATTGGCTGAGAAGGAACTGGGCTGGCGCGCCGGGAAAGGTATTCAACAGATGTGTACGGATACCTGGCGCTGGCAGTCGCAGAATCCGGATGGTTACCGCAGTTAGACCGGCTTCACCACGAAGAACATGAAGGTAAGATATAAACAGTGATTCCCCTCAGCGTTTCTTCGAGATCAAACAAAGAAGAGCCCGGGATCTCGCAGAGGCGCTGAGATCGCAAAGAAAAGCATCAATTTGCCCTATCTCCCCTGTTCGTGCTTTTAGTGTTTTTCGTGGTTACAGCTTTTCAAACACGAAAGGAGATAAAGCCTTTAACCATTCAAACCTCTGTGTTCTCTGTGCCTCAGTGGTTATTTTTGTCTTTATTAAAGGCGCTGGATGCCCGATAACAACACTCGGGCATGACAGACCGTCACTCCCGTGCGTTTTTGGCGGGAAGGTAGGGCCCAATTTATTGGGCTGCCTCACAATATTTGTCGAATAAATTCGACACTACAATCTCAAAATCCACAGGTCGCAAAGGGGCATAGGAAATTAAACCTTTAGTACCTCTGTGTTCTCTGTGCCTCTGTGGTGAATATCTTCTTAAACCTCAGCGCCTTTGCGCCTCGGCGAGATCAAACAAACAAAAGGCCTGGATCTCGCTGAGATCGCAAAGAAAAGCATCAATTTGCCCTATCTCCCCTGTTCGTGCTTTTAGTGTTTTTCGTGGTCAAAGCTTTTCAACCACTAAAGGCACAAAAATCACGAACTATTCTCTTACACAGCGCCTTAGCGTCCCTGCAAGCTCCAAAAAATCCTCCCGGAACAGAGATATTAATTCTCTTTGTCCTTCGTGACTCTGTGGTGAATATTGCTTTTTTCGTAGTGAAAACCTTTCAGTCAGGCTGGCAGATCGATACCTACATCACGCATCTTCGCCAGTTTATAACGAAGCGTACGGGGGCTGATACCCAGTTTATCGGCCACCGCCTTGCGGCTGCCATTACAGGACTTGAGGGTGTCCAGAATAATCTGATGCTCCTGCTGTTGTAATTCATTACCCAGCTTGCTGCCCTCAGGCTCCTGAAGCTCTGATGGCTCCAGATCGGTTGGCATATCCTGCTCCAGCATCAAATCTGTGGCATCAATCTGGTCATCGCTGACCAGAATCAGCGCCCGCTGGATCACGTTTTCCAGTTCCCGCACATTACCCGGCCAGCTATATTGCTCGAGTTTGTTGCGCGCCGCAGCACTTAAGCCAGGAATGGCATTGCCGCCCTTCTGACTATGGCGCTCAATCAGATGCTGCGCCAGTGGAATAATGTCCCCTTTACGCTGAGCCAGAGGCGACCAGGTCAGCGGGAACACATTCAGACGATAGTAAAGATCTTCGCGGAAACGACCATCCTGAACCGCCTGGCGCAGATCGCGGTTACTGGTTGCCAGCACTCTGACATCCAGATCGATGGTCTTGCGACTGCCGAGACGCTCCACTTCTTTTTCCTGCAACACACGCAATAACTTAGCCTGAAGCGACAGATCCATTTCGGTGATCTCATCCAGCAATATGGTGCCGCCCTGAGCCTGCTCGAACTTGCCCGGGCACGCCTGTAAGGCACCGGTAAAGGCCCCTTTGTCATAACCAAACAGTGTGGCTTCGAGCATATTCTCCGGAATAGCCGCACAGTTAATGGCAACAAAAGGTGCGTCGGCGCGCTCAGACTGATCGTGAATATAACGGGCCAGCACTTCTTTACCGGAGCCACTGGGGCCCAGTACCATGACGGTGGCATCGGCGCGGGCGACTTTTTTCGCCAGTTCCAGTAATTTTCGACTGGCCGGATCGCCAACCACAGGCTGACGTGATTCGACTTTGTTTGCCGGTGCGTAGCGCCCCACCAGATTCAGCAAGACCTGGGGTGCAAAGGGTTTGGCCAGATAATCTGTGGCGCCGTCGCGCATGGCCTGCACGGCATCATCGATGGTGGCATAGGCAGTCATCAACAGCACAGGTAAATTCGGGTATTTCTGCTTAATACTGCGCAGCAAAGTCAGGCCCGACATCTGCCCCATCTGGATATCGCTGACCACCAGATCGACACTATGCTGGCCCAGCAGTGACATAGCGGTTTCGGCACAATCGGCTTCGACCAGTTCATAGCCACCCAACAACAAGGTGTCTACCAGCGCTTCTCTTAAGCCGGCATCATCTTCAACAATCAGTATTTTGCTCAGACTCATAAGTTGCCTCCCCCAGCACTTAGCAAGGAATAGTTTTGTTCTTCACGATAAATAGGTAACAGCATCTCGACTCTGGCCCCACCCTGAGGATTATTGAGTGCCCGGACGCTGCCCTGATGAGACTGGGCCACGGATTTGACTACTGCCAGCCCCAGTCCGGTACCCTGGCTTTTGGTGGTAAAGAAGGGATCGAAGATACTCTGACTCTTATTGTCGGGGATCCCCGGCCCATTATCACTGACCGACAGCACAACCTGTTCGGGATTAACGTCATCCCGCCTGGCGGCGATTTCAATCTGACAGCCCTGAGGGTTAGCCTGCAGGCTGTTATGAATAAGATTCTGCAGCGCGCTGGCCAGCGCCGTTTTATTGCCCATCACCAGAATATCCGGCTCGGGCAGATCCAGAGTCAGGCTCGCCTGGCGCTGTAACAACATCGCCTCACTGCCCGCTTCCACTTCCAGCATCAGGTTTTGTAATGACAGTTCCGCCACGACTTGTTGCTCACCGCTTTTAGCGAACAGCAACATATCGTTGACCTGCTGTTCAAGATCTTTGAGCCTGGCCATCAGCTTATCGGCAAACTGATTACGTGAATCCGGATTCAGGGTGGGGTTTTGTAAATTGGCGCCATAGAGCATGGCCGATGACAGTGGCGTTCTGATCTGGTGAGCCAGAGAGGCCACCATACGTCCCAGTGACGACAGGTTGCGCATATGGCTGATTTGCTGTTGTAACCTGCGGGTATGAGTCAGGTCAGTGATCACAATCAGCTGCCCGGGCTCTAGCTCTAAAGGAGAAATAGAGAACTGAACCTTACGGCCATCCTGTAATGACACCTCATGACCATCATCGGCCTGTGGTTTGAAGGCCCGGGCAATAATGGTGCGCCAGCTCTGACCTTCCAGAGGCTCACCCAGCAGCTCCACTGCAACCTGATTAGCCTGTTTCACCACGCCGCTGCCGTCAATCACAATGACACCGGCAGGCATCACCTCAAGCAAATGTTCAAGACGGGAAGATTGCTGGCGCAGACGCAGTACTTCCTGCGGGCCTACTTGCGAACCTTTGGACTGACTATTGTCAGAGGACTTTGCGGATTCAGAAAACGGCAACTCGGTTGTCATAATTACCCCATGTCAAAACTTGGACACCGAAATGGACATAAGGGTTAAAGCAGAGAACGTGCCAGCTTTATTGTTTTTATTTATCAAAAGGTTAAGGCGGAATCCGGTTGTCATAAAACCGGCATGGCGGCCCCGACATACAAAAAAAGGATATTAACCGCTGAGATACTGAGGTTTAAGAAGATATTAACCACAGAGGCACAGAGAACACAGAGATTTGAATGGTTAAACGCTTTAACCCTTTTCGTGTTTTTCGTGCCTTTCGTGGTTGAAAAGCTCTAACCACGAAAAACACTAAAGGCACGAACAGGGGAGATAGGGCAAATTGATGCTTTTCTTTGCGATCTCAGCGTCTCTGCGAGATCCAGGCCTCTTATTTGTTTGATCTCGCAGAGGCGCAAAGACGCTGAGATATAAAGACCTTCTATATTGTGGTGAAAGCGTTTTTGTCCTGTGGTACCTGTTAGTAGCAAAGGCGCTGGGTTCCCGCCAAAAGCGAGCGGGAACGACTAACAGTCATGCCCGAGTGCCGTTATCGGGCATCCAGCGCCTTTAATAAAGGCAAAAATAACCACAGAAGCGCCGAGAACACAGAGGTATTAACGTTTTAACCAATTGTTCTTCTCCGTGAACTCTGTGGCTCAGCGGTAAAATCTTTTATTTATGGATCAGCACACCGCCAGCATCCCGGATTCCGCTTCGCTCCATCCAGGCTACAAGCTAACGGTCATGCCCGAGAGCCATTATAAAAAGCGTGAATAACGACAGAGGCACAGAGAAGTAAAGTGGCGAAACTGAAAAAACCTTTGTGTCCTCCGTGGCTCTGTGGTTAAAGCTTTTAGTCTTTAGACAACCCGTACTTACGCATTTTTTCCACCAGGGTGGTACGGCGCATACCCAATACTTCAGCGGCTCTGGCCACCACCCATTCCTGTTGTTCCAGTGCCTGGGTGATAAGGTTCACTTCCAGATCCGCCAGATACTCTTTCAGGTTCAGGCCATCCTGTGGCAAGGCATAACCATCGCCGTTGGAGGGCTGAAACTCATCGGTCGCCGTTACATCATTGTCATCGTTACCGAACAGCGCATTAATGGCTTCTCTTTCCAGCAATTCTTCCGGATACTCCGGCTCGTAGATTTCGGCATCCAGATGCTGATACTTAGGCGGCAGATCACCGACATCCACAACTTTGTTCGGAAACAGAATCAGCAGCCGTTCCACCAGATTAGAAAGCTCCCGAACATTGCCGGCCCATGGATGTTCCATCAGAGACTGCAGGGAAGCCTGAGTAAATTTGACCGTATTGCCGAGTTCACTCTCTGCCCGGCTTACCAACTCCTGCAGCAACAGGGGGATATCGTCTTTACGCTCGCGCAGTGGCGGGCTGTCGATGGGAAACACATTCAACCGATAGTAAAGATCCTCTCGGAAGTTGCCTTCAGTGATCATCGACTCAAGATCGCGATGAGTGGCAGCAATGACGCGCACATTGCAGGGTATCGGTTTTATCCCGCCCACTCGCTCATAGGTGCGCTCCTGCAACACCCGCAGCAGTTTAACCTGCATTTGCAGGGGCATATCGCCGATTTCATCAAGAAATAGTGTACCGCCTTCAGCCAGCTCAAAACGCCCTTTGCGGGAGTTGACTGCACCGGTAAAGGCCCCCTTTTCATGACCGAAAAGTTCGCTTTCAAGCAGCTCGCCGGGGATCGCGCCACAGTTAACCGGAATAAAAGGCCCTGATTTGCGGTTTGACAGATAATGGACGTTCCTCGCCACCACTTCTTTACCTGTACCAGACTCGCCCAGGATCAGCACATTGGCGTCGGTAGGAGCAACCTGCTCAATCATATGACGAACAGCCTGTATCTCGGCACTTTTACCAATCAGACTGCGAAACAACTTGGTCTTATTATGCGCAGAGATGCTAATGCCCGGCCGGCGACTCAAATATGCCTGGCAACGATGCAACATCTGCGTCAGCTGCGGGTAGGTTACCGGTTCATTGACAACGCCCACCAGATTACCACTGCACTGGTGAGTGCTCTGCCCAACCAGCACAAAGGGCATATAAGGATAATCCTTTGCCAGGGTCTCAATCATGGCAGTCGCTTCAGCATCTATTAATATGCCGCTATAGTCATGATTCGCCTGCAGATGTTCTACTGCCTGAACAGGCATTACATCCTCAGGTTTTTCGCCCATAAAGGTAAGTATGGTCTGAAGGCTGATCCTGCGAGCCTCAGGCTCACTGATAATCAGGATGTTACTCATACTCTGGCGACCTCAAAGTTGTCATCACAACCTACGCTAAAAAGAAAGTAAGGCAGAAGGTGTTGCCTCCGATTGAAAAAACGAATTGCTGATTATTGTTTTTGTTTAATTGCTACCTAAGATTTTAACCATTAACAAAGCATACGCAACCAGAGCATTCAGGTTTATGATCAATAGCTTAGATATTGCGTAAAAAAACATCAAAAGTGTCCCGGAACCCTCCGGGCTGGTAAAGGCTTATGAGTATATTCGACAACCCGGAGGGTTTTCAGTCAGAATACAGCATAAACCAAAAAAAACAGAGCGGTAGATGAATTACCAGCATATTGCCAGACAGGTATTTGAGATCGAGGCACAGGCGGTGGCTAAATTAGCCCAGCGACTGGATAAGCAATTTGATCAGGCTGTGGAAAAAATTCTGCGCACTAAAGGGCGGGTGATTGTGTGTGGCATGGGCAAATCTGGCCAGATTGGCCGCAAAATTGCGGCAACCCTGGCCAGCACAGGTACACCAAGCTTTTTTATGCATCCTGGTGAGGCCTATCATGGCGATCTGGGCATGATTGCCAGAGAAGACGTGTTCGTTGCCATTTCCAATTCCGGTGAAACCGAAGAGGTGCTGAAGCTGCTGTCTTTCCTTAAAGATAACGGTAACTATCTGATTGGACTGACCGGTAAACAGGACTCCACTTTAGGCCGGGCCGCTGACGTTATACTCAATGTAGCCGTTGACAAAGAAGCCTGCCCTTTGCAACTTGCGCCGACATCCTCAACCACCGCGACCCTGGCCATGGGTGATGCACTGGCGGTCACCCTGATGCAAGCGAGAGACTTTCAGCCTGAGGAGTTTGCCCGTTTTCATCCCGGCGGTAATCTTGGCCGGCGACTGCTCTCCCTTGTCAAAGATGAAATGATCAGCACCAACCTGCCATTGCTGAAACCCGATGCCAGTTTTGCCGAAGTGGTGGACTCTATATCAGGGGGTAAACTGGGGATTGCTATTGTCGAGTCAGACCAGGGCTATGGCATTATCACAGACGGCGACATTCGCCGCGGATTTAACAAATACTCAAAAGATGTGTTTGACTTAAACGCCGAAAAGATGATGAGCCTGAACCCTAAGACTATCAATATCGGCGCCAGGATGAATGAAGCCTTTGGGTTGATGGAAAAGCACCAGATCACGTCACTGCTGGTTATGGATGCAGATAAGCTGGTTGGTATTGTGAAGAAATAAGTGTTTCCCGGACAGCTCCGTCTGACCTTCAATGGGGGAATCTCATGGATCAGACGAAAAAAGGCCGCAGTTGCGGCCTTTAACTTATTGGTTTACTGAAATTAGCTAAGCAGCGCCAGCACCTGGCCTCGTTGCTGATTAGCCTGCGCCTGAACCGACAATGAAGCCTGACCCAGCACATCATTGGCCGCCTGCTCAGAAGTCGCCTGCGCATAATCTGTATCCTGAATACGACCTTTCGCTGCCGCCACATTCACTTCTGTATTGGCCAGATTACGGGCCGCACTTTCAAATTGATTCTGAGTAGCACCGAGATCGGCTCGGGCCTGACCCACGGTTTCAACGGCGTTGTCGGCCACTTCAAGTGCATCGGATGCACCCTGAGCGGTGCTGATATCCACATTCAGAATATCGTTCAGACTGCTGGCGACATCGCTGGTGGCCACACTGATATTCTGCCCGGCATTAGCACCCACCTGGAAATTAATCTCGCCTTCTGCGCTCAGCAGGGGTTTACCGGCAAATTCGGTACGATCAATGGTATCGGTGATTTCCTGCTGGATTTGCGACACTTCTTTTTGCAGTGCCTGGCGATCTGAATCAGAAAGAATACCGTTACCTGCC